>NZ_JAAKZZ010000479.1 GCF_011045075.1 Streptomyces boncukensis
CTCCTCGACCCCACCGCCACCCGCCTCGCCGTCGACGACGCCAAGGCGCTGCGCGTCCTGGAGTACCTGCGGCGGCTCGGCGACGACGGGCTGCTGGTGCGCCGCGCCGACTACCAGGGCAGCGTCGGCATCTTCAACGCGGGCGACACCGGCTTCTACCTCAACGGCGAGTGGGAGGTGTCCACCTTCCAGAACAACAAGCTGCCCTTCTCCATGACCCGGGTGCCCGCCCTGTTCGGCAGCCGGGCCGCGCAGGCCGACTCGCACACCTTCGTCCTGCCGCACCAGGACGGCCGCGGCGGCGCGGGCAACCGGGCCGCGCACCAGTTCGTGGCCTGGATGCTGCGGCACAGCGTGGAGTGGGCCAAGGGCGGCCACGTCCCCGCCTATCTGCCGACCCTGGACCGCCCCGCGTACCGGAGGCTGGAGCCGCAGTCCGCGTACCGGGACGTCATCGACGACGTCGCGCTGGACCCGCCCGCGTGGTTCGCGGGCTCGGCCTCCCGGATGTGGATCGAGCTGGGGTCCGTCTTCTCCGGGGTCCTCACCGGCAGCCGCTCGCCGCGCGGCGCGCTGGAGGAGGCCAAGTCCCGGCTGCGCGACCTGCTGGACACCCCCAGCCCGCTGGGCGAGCCGGAGCCGCCCGGCCGGAGCGGCGCATGAGGACCCGCCGCCACTGGACCGAGCACGGCCTCGCCTTCGTCGCGCCGTTCTTCGCCTTCTACGCCCTCTTCCTCCTCTGGCCGCTGGCGCTGGGCCTGAAGATGAGCCTCGGCTCCGACAACATCACAGGCCAGGGCGGCGAGTTCGTCGGCTTCGACAACTACGCCGAGGCGCTGAAGGACCCCGACATGTGGTCCTCGCTGTGGAACACCCTGTGGTTCACCGCGCTCTCGACCGTGCCCCTGGTGCTCACCGGGCTGGCCATGGCGCTGATCGCGCACCATCTGCGGTTCGCCGACTGGCTGTGGCGGCTCAGCTGGTTCGCGCCCTTCCTGCTGCCGTCCGGCGTCGTCGGGCTGCTGTGGCTGTGGATCATCTACCCGTCCGACTTCGGCCTCGCCGACCAGCTCCTGGACACCGTCGGGCTGCACCCCGGCATCGGCTGGCTGACCGACGAGCGCTACGCGATGCTCTCCATCGTGGGCACCACCCTCTGGTGGACGGTCGGCTTCAACTTCCTGCTCTACCTGGCGGGCCTCCAGGCCATCCCGCGCCATCTGTACGAGGCCGCCGAGCTGGACGGCGCGAACGCCTGGCAGCGGCTGCGGCGCGTCACCCTGCCGATGCTGCGCCGTACGACGGGCGTGGTGGTGATCCTCCAGCTGCTCGCCTCGCTCAAGATCTTCGATCAGGTCTACATCATGACCCGGGGCGGCCCCGACGAGTCCACCCGCCCGCTGCTGCTGTACGTCTACGAGCACGGCTTCACCGGCTACCGCATCGGCTACGCCTCCGCCGCCTCGTATCTCTTCTTCGCACTGATCGTGCTGATCTCGCTGCTCCAGCTCCGGTTCACCCGCCGCGCCCGCCAGGAGAACGCCGTATGAGAAGCCGTACGGACCACGAGTCGGGCCGCCGGCCGCGCTGGACGCCGGGCCGTCTGGCGCTGCTGCTGGGCGCGCTGCTGCTCGCCGCGCTGTGGGTGCTGCCGCTCGCGTACGCGTTCGCCACCTCCCTCAAGCCGCAGGGCGAGGAGGTGGACACGCCGCTCACCTGGATCGGCTCCCGGATCACCTTCGAGGCGTACGAACAGGTGTGGGAGGCGGGAGACCTGCCGCGCTGGATCCTGAACACGGCCTATGTCGCCACGGTCACCACCGCGCTGACGGTGCTGCTGAGCGCGATGGCGGCGTACGGCTTCGCACGCACCACCTTCCGGGGCCGCAGGCTGCTCTACGGGCTGGTACTCGCCGGGATCATGGTGCCGCCGCAGGTGCTGATGGCGCCGCTGTTCGCTCAGATGCTGGCGCTCGGGCTCGTGGACACGTACTGGGGCGTCATCCTGCCGCAGGTGGCCGTGCCCGCCATGGTCTTCATCCTGGTGAAGTTCTTCGAGGAGGTGCCGCGGGAGCTGGAGGAGGCGGCGTTCTGCGACGGCGCCGGGCGCTGGCGGGTGTTCTTCACCATCGTGCTGCCGCTGTCCCGGCCGGTGCTGGCCGCCGTCGCGATCTTCACCTTCATCCAGACCTGGAACAACTTCCTGTGGCCCTTCCTGGTCACCACCGACCCAGGCGGCATGACGCTCCCCGTCGGCCTCGTCAACGTCCAGTCCAGCTACGGCGTGCGCTATGCGCAGGTGATGGCCTCGCTGGTGATCGCCGGGCTGCCGCTGCTGTTCGTCTTCGCGTTCTTCCAGCGCCAGATCGTGCGGGGCATCGCCCACACGGGACTGGCGGGCCGGTGAACACCGCTCAGACGTCCCCGATCCCTTCGACCACGGGAGGCTCCCGTGCAGACATCAGCCCGACGCCCCCGCTTCCACACCAGGCGGGCCGCCCTCGCCCCGGCCGTCCTCACCCTCGCCCTGGCCCTCGCCCTCTGGGCGACCCTCACCCCGGGCAGCGCGGCAGCGTACCCGGAACCGGGCCGGGTGACGGGCGACACCGGCATCCACGACCCGACCATGGTCCGCACGGACAGCGGCTATGTGCTGTACGGCTCCAACAGCCTGCTGGAGGCCCGGACCTCACCTGACCGCACCGCCTTCTCCGACGCCGGGTCCGCCTTCGCCGCGCCGCAGGACTGGTGGGCGGAGTACTCCCCCGAGCGCAACCCCTGGGCCCCGGACCTCACCGAGGTGGGCGGCACCTACTACCTCTACTACGCCGTCTCCACCTTCGGCTCCCGCCACTCGGCGATCGGCCTGGCCACCAGCCCCACCGGAGCCCCGGGCAGCTTCACCGACCACGGCGAGGTCCTGCACACGGACTCCGGCTCGGCCTACAACGCCATCGACCCCGACCTCCTCATCGACCCCGACGGCCGCTGGCGGCTCACGTTCGGCTCCTGGGGGACCGGCATCCACCAGATCGAGCTGGACCCGGCCACCGGCAAGCCCGCGTCCGGCGCGGCCCCCGTGCGGCTGGCCTCCGCCGGCGGCGGCATCGAGGGCCCGACGCTGGTGCGGCGCGGCGGCTTCTACTATCTCTTCAGCTCGTACGGCACCTGCTGCGCGGGCACCGACAGCACGTACCGCATCAGGGTCGGCCGTTCGTCGAGCCCCACAGGGCCGTTCACGGACCAGCAGGGCAACCGCCTGCTGGACGGGGGCGGCACCCCGGTCCTGGAGAGCCACGGCTCCCGGGTGGTCGGGCCGGGCGGCCAGGACATCCTCCCGGACGTGGACGGCGACCTGCTCGTCTACCACTATTACGACGCCCAGCGCGGTGGCGCCCCGACCCTCGGCGTCAACCTGCTGGACTGGTCCAGCGGCTGGCCCGTCGCGTACTAGCAGGCCGATCACGGCCCTCGGGAAGGGAACCCATGACCGCCCGTATCGCCCTCAGCCCCGCCTTCACCGTAGGCCGGGCGAACCCGCGCCTGTACGGCTCGTTCGTCGAACACCTCGGCCGCTGCGTCTACACCGGCGTCTACGAGCCGGACCACCCCGCCGCCGACGCGGAGGGCCTGCGCACCGACGTGCTCGACCTGGTCCGCGAGCTGGGCGTGACCACCGTCCGCTACCCGGGCGGCAACTTCGTCTCCGGATACCGCTGGGAGGACGGCACGGGCCCGCGCGATGACCGCCCCCGGCGCCTCGACCCGGCCTGGCAGTCCACGGAGAGCAACCGGTTCGGTCTGGCCGAGTACGCGGACTTCGTCCGCAAGGTGGGCGCCGAACCCATGCTCGCCCTCAACCTCGGCACGCGGGGTGTCGCCGAGGCCATGGAGCTGCTGGAGTACGCCAACCACCCCGGCGGAACCGCCCTGTCGGAGCGCCGCGCGGCGCACGGCGCGAAGGACCCGTACGGCGTCCGGCTGTGGTGCCTCGGCAACGAGATGGACGGCCCCTGGCAGACCGGCCACAAGACGGCGGCGGAGTACGGCCGCCTGGCGGCGGAGACGGCCCGCGCCATGCGCCAGCTCGACCCGGACCCGGGCCTGGAACTGGTTGCCTGCGGCAGCTCGAACCAGGGCATGGACACCTTCGCCGCGTGGGAGGCGACGGTGCTGGGGGAGTGCTACGACCTGGTCGACCACATCTCCCTGCACGCGTACTACGAGGAGGTGGACGGCGACCGGGACTCCTTCCTGGCCTCGGCGGCTGACATGGACGCATTCATCCGCAACGTTGCGGCGACCTGCGACCACGTGGCGGCGCACCGGAAGTCGAAGAAGAAGCTCACGCTCTCCTTCGACAAGTGGAACGTCTGGTACCAGCGCCGCTTCCACCAGGACTTCGCCCGGAACCCGCCCAACTGGTCCCAGGCGCCCCGCCTCCTGGAGGACAGCTACACGGTCACCGACGCGGTGGTCGTGGGCTCCCTCCTCATCACCCTGCTCCGGAACGCCGACCGGGTCGCGATGGCCTGCCAGGCCCAACTGGTCAACGCCATCGCCCCGATCATGACGGAGCCGGGCGGCCCGGCGTGGCGGCAGACGACCTTCCACCCGTTCGCGCAGGCGTCGGCGTACGGCAGGGGCACGGTCCTGGACGTGCGCCCGCAGTCCCCGGCGCACGGCACGGAGCGCTACGGCGAGGTCCCGCTCCTCCATGCCACGGCGGTCCTGGACGAGGCGACGAGCGCGGTGACGGTCTTCGCCGTCAACCGCTCCCAGCACGACGAGCTCCCCCTGGAGATCGCCCTGCACGGCATGGCGCTGACCGAGCTCACGGAGCACTCCGTCGTCTCCGACCCCGACCCGGAGGCCCGCAACACCCTGTCCGACCCCGACCGCGTCACCCCGCACCGGGCGACCCGCGCCACCCTGGACGCCTCCGGGAGGGTGCGCACCGTGCTGGAGCCGCTGTCCTGGAACGTCATCCGGCTGACCTGACCGCGTGCAGGGTCCGGAGGCCGCGAGGGCCCGCCGTGTCGTGCCGGACGGCCAGGCCGGCGGCAGCGCACTGCTCGGCCACCCACTGCGGGGCCAGCCGGAGTTTGGGGTAGCTGCTGCTCGCGAAGTGCCAGGCGCCGTTCCGGCGGGTGTAGAGCAGGTCGTGGACCTGGACGGTGTCCCCGTCGGCGTAGTCGAGGAAGCAGGTGAGGATCCGGTCGGCAGTGCTGCGGACGGGAAGGAAGCGGTCCGGGCCGTGGAGTGCGGTCGTCAGGTCGCGGAAGGTGGCGACGAAGCTCCCTCCCGGGCGCAGCGCTTCGGCCGCCTGAGCGATCAGTTCCCGTACGTCGGCGCGGTGGGGCAGGTGCGGCAGAGTGTCGCCCATGCAGACGACGGCCGCGACCGAGCCGGGGGCGGCGAGGTGCGGCAGGGCGCCGCGGATATCCGCCTGGTGCGTGCGGATCGCCCGCGCGGCGCCCGAGCGCCGGGCATGTTCCGTGAGTTCGGCCAGCAGCGCGGCGCTGGTGTCGACCGCGTGCACCGTCGTGAAGCCGAGCCGGGCCAGGGCGAGGGACTGCGGGCCGGGGCCGCTCCCGAGGTCGACCGCGGTCGCCCCGTCC
>NZ_JAAKZZ010000047.1 GCF_011045075.1 Streptomyces boncukensis
GCGCGCGGGCGTGCCGCGGGGGCGGGGCCGGCGGCTCCCACCCGTTCGCCGGGCCGTCAGCGGACGCGTGCACGGCGGGCAGCGCCAGCGCGGCGATCAGCAGCGCCACCGCGAACAGATTGGAGCCGACGGCCTGCAGCATGGGCTGCGCCCAGCCCTCCGGATGGAACCGCGCCAGCTGCGCCTGGGTGACGGCGATGGCCAGCGCCGCGCCCACCGCCAGCGGCAGGCTGCGCATCCGGGCCGCGACGGCGACCGCCATCACCTCCATCACCAGCAGCGGCAGCCCGTACGGGTCCAGCCGCAGGTGCGGCGCCAGCAGGACGCCCGTCAGCCCGGCCGTCACGGTGCCGAACGCCCATCCGGCGGCGGAGACCCGCCCGGCATTGATGCCCGACAGCCCGGCGAGGCGCCGGTTGTCGACGACGGCGCGCAGCTCGCGGCCGAAGCGGGTCCAGCGGGTGAGCGCGGCGACGGCGAGCGCGAGGGCCACGGCGGTGCCGAGCTGGATCCAGGGGTCCTCGGGCAGCAGTTCGGGCACATCGGCGCGGGCGCCCGGACCCCACAGCAGCTGAGCGGCGCCGACGAGCAGCACGAAGATGCCCAGCGACGCCACCAGCGCGGGCACCGCAGCGCCCTCCAGCGGCCGGAACACGGCCCGGTCCAGCAGCAGTCCGAGCGCGGGCGCGAAGCCGAGCAGGACGCACAGCGCTGCCAGCGGAAGCGGCCAGCCCCACTCGGTGACCAGCTGGCGCAGCAGATAGGCGCAGATCATGGCGAGGGCGCCGTGTGCGAGGTTGAGGACGCCGGTCGCGCGGTATGTCACGATCAGGCCGATGCCGGTGAGCGCCGCCGCGCTGCCGACGGCGAGCCCGGCCAGCGTGAGGTCGTAGGTGAGCGAGCTCACCCGGGGTGCTCCGGAACCTCCGGGACGTCCGGGAGCTCCGGCTCGCAGATCGGGCAGGGGCGCAGGCCCCGCTCGCGCAGCACCGGCCCGTCCACCGGCGCCGCCTGGGGCTTGCCGTCGACGAGCGGGCAGTCGGCGCGATGCGCCAGGGTGCCCTCGGGGACGGCCACCAGCGTGCTGTCCGTGCTGCCCATGCTGTCTCTGCTGTCCGTGCTGCCCGTACGGCGGTCCCGCGCGTCCGCGTCCGTGTCCGCCGCCGGGCGCCCCGCGTGCGCTCCCTCAGCCGAGTTCTCCGCTCCGCCGCGCCGGGCCGCGCCGAGAGCGCTCAGCAGCACCGCACCGGCGACGATCAGCGCGGCGCCGGGAACGGTGCACGAGGCCAGGTACGGGATCTGGCGCTCGGCGTACCGCTCGCCCGAGACGCCGTACCAGCCGATCGCGCAGAGCACGGCCCCCGCCGCCACCGCGCCCCAGCCGCCCCAGCGCGCGAGCAGCGCGTCCGCGCTGGGCCGCTGGCCGGAAGATCGCAGCATTCCTCCCCCAGAGCTGGTAGGTCGCTGGCAGGCCCTGTCGCCGCTACGCGATGAGAGGCACTATGCCGTGAGGAAGCCAACGGCAGAAGAGCATCTTCTGGAAGACCAACTCACAGTGGTGGTGAGGACGATGGGTCGAGGGGGAAGCGCCGCCGCACTCGCGGCGCTGCTGGTCCTGGGGGCCGGCGCTGCGGGGTGCGGAGACGACAGCGAGGACCGGGCAACGGAGCCGAAGCCGCCGCCGGCCACCAGCGACGAGTCCCCCGGAGACGGCGGCGATGACGGCAGTGGCGACGGCGGCGACGGCGGCGACGCGGCGCCCCAGGACCGGGCCCGGGCGGAGAAGGAGGTCAGAAGGAACTGGGAGCGGTTCTTCGACCCCAAGGTCCCCAACGACGACAAGGCCAAGTACCTGGAGAACGGCGAGCAGCTCAAACTGCTGCTGGAGGCGTTCAACGAGGACGAGCGCGGCCGCCAGGTCCAGGCCGAGGTCACGAAGGTGACCTTCACCTCCGACACCGCCGCCGACGTCGACTACGCCCTGCTGCTGAAGTCGGCCACCGCGCTGCCCAACGCCAAGGGCGCGGCGGTCGAGCAGGGCGACACCTGGAAGGTGTCGGTCAGGACGCTGTGCGCCCTGGTCAAGATGAGCGGTACCGAGGTCCCCAAGGCGCCGGGCTGCTAGGCCGTGTCCGTGCCCAGGGGCGTACGCCGCGCGCTGTGCCTGGCGCTCGTCCTGGCGGCGCTGTCGGCCGCCGGGTGCGGCAGCCGGCTGCCGGAGCGCGACTTCGAGCGGCGGGGCGGGGGCGCCGGGCGCACCGGGGCCCCGGCCGAGCCGGTGAAGGTCGGCATCATCTCCAGCGCGACCAGCCCGGTGGGCGGCTCCGCCTTCACCGGTCCGCGGGACGGGGCCCGCGCCTACTTCGACCGGCTGAACGCCCACGGCGGGCTGAACGGCCGCAAGGTGGAGGTCGTGACCTGCGACGACGGCGGCAGCGGCGTCGGCAACAACGAGTGCGTACAGCGCATGCTCCGCAAGGAGAAGGTGTTCGCACTGGTCGCCGGGGCCTCGCTGGACTACGCGGGCGCGCCGCAGGTCGCCAGGGCCGGGCTCCCGGACATCGGCGGGCAGCCGATCGGGCCCGCCTACGACACCTATCCGCATCTGTACGGGATCTACGGGAGCCTCGCGCCCCGTAACGGGGACAAGCCCGGCTGGGACGGCAAGCTCTACGGCGGCACCGAGGTCTACCGCTACTTCAAGCGCGAGCACGGCGCCCGCAAGGCGGCCGTCGTCTCCTACAACCAGTCGGCGTCGGCGGCGTATGCGCGCCTGGTGACGCGCGGCCTGAAGCGCGAGGGCTACGACGTCGTCAGCGAGCAGGTCGACTTCGCGCTGCCCAACTTCCGCGCCGTCGCAGCCGACCTGCGCGCCCAGGACGTCGACCTGGTGTTTGACTCGATGGACACGCACGGCAACGCCCAGCTGTGCGAGGCGATCGACGACGCCGGGGTGGAGCTGACGGCCAAGGTCACCAATGTGCAGAACTGGTCCTCCGACGTCCCCGGCGAGTACCGGAAGTCACCGCGCTGCCGCAACGCGCTGTGGGCCACCGGGAGCAGCCGCAACTACCAGGACACCGGCCACCCGCAGGTGCGCGCCTTCCGCACGGCGATGAAGCGCACCGAGGCCGGCCGCGAGCGGCTGTCGCAGTGGCAGCTGGAGGGCTGGGCCGCCGCGATGTGGTTCGGCGACGCGGCGAAGTCCTGCGGCGCGAAGCTGACGCGCGGCTGTGTGGAGCGCTTCCTGCGCCGGGAGGAGCCCTACCGTGCGCGCGGGCTGCTGCTGCCCGTATCCTTTGAAAAGCGGGCGAAACCGCCGAAAGAGCGGAGGACCTGTCTGTCCGTGGCCCGGTGGCGGGACGGGAAGGGCTGGGTGAACCAGGGCGGGGACATGGACAAGAACTGCTTCACGGTCCCGCAGCTCGGCTACCGTCCCTGAGACGGGCAGAAGTGAACCCGAACGATCGTATGCGCAGCAGAGTTCCCCATCTGAGATCACAAAACGCCAACGCTTCGAAACACCTGTGAAACAAGGTGGACGCGGAGTCCAACCCTGTCCGGGTTCGGCCGGTCTACTCATGTGACAGGCGGACAGAGGGGGATGTCCGCGAGGAGTTCGTGGGATTCGGGAAATATGCATATCTCGTTCTTGATCCACAACGGGTACGCCATCGGGGGAACGGTGCGCACCACGTACAACCTGGCGCGCAGCCTCGCCGAACAGCACGACGTCGAGGTCGTCTCGGTGTTCCGCACCCGCGAGCGGCCCGTCTTCGACCCCGGGCCGGACGTGCGGCTGCGCTCCCTCGTGGACACCCGGGAGGGCTCCGGGCCCGCGCTCGGCCCGGAGCACTCCAGGGCCGCGGAGGTCTTCCCGCCCGAGGACGGCAAGTACCCCATGTACAGCGCGCTCACCGACCGGCTGATCGGCGAGCACCTGGCGACCACCGGCGCCGACGTGGTCGTCGGCACCCGCCCCGGGCTCAACGTCCATGTCGCCCGGCAGACCCGGCGCGGCCCGGTGCGCCTCGGCCAGGAGCACCTCACGCTCAAGACCCACTCGCGCCGGCTCAAGCTGGTGCTGCGCTCGGCCTACCCGCGGCTCGACGCGCTCACGACCGTCACCGAGGCCGACGCCGCCGACTACCGCCGCAAGCTGCGGCTGCCCGGCGTCCGTGTCGAGTCCCTGCCCAACAGCGTCCCGCGCCCCGAGGTCACCCCGGCGGACGGCACCAGCAAATGGGTCGTCGCGGCCGGCAGGCTGGCCCCCGCCAAGCGGTACGACCTGCTGATACGGGCATTCGCCAAGGTCACCGAGCAGCGCCCGGACTGGAAGCTGCGGATCTACGGCGGCGGCCGGGAGCACGACCGGCTGCGCGCCCTCATCGACGAGCTCGGCATGTACAACCACGTCTTCCTCATGGGCCCCGCGCACCCCCTGGAGCCCGAGTGGGCCAAGGGCTCCATCGGCGCGGTGACCTCCAGCCTGGAGTCGTTCGGCATGACCATCGTGGAAGCCATGCGCTGCGGGCTGCCCGTGGTGGCCACCGACTGCCCGCACGGCCCCGGCGAGATCATCCGGCCCGGCGTCGACGGCGCCCTGGTGCCGATGGGGGACGAGGACGCCGTCGCCGGCGCGCTGCTCGGGCTCATCAACGACGACGGGCTGCGCCGGCGGATGGGCCGGGCCGCGCTGGAGGACTCCGAGCGCTTCGACCCCGCCCGGGTGGGGTCGCGCTACGAGTCGCTGATGCGCGACCTGCTGGCCAGGGGCAGCCGCGGGCTGCACCGGACCCGTGGCTCGTTCCTCGGAAGCGCGTACACGGTCAAGGACGCCCTGTGGGGCAACGGCCTCAGGGCACAGGAGGGGCGCGCATGAGCACCGGCACGGACACCGCGACCCCTCCGCAGGCCCCCGCGGCCCGGCGCGGCCCGCAGCCGGAGCGCGGCCCGCGCGCCGACTGCGCGGCCGACAGCGCGGGCGGCATCACCTTCGACGTACGCCTGCCCGCGCCCCTGCCGTCGGCGGCCGCCTCGCCGGACCACGGCGCCGGGCTGCTGCTGCGCAGCCGCTCCGGGGACCCCGACGGCCCCGAGACCGTGCGGCTGCCGCTCGCGCCCGTCGCCGGGGATCCCGGCACGCTGCGCGCCGCGCTGCCCAGCACGGTGCGGCTCGCGGAGGGCCGCTGGAACGTCTTCCTCGCCCTCGACGGCGCCCCGCCGCGCCGGCTGCTGCCCGGCGTCAACGACCTGCGCTCGCTGATGGACCGCGTGCCGCACGCCGACCGCACCTGGCTGGGCGTGTACATCCCGTACGCCACCAAGAACGGGAACCTCAGCGTCCGCTCCTGGCAGCGCTGGCCGCACGCCGAGGCCGGGGAGCTGCGCGTGGTGGACGGCGGACTGGTGCTGCGCGGACGGCTGTACGGTGCCGGGGTGGCGCCGGGGGCCCGGCTGGAGGCGTGGGCCCGGCGGCACCCGGACGGCCCGCCCGTGGTGGTCGAGGCGGTGGCCGAGGGCACCGGGTTCACCGCGGAGCTGCCCTATCCGCCGCTGGCCGCGCACCCGGTGTGGGACCTGTGGCTGCGGCCGGGCGGGAGCGCCGAGCCGGTGCGGGTCGCCCGGATTCTCGACGACATCGCGGACAAGAAGCGGATCTTCACCTATCCGGCGGAGCGGGTCCGGCCCGCCTCCGGGGACGGCCCGGATGTGACGGTGACGCCGTACTACACCCTCAGCAACGACCTCGCCGTCCGGGTGGACGCCCAGGACTGACGGCCCTCGCGGACATGAGCTGTCCGCGAGGGGTGGAAGACTCGGGCGCATGTTGGAGACCTCGGCACGACTGCTCCGCCTGCTCTCCCTGCTGCAGG
Organism: Streptomyces boncukensis; assembly: GCF_011045075.1. GTDB lineage: Bacteria > Actinomycetota > Actinomycetes > Streptomycetales > Streptomycetaceae > Streptomyces > Streptomyces boncukensis. Next base: position 5,877 of record NZ_JAAKZZ010000047.1, read on the forward strand.
CCCACCGCGAGTGGTCGGGCGGCGATCTGGCCGAACGGCTCGGCGTCAGCCCGCGCACCGTGCGCAGGGACGTCGACCGGCTGCGCGAGCTGGGCTACCCCGTGCACTCCAGCAGCGGGACGGCGGGCGGCTACCAGCTCGGCGCGGGGGCCGAGCTGCCGCCGCTGCTGCTGGACGACGAGGAGGCGGTCGCCGTCGCCGTGGGGCTGCGCGCCTCGGCGCACGGCGGCATCGAGGGCATCCAGGAGTCCTCGGCACACGCACTGGCCAAACTGGAGCAGGTCCTTCCGAACCGGCTGCGGCGCCGGGTCAGCGCTCTGACCGAGTACACCGTGCCCATGCTGCGCGAGCACACCGGGCCCGCCGTCGAGGGCGGGCTGCTCGCCGAGCTCGCGCACGCCTGCCGCGACCACGAGCAGCTCCGCTTCGCCTACCGCACACACGACGGCACCTCCACCCGGCGCCGGGTCGAGCCGCACCGGCTGGTGACCACCCACCACCGCTGGTACCTGGTCGGCTGGGACCTGGAGCGCGCCGACTGGCGTACGTACCGCGCCGACCGGATCGCGCTCACCCCGCCGCACGGCCCGCGCTTCACCCCGCGCACCCCGCCCGCCGAGGACCTGGCCGCCTGGGTGTCCGAGGGCGTCTCCACCCGCGCCTACCCCGCGCGGGCCACGGTGCTGCTGCACGCGCCGATGGAGCGGGCCGCCGAGCGGATCTCGCTGTCCACCGGCACCCTGGAGCCCGCGGACGGGGAGCGCTGCCTGCTGCGCCTCGGCGGCCACTCGAAGGAGCAGCTGGTGGCTTACGTGCTGATGCTCGGGTTCGACTTCGAGGTGCGCGAGCCGGAGGACCTGCGGGCGGCCGCCGCCGCGCTGCGCGACCGGCTGGCCCGCACGCTCAGCGCTCCGTGACCTCCCGCCGCCGCTGCTCCTCCGCCCTGGCGACCTCCGGGTGGTGCAGGTCGAAGGCCGGGGACTCGGAGCGGATGCGCGGGATGGAGGTGAAGTTGTGCCGCGGCGGCGGGCTGGAGGTCGCCCACTCCAGCGAGCGGCCGTAGCCCCAGGGGTCGTCCAGGCCGGTCTTCTCGCCGTACTTCGCGGTCTTCCAGAGGTTGTAGAGGAACGGCAGCGTGGACAGGCCCAGCAGGAAGGAGCCGATCGTGGAGAGGGTGTTGAGCGCCGTGAACCCGTCCGCGGCCAGGTAGTCCGCGTACCGGCGGGGCATCCCCTCGGCGCCCAGCCAGTGGTGCACCAGGAAGGTGAGGTGGAAGCCCGCGAACAGCGTCCAGAAGTGGATCTTCCCCAGCCGCTCGTCGAGCAGTTTCCCGGTGAACTTCGGCCACCAGAAGTAGAAGCCGGCGAAGGTCGCGAAGACGACGGTGCCGAAGACGACGTAGTGGAAGTGGCCCACCACGAAGTAGGTGTCCGTGACGTGGAAGTCCAGCGGCGGCGAGGCCAGGATCACCCCGGTCAGCCCGCCGAACAGGAAGCTCACCAGGAAGCCGAGCGACCACAGCATCGGCGTCTCGAACGACACCGAGCCGTGCCACATCGTGCCGATCCAGTTGAAGAACTTCACCCCGGTGGGCACCGCGATCAGGAACGACATGAACGAGAAGAACGGCAGTAGCACGGCCCCCGTGGCGAACATATGGTGCGCCCACACCACGACCGACAGGCCGGTGATCGCCATCGTGGCGCCGACCAGCATCACATAGCCGAAGATCGGCTTCCGGGAGAACACCGGGATGATCTCGGTGATGACGCCGAAGAACGGCAGGGCGATGATGTAGACCTCCGGATGCCCGAAGAACCAGAAGAGGTGCTGCCACAGCAGCGCGCCCCCGTTCTCCGACGCGAAGATCATGGACCCGAACCGCCGGTCCGACTCCAGGCACAGCAGCGCGGCCGCCAGCACCGGGAACGCGATCAGCACCAGGATCGAGGTGAAGAGGGTGTTCCAGGTGAAGACCGGCAGCCGGAACATCGTCATACCGGGCGCGCGCATCGTGATGATGGTGGTGAGGAAGTTGACGGCGCCCAGGATGGTGCCGAAGCCGGACAGCGCCAGTCCCATGATCCACAGGTCCGCGCCCACCCCGGGCGAACGCACCATCGAGTTGAGCGGCGCGTAGGCGAACCAGCCGAACGACGCCGGGCCCGTCGGCACCAGCAGGCTGCACAGCACGATCACCCCGCCGAACAGGAACAGCCAGTACGACAGCATGTTCAGCCGGGGGAAGGCCACATCGGGCGAGCCGATCTGCAGCGGCATGATCTCGTTGGCGAAGCCCGCGAACGTCGGTGTCGCGAAGAGCAGCAGCATGATCGTGCCGTGCAGCGTGAACGCCTGGTTGAACTCCTCGTTCGACATCAGCTGCAGCCCGGGGCGGGCCAGCTCGGCGCGCATCAGCAGCGCCAGCGCGCCGCCGATCAGGAAGAAGACGAACGAGGTGATGAGGTAGAGGTGACCGATCTTCTTGTGGTCCGTGGTCGTCAGCCAGTCCACGACCAGCCGGCCGCCACGGTGCGGGCGGGGTGCGGCACCCCCCTCGTCGGTCGCGACCTCGGCGGTGTGCGTCGCCATCGTGCCCCCTCGCGTCGCGTGCGTTCGGGCTCACGCCATGATGCGGGCATCCGCGGGCGGATGCGAGGGGGCGTGCCGGAGGACGGGCGACTGCTTTCGGCCCGTGGGAGCGGACCGGGGGACGCGGTGCGCCGCGGGCGTACGGAGCGGGCGTCGCGCACGCGCGGCAGAGGGCGCGTGCCCGCTCCGCGCGCCGCACAGCCGCCCGGAGGACGCCCGGCGGTTAAGGAATTCTTGGCCCGGAATTCGCGGACCATTAATTCGCCAGCCTCCCGGGCCCGCCGATTTCCCGGGGCCGGGAATCCGGAATATGGGCGACCTGTGGATACGGCAACGGAGAAGGCACGTACGAGTGACGCGTTGTGACAGAAGCGTGACTTGGCAGCCGTCCGGACGGGACTTCCGGCTGCATGGCCCGGCGTCTACGGTTGCTGCCATGGCACCGGAATCCGTATCAGAGCAGGACCGCGACGACGACCCCGAGCGCTATGTCGGGCTCCCCGCCGAGGAGGCCGAGCGGCGGGCGTACGCGCGGGGCTGGACCACGGTGCGGCGGCTGGAGCCGGACGCGGTCATCACGATGGAGTTCCTCGTCGGGCGGCTGAACCTGGCGGTCGCCGACGGGCAGGTCGTGCGCTGCTGGCCGGGCTGACCGCGACCCGGCGACCCCCGCGAACCACCGGCGGCCCAGGAGCCGCCCCTCTTCAGCGCCCCTCTTCAGCGCCGGGGCCCCAGGGTGCTCCGCACCCCGGAACCGGAGGTCTCCCGCGCGGGCACGGTGCGGGTCGCGGACGGCTGCACCAGCGGCTGCCGCGCCGCGACCGGCCGCGCCGACGGGGGGACGGGGGAGGCCGTCGTCGGCGAGAGCGCCGCCCGGAACCGGCCCCGCAGCGCGAACGCCAGGGCCTCGGCCCATGCGATGGCGGGCTCGCACCACGGCAGGGCCAGCAGGATCAGCAGCCCGGCGGCCCAGCCGAGCAGCACGTCGCTCACCCAGTGCGTACCGAGGTAGACGGTGGTGGCGCCGACGCCGAGGGTGAGCACCCCGGCGACCACCGACAGCACCCGGCGGGCCCGCGGCGTCGTCGCCAGGTAGGCCAGGATGCCCCAGGTGACCACGGCGTTGGCGGTGTGGCCCGAAGGGAATATATCGCCGCCGGCATACAGCTCGGCCGAGCCGACGGACGTGGCGTAGTGCGGGCCGAGGCGGCCCAGCCCGATCTTGACGGCGCCGACCGTGACGTTCAGCAGCAGCAGGGCGACGGCCAGCACCAGCAGCGGGCGCAGGGTCCGCTGCCGCCAGGAGCGCCAGCCCAGCCAGGAGGCGACCAGCACCGCCGTCGGGGCCCGCTGCCCCATGACGACGAACGCGTCCAGCGCGCCGTGGAATTCCGGCCACTGCTTGTAGGGGCGGAAGAGCATCACCTGCCAGTCGAGCTGGACGAGCCAGGTCTTGCCCAGCACCGCCACCACGACCGCGACGTAGAGGACGAGGGTGATGCCCAACAGACCGAGCCGGACGCCGCTCATCCGCGGCGGCGGAGCAGAGGGCCGGTGCGGCTCCTGCTCCAGCCTGGAGAAGATTCGGTCGGTACGCACTCAATCCAGATTACCGGCAGTGAAGAGCACAACTGACGATGGCGGCGTCTTCGTGATGCCGATGTGATGTCCATTAGCCGCCGGACCGGACTTAGCCAACATTTATACGGGACGATTCCCGGCACCCGCAGGTATTGCCGTACTGGAGTGAACTGTATGAGGGGAACTTCACTCACTGTCCAGCCGGCGTTCTTTTCTGCTTTTCCCTTATGGCGGGCCCGAGCCGTGCAGCCACCACGCGCCGTACACCGCAGAGGCCGCGGCGAGCAGCCCCAGCAGCCACCACGCCCGCGCGGTGCGCGCCCGCGCCAGCGCGGCGGCGGCCGGCAGCAGCAGCGGGAAGGCGGGCAGCAGCAGCCGCGGCTTCGAACCGAAGTAGCCCTTGGCACACAGCGCGAGTACCACCACCGCACCGGCGTACACCAGCAGCGCCGGGGGCTGCCGCTGCCGTACGCACAGCGCGTACAGCCAGAGCACCAGCGCCACCCCGGCGATCAGGCCGAGGCCGCCCGCGACCGAGCCGGTGAGGTTCCGTCCGATGAAGCGGAGGAAGGCCCAGCCGCCGTCGAACCCGTTGCCCCACTCGCCCTGCACGTCCAGATAGCCGGTGACGCTGCCCCGCCGGGCGCCGACCCACGCGACGTAGCCGAGCCAGCCCAGCGGAGCGAGCAGCAGTCCGAGCGCCATCCGGCCCCCCGGCCGTACGGGGCGCTCCCGCGCGGGCTCCCGCGCGCGCTGCCGCCACTCCCGCCACAGCGGCAGCAGTGCCGCACACCACACCGCGGCCACCACCGCCGCGCCCACCGGGCGGGTCAGCCCGGCGCACGCCGCCAGCGCCCCCGCCCACACCCAGCGCCGCGTCAGCGCCGCCCACAGGGACCAGGCGGCCAGCGCGGTGAACAGCGACTCGCTGTACGCCATCGACTGCACGACGCCGACCGGCAGCGCCGCCCACAGCACCGCGAGCAGCACCCCGGCCCGGCGCCCGTACAGCGCCCGGCCGATCAGGAACAGCGCCCAGGCGGCGGCGAGCGAGGACAGCGCGCTCACCAGCAGCCCCGCATCGCGCGGGGCGAGCGGGGACACCTCGGCGAGCCCCCGCTCCAGCGCCGGGAGCAGCGGGAAGAACGCCAGATCGGAGTGGACGCCGCCGTCCGGGAGCCGGACGGAGTAGCCGTACCAGCCCTCCGCGACGCGGGTGTACCAGAGCGAGTCCCAGCGCGCCGAGAGCAGCTGGTGGGCGCTCCTCCCCGCCGCCCCGGCCCACAGCGCCAGCACCAGCAGCCCCAGCAGCCGCACCCCCGCGTACGCGAGCAGCGCCGGGGCCGCGGCGCCCAGCGCAGCCCGCAGCCGCCGGAGCCGCCGCAGCCACCGCAGCCGCCGCAGCGGTCCGGACCCGGGCCTGTCGGCTGCGGGGAGGGCGGGGGAGTCGGCGAGATCGGTCACGTTCAGAGGCTATCGGCGGCCCTCACCTGCCCTGGCGTCAGCCTCCCGGGGCAGGGGCACCACGCGCACCCGGCCCACTCGCGTACGCTGACGCCCACTCGCACCGCCGCAGTACCGGCCGTATGCCGCCGCACCGTCCCCACGGCGGCTTCTCCCCACGGCCCGCGGGCGAGAGCAAGGAGGTGCACAGATGTCAGGGACGACCACGGCCGCCCGGCAGCGCGAGGCGGCCCCCGTCCCCTCTCCCGGCGCGGGCCCGGACCCCGCGGGCGGCGCCGGCCGCTGGACCGTACTCGTCGTGCTCTGCGCCAGCCTGCTGCTGGTGGCCGTCGACGCGACCGTGCTGCACGTCGCGGTCCCCGCGGTCTCCGAGGACCTGCGGCCCGGCTCCGTCCAGCTCCTCTGGATCGTCGACGCCTACCCACTGGTGTGCGCCTCCCTGCTGATCCTCTTCGGCACGCTCGGCGACCGGATCGGCCGCCGCCGGGTGCTGCTGTTCGGCTATGCGCTGTTCGCCGTCGCCTCCGCGCTGGCCGCCTACGCGGACTCCGCGGCCGTTCTGATCGCGGCCCGCGCGCTGCTCGGCGTCGGCGGCGCGATGATCATGCCCGCGACGCTCTCCATCCTCCGCCAGGTCTTCCCCGACCGGCGCGAGCGGGCGCTGGCCATCGGCATCTGGAGCGCTGTCGCCGCCGTCGGCGCCGCGGTGGGACCGCTGGTGGGCGGGCTGCTGCTGGAGCACTTCTGGTGGGGCTCGGTCTTCCTGGTCAACCTTCCGCTGATGGCCGTCAGCCTGCCGGTGGGCCGCTGGCTGCTTCCCGAGTCCGTCAGCGACGGGCGCGGGCCGTGGGATGTGCTGGGGGCGCTGCTGGCCGCGTCCGGGCTGTTCGGCGTCATCCTCGGGGTCAAGAGCGCGGGCAGCGGCGCGCTGCTCTCGCCCGCCGTCTGGCTGCCGCTGGGCGCGGGCGCCGCGCTGCTGACGCTGTTCGTACGGCGGCAGCGCGGGCGCGAGCATCCGCTGATCGACGTCGGCACCCTCACCCGTGCCGCGTTCGGCACCTCGGTCGGCTGCATCGTGCTGACGGTGCTCGCGCTGGTCGGCCTCGCGCTGATCGCGGCGCAGTATCTGCAGCTCGTCCTGGGGCTCTCACCGCTGGAGACGGGGCTGCGGCTGCTGCCGCTCTCGCTGGCGGCCGTCGCGGCGGGGCTCGTCGGCTCCCGGCTGCTGCGGCTGCTCGGGCCGCGCACGATGGTCGCGCTCGGCTTCACGGTCACCGCGCTGGCCGTGCTCTGTCTGACCGGACTGGGCGAGCAGGACCGCCCGGGGCTGCTCGCCGGCGGCTTCGTCCTGCTCGGCTTCGGCCTGGAGACCACGCTCTTCGGGTGCTACGAGTCGATGCTGAGCGAGGCGCCGCCGGGGCAGGCCGGCGGCGCGGCGGCGGTCGGGGAGACCGCCTACCAGCTGGGCGCGGGCATCGGGATCGCGCTGCTCGGCAGCGTGATGAACGCCGCGTACGGGCCCGGGGTGCGGGACGTCGAGGGCGTACCCGGCGCGGCCGGCGCCGACGCGGGGCACTCGCTGGGGGAGGCGTACGAGGTCGCGGCGCAGCTCGGGGGCGCCAGGGGGGAGGCCCTGCGGGAGGCGGCGCGGTCCGCCTTCGTCCATGGGCTGCATATGACGTTGCTGGTCAGCGCGGTGCTGCTGCTGTTGGGCGCGGTGGCCGCGCTGCGGCTGCCCCGCCGGATGGAGTGAGGGGCGGCGCTGCGGCCGGGGGGCCTTGTCCCGGGGCGTTACCGAGTCGTAGCGTCGCCCTCCATGAGCTCACTTGAGTTTTCCCGGGGGGCGGCCCCCGTGCCCCCGGCCGGACAAGCAGGCCGGACGGGGCGCCCCGGAGGAGCCCGCGAGGCCAACCGGGGCAGACCCGCGTTCGACGCGCACGACCCCCTGGGGATCGACGACCTGCTCAGCGACGAGGACCGCGCCGTCCGCGACACCCTGCGCTCCTGGGCCGCCGACCGCGTGCTCCCGCACATCGCCGAGTGGTACGAGCGCGGCGAGCTCCCCGGCATCCGCGAGCTCGCCCGCGAGCTCGGCTCGATCGGCGCCCTCGGCATGTCCCTGAAGGGCTACGGCTGCGCGGGCGCCGGCGCCGTGCAGTACGGGCTGGCCTGCCTGGAGCTGGAGGCGGCCGACTCGGGCGTGCGCTCCCTGGTCTCCGTGCAGGGCTCGCTGGCGATGTACGCCATCCACAGGTTCGGCAGCGAGGAGCAGAAGCAGCAGTGGCTGCCCCGGATGGCGAGCGGCGAGGTCATCGGCTGCTTCGGGCTGACCGAGCCGGACCACGGCTCCGACCCGGCCGCCATGCGCACCTACGCCAAGCGCGACGGCTCCGACTGGGTGCTGACAGGCCGCAAGATGTGGATCACCAACGGCTCGGTCGCCGGGGTCGCCGTGGTGTGGGCCCGTACGGAGGACGAGGGCATCCGGGGCTTCGTCGTCCCCGCGGACCGTCCGGGGTTCTCGGCCCCCGAGGTCCGGCACAAGTGGTCGCTGCGCGCCTCGGTGACCAGCGAGCTGGTGCTGGACGAGGTGCGGCTGCCCGCCGACGCGGTGCTGCCGGAGGTCTCCGGGCTGCGCGGCCCGCTGAGCTGTCTGAGCCACGCCAGGTACGGCATCGTCTGGGGCGCGATGGGCGCGGCGCGCACCTGCTTCGAGACGGCGCTGGACTACGCCGGCTCGCGCGAGCAGTTCGGCAAGCCGATCGGCGGCTTCCAGCTCACCCAGGCCAAGCTCGCGGACATGGCGGTGGAGCTGCACAAGGGCATCCTGCTGGCGCACCATCTGGGGGTGCGGATGGACGCGGGCACGCTCCGGCCCGAGCAGGTCAGCTTCGGCAAGCTGAACAACGTTCGGGAGGCGATCGAGATCTGCCGCACGGCCCGCACGGTGCTGGGCGCCAACGGGATCTCGCTCGAGTACCCCGTGATGCGGCACGCGACGAATCTGGAGTCGGTGCTCACCTACGAGGGCACCGTGGAGATGCACCAGCTGATCCTGGGCAAGGCCCTGACCGGGCTGGACGCGTTCCGGGGCTGAGCCGTCCGGGCCGCCCCGCGCGCCGGGCCGGTGGGGAAGGGGGCGCCGGAGCCCCTTCCCCGCCGGCTCAGCTCTGGTTGAAGAAGCCGCCCTCGGCGGCGCGGCGCTCCTCGCCGTTGACGATCTTGTAGTCGGGCGGCGTCAGGAGGAAGACCCGCGTCGCCACCCGGTCGATGGAGCCGCGGAGGCCGAAGGTCAGGCCCGCCGCGAAGTCGACGACGCGCTTGGCGTCGGCGGGGTCCATCGCCGTGAGGTTCACGATCACCGGCACTCCGTCCCGGAAGAGCTCGCCGATGCCCCGGGCGTCCCGGAAGCCGTCGGGGGTGACCGTCGCGATCCTGGTGCCCTGGTCCTCCGCGGCCTCCGCCGTCACCTGCACCCGCGGGTCCGTGGTCCACGGCTCACGCGCGGCGTCGCCGGGCTCAGGCCCCTCGGTCGGTCCGTCTGCGTAGTCGTCGTAGTAACGCATCTCGCTGTCGTCGACGAGGCCCAGCCAGGCACTCGCCTTGCGCACCGATCCCATGGACGCCTCCTCTCCTTCGCGCGGGTCTCACTGTGTCTGGTCAGCGTCCGCAACTCCTATCGTCGTCCATGATGCTGATGATGCGCCAAGTGGATACCCGGTCGGCACGCGATTCGTGACGGTACTGGTGCAGAACATATGGCGCTCGATCAGGGATCTTGCCGAAGACGGGTGCTGACTGTGTGCCAGTTTTTCCCGCTTTGTCCCTTCCGTCCGTACGGGTGGCCGGGGCGGACAGACGGGTGAGCCGGGCCCGCCCGCGCCGCGGGGCCGGCGGGCGGTTTCCGGCCGGACCCGGTCCGATTGACCTGGGCATGACCAATCGTTGACCGAAAGCGGCCCTTGCACTTCCGCAAGGACCCTGCAAATACTCCATGCAGCGTTTGTCAGGAGCACGCTTTGATTTCCCTGATCGGGAGGAAAAGTGATGATCAAGCGCACTACCTCCAGGAGCGTGGCACGCGGAAGACGCGCACGGCTGATCGCCGTCGCCTCCGGAATGGCTGCGGCCGGGGCACTGCTGGTGCCCGCGACGGCCTCGGCCGGGACTCCTTCCCCCCACACGTTCACCGCCAACGAGCTCAGCGCGACCTCTGACGCCGTCCTCGACGCCGACGTCGGGGGCACGGCCTGGCACGTCGACAAGAAGTCCAACCGTCTCGTCGTCACTGCCGACAGCACCGTCTCGAACGCCGAACTGGCGAAGATCAAGCACGCGGCGGGGAGCAACGCCGCGGCGCTGGACATCGAACGGGTCCAGGGCACGTTCCAGAAGTACCTCTCGGGCGGCGACGCGATCTACGCGTCCAGCTGGCGCTGCTCGGCGGGCTTCAACGTGCGCAGCGGGAGCACGTACTACATGCTCACCGCCGGGCACTGCACCGACGGCGCGGGCAGCTGGTACACCAACTCCTCGCGCTCGACCCTCATCGGCCCCACCTCCGGGTCGAGCTTCCCCGTCAACGACTACGGGATCGTGCGCTACAGCAACTCCTCCGTGTCCCACCCCGGCACGGTCGGGAACCAGGACATCACCCGGGCCGCGGACCCGTCGGTCGGCCAGAGCGTCACCCGGCGCGGCAGCACCACCGGCACCCACAGCGGCCAGGTCACAGCGCTCAACGCCACCGTCAACTACGGCGGCGGCGACATCGTCTACGGCATGATCCGCACCACCGTCTGCGCCGAACCGGGCGACAGCGGCGGACCGCTCTACTCCGGCAGCACGGCGCTGGGTCTGACCTCCGGCGGCAGCGGCAACTGCTCGTCCGGCGGCACGACCTTCTTCCAGCCGGTCACCGAGGCGCTGAACGCGTACAACGTCAGCGTCTACTGACCGCACACCGTCCCTCACGGGGCGCCTCCGCCCGCGGTACGCGGCCCCGCCGTGCGCCGCGGGCGGAGGGCTCGACCCGGGTCTCCCCACGGAGCTACCGTGAGAATACTCACCTGTATCTCCTGAATATCCCGGATTCCCCGGGAGCCGGATGTGGGTCGGCGGGAGGCCGTCATGGTCGTGGAGCTGGTGGTCGCGGGACTGTCCGTGGGAGCCGTCTACCTGATAGCGGCGGCCCGGGTGGTCCGGCAGTACGAACGCGGACTGGTCTTCCGGCTCGGACGGCTCAGGTCCGCCGTGAAGCAGCCGGGCTTCACCATGATCGTCCCCGGTGTCGAGCGGCTGCAGAAGGTCAATATGCAGATCGTGACGCTGCCGGTGCCCGCCCAGGAGGGCATCACCCGCGACAACGTCACGGTGCGGGTGGACGCGGTGGTCTACTTCCGCGTCGTCAACCCCGCCGAGGCGATCGTGCGGGTGGAGGACTACCGCTTCGCGGTGGCCCAGATGGCGCAGACCTCGCTGCGCTCGATCATCGGCAAGAGCGAGCTGGACGATCTGCTCTCCAACCGCGAGAAGCTCAACCAGGGCCTGGAGCTGATGATCGACAGCCCGGCCGTCGACTGGGGCGTCACCGTGGACCGGGTCGAGATCAAGGACGTCTCGCTGCCGGAGACGATGAAGCGCTCGATGGCCCGGCAGGCGGAGGCCCAGCGGGACCGGCGGGCCCGGGTCATCAACGCCGACGCGGAGCTGGAGGCGTCCAAGAAGCTGGCGCAGGCCGCCGACCAGATGTCCTCGACGCCCTCGGCGCTGCAGCTCCGGCTGCTGCAGACGGTGGCCTCGGTCGCCACGGAGAAGAACTCCACGCTGGTGCTGCCGTTCCCCGTCGAGCTGCTCCGCTTCCTGGAGGGCAAGCGCGAGGGCGAGACCGCGGCTCCGGGGCCGCGCGGGGGCGCGGAGCGGGAGCCGGACGGGCCCCGCGGGCCGGCGGAGCTTCCCGAGGAGATCCTGGGCGAGCTGCGCACCGGCGCGGAGGACCTGGACCCGGAGCCGGGCTCCCGGCCGGATTCCGATGGCTGAGGGGCGAATACCGGACAGGTGCCGCCTTCACCCCGGGTGTGCTGCGACGTCGCAGCCCGTGTCCGCATACCGGGCCGACGTGCACGGATGTGCGGAAGTCCGCTGTCCGGGAGGGGAATCCGCACCTCCGCACGGCTGACGTGATCTGGACCTTGTGTGTTAACCGTCGTTCTCGCGATACTCAGCGAATGCATTGACATGGACGCGACCTCTCGCGGACCGGGAAGCCGCGTCCGTACTCCTCCGGGACCGCCTGTCGCAGGGCGGTCCCAACCCCCCACCGGAGGTATCGAGTTGCGAGACCGTACACGTATATCCAAGCGCAGCGTCCTGATCGCCGGCACGGCGGTCGCCGCCCTCACCGCGGGGACGCTCGGCATGACCGCCGCCAGCGCTCAGGAGACCTCTTCCGACAAGACCCTCTCGGCCGCGGACGCCTCCCAGCTGGCCGCCAAGGTCACCGGCGAGGTCAAGGCCGACGGCGGCGCGTACTACGACGCCGGGGCGAAGCAGCTCGTCGTGAACGTCACCGACGCCGCCGACAAGGAGAAGGTCGAGGCGGCGGGCGCCACGGCCCGGCTCGTCAAGCACTCGACGGCGCAGCTCACGGCCGCCAAGAAGGAGCTGGGCGAGCAGCGGACCGTCGGCACCGCGCGCGGTGTGGACACCCGGAGCAACAAGGTCCTGGTCACCGCCGACGAGACGGTCAAGGGCGCGAAGCTGGCGAAGCTCAAGAAGCAGGTCGCCGCCCAGGGCGACAAGGCCGAGCTCAAGCAGGTCAAGGGCGAGTTCACCACCAAGATCGCAGGCGGCGACGCCATCTGGGGCTCCTCGGCGCGCTGCTCCCTGGGATTCAACGTCACCGTGGACGGCCAGCCCGGCTTCCTCACCGCCGGCCACTGCACCAACATCGTCTCCAGCTGGTCCCAGACCCAGGGCGGCTCCGCCATCGCCCAGACCCAGAGCGGCACCTTCCCGGGCAGCGACCACGGCCTGGCGATGTACACCTCGAACGTCGACCACCCGAGCGCGGTCAACCTGTACAACGGCAGCTCCCAGGAGATCACCGGCGCCGGCGAGGCGTCGGTCGGCCAGCAGGTGCGGCGCAGCGGCAGCACCACCCAGGTGCACGGCGGCACCGTGCAGGCGCTGGGCGTCGACGTCGACTACCAGGAGGGCACCGTCCGCAACACGATCCAGACCAACGTCTGCGCGGAGCCCGGCGACAGCGGCGGCGCGCTCTTCGCGGACAGCACGGCACTGGGTCTGACCTCCGGCGGCAGCGGCAACTGCTCGTCCGGCGGCACGACCTTCTTCCAGCCGGTCGGCCCGGCCCTCGACGCCTACGGCGCGTCGATCCCGTGATGGACCGGCAGATGTGCGGCTGACGCACCGTCGCCCCTGAGCCGCGGCTGACCCTACGGACCACAGGGCGGCAACCCCCCACACCACAGAACCCCCGGACACCGTCCGGGGGTTCTGTGCACGTCAGAGGAGGGGGGCCCAGCAAGATCCGCCGGACGCCCCCTACCGCTCGGCCGCCACCAGCTCCGCGATCTGCACGGCGTTGAGCGCCGCACCCTTGCGGAGGTTGTCGTTGGAGAGGAAGAGCGCGAGGCCGTTCTCCGCCGTTTCGTCGCCGCGGATGCGGCCGACATAGCTCGCGTCCTTCCCGGCCGCCTGGAGCGGGGTGGGGATGTCCGACAGCTCCACGCCCGGCGCCCCGGCGAGCAGCTCGCGGGCGCGCTCGGGGCTGAGCGGGCGCGCGAAGCGGGCGTTCACCTGGAGGGAGTGGCCGGTGAAGACGGGGACGCGCACACAGGTGCCGGAGACCTTGAGATCCGGGATGTCCAGGATCTTGCGGCTCTCGTTGCGCAGCTTCTGCTCCTCGTCCGTCTCCGCCAGCCCGTCCTCGACGATCGAGCCCGCGAGCGGCAGCGCGTTGAAGGCGATGGGCCGCTTGAACTTCTCCGGCTCGGGGAAGTCGACCGCGCCGCCGTCGAAGGCCAGCCGGGCCGCGTCGCCCTCCACGGCCTTGCGCAGCTGGCCGTCCAGCTCCGCGACACCGGCCAGGCCGCTGCCCGAGACCGCCTGGTACGTGGCGACGACCAGCGCCGTCAGCTCCGCCTCGGCGTGCAGCGGGCGCAGCACCGGCATGGCGGCCATGGTGGTGCAGTTCGGGTTGGCGATGATGCCCTTCGGGCGGCGCCGGGCCGCGTCCGGGTTCACCTCGGAGACGACCAGCGGGACCTGGGGGTGCATCCGCCAGGCCGAGGAGTTGTCGATGACGACGGGGCCCTGGGACGCCACCTGCTCGGCGATGGCCTTCGAGGTCGCGCCGCCGGCCGAGAACAGGACGATGTCCAGCCCCGCGTAGTCGGCCGTGGCCGCGTCCTCCACGGTCACCTCGCCGTCCCGCCACGGCAGGGTCCGCCCGGCGGAACGGGCCGAGGCGAACAGCCGCAGGGTGTCGACCGGGACGTTGCGCTCGGCGAGAATCTCGCGCATCACGCCGCCGACCTGGCCTGTGGCTCCGACGATCCCGATCTTCATGGGGCTCCTTCTGTGCGTTCACGCTGCGCTTGCTGAGAGGTACTGGTGCTGTGGCCCTTACCCTGCCTCGCGCGGAGCACGGTGGCCAATCCTTTGATCGCGATTTCTTGGGCGCAGACCCCCGGTTTCAGCCGTGGGGTTAGCCCATCCTCGTGATAGCTTGTAGCGGTCGCGACAGCCAAGCGACCGGCGGGCGGGGAGTCCGTTGCAGCCTGTGGAGACCTCGGCAGTGGCCGGTCCGTGAAGCAGGAACCGCCAACCCTCGGGTTGGAATCCCCCGGCTTCAGCCGTGGGGAGGAACTCAATTCGGTCACAGCGTCCCCGCCGGGGCGCCGTCGTCCGCGCCCGTCGTACGCCCCGAAGGGGCGCGGGGAACATCCAGGTTCGCCGTGAGTTTCCGGAGGCACTGGACGGCGAGCTCCGCCGGGTTCCGGTCGGCGTCGTCCGCGGCCCAGCTCTCCACGGCGATCCGCATCGCGGAGTTCGCCGCGGCGGCCAGCAGCCGGATGTCCAGCGGGTCGGCGTCCGGCCGCGCCAGCCCGGTCAGCACCGGGACCAGCGCCTCCTCCGTCGTCGCGTGGACGCGGTGCCAGACCGTGCGCAGCCCGGGGTCGCCGGGGATGGCGCGCAGCAGGCCCCGGGTGCGGTGCAGCGCCTCGGCCGCCGCCTCGTCCTGTGGGGTCAGCGCCTGCCGGACCGCCCGCTCCAGCGCCTCGGTGAGCGGCAGCTGTCCGGGCGCGGCGGCGAGGACGTCCAGCCAGCGCCGCACTCCGCCGGTGAGGAGCGGCGCGACGGCCTCCTCCTTGGTGCGGAAGTAGCGGTAGAAGGTGCGCAGCGAGATGCCCGCCTCGCGCGCGATGCCCTCGGCGGTGACGGCGGCGGCGCCGCGCGCGGAGAAGAGGTCGGCGGCGGCGCGGGCGATCTCCCGCTCGGTCTCGGCCTTGCGCCGCTCGGTGAGGGAGAGCCGGGGGGAGGGGGACTGTGGTGCGGCGGACATACCGGCAGGATACGTCAGGGCGCCCGGCGGAGCGGCGTAGTGCGCCAGCATGGCACATCGTGCCATTCGGTCGTACGGTGGAGGGCGCCCGCTTTTCTCCGGCAGGACAGGAGCCCTCCCATGGATCTCACCCATCGCTTCGCGGAGTACCGCGCCCTGGTCACCGGCGGCGGCTCCGGCATCGGCCGGGCCACCGTGCTGCGGCTGCTGGACGAGGGGGCCGCCGTCGCCGCCGCCGATGTCTCAGCGCCGGGGCTGGAGGAGACGCGCGAGCTGGCGTCCGGCGCCGGGACGGCGGACCGGCTGACCACCACCGTGCTGGACGTCGCCGACGAGGAGTCCGTACGGGACGGCGCCGGTGCCGCGGTCGAGGGGCTCGGCGGGCTCGACGTCCTGGTGAACGCCGCCGGGATCCTGGACTCCGCGCACACCGAGACCATGACCCTGGCCTTCTGGAACCGGATCATCGGCGTCAACCTCACCGGCACCTTCCTGGTGACCCGCGCGGCGCTGCCCGCGCTGCTGGCCACCGGCCGGGGCGTGGTGGTCAACTTCAGCTCGACCTCGGCCGCCTTCGCGCACCCCTATATGGCCGCCTACGCCGCGACCAAGGGCGGCATCCAGTCCTTCACGCACGCCCTCGCGGCCGAGTACAGCAAGCGGGGGCTGCGCGCGGTGTGCGTCGCGCCGGGCTCCATCGACTCCGGGATGACGCGCGCCCCCGGGCTGCCGGAGGACCTCGACGCCGACCTGCTCGCCAAGCTGTCCCCGGCCCTCGGGAAGGGTTTCGCCGGGCCCGAGACGGTCGCGGGCGCGATAGCGATGCTCGCCTCCGAGGACGGTGCCTTCATCACCGGCACCGAGCTGCGGATCGACGGCGGTACGCATATGTAGGGTGCCGGCCATGAGTAGCGTCGAACACCCGTACAGCGTCCGTACCGCACGCCCCGCCGACTACGACACGGTCATCGGCGTCGTCGACACGTGGTGGGGCCGCCCCGCCTCCCGGGACCTCACCCGGGTCTTTCTCGACCACTTCTTCGACACCAGCCTGATCGCCGAGGACGCCGAGGGGCGCCTCGCCGGTTTCGTCATCGGCTTCCTCTCGCCCTCGGAGCCGGAGTACGCCTACGTCCACTTCGCCGGGGTGGCGCCCGCGCTGCGGAGGTCCGGGCTGGCCCGTGAGCTGTACGAGCGGTTCTTCGCACGGGCCCGGGAGGGCGGCCGCACGGCTGTCAAGGCCATCACCTCCCCGGTCAACACCCGTTCGATCGCCTTCCACGAGGCGATGGGCTTCACGGCGTCCGCGCCCGTCCCCGACTACGACGGGCCCGGTCTGGACCGCGTCGTCTTCCGGCGTGCGCTGTAGCCGCCGAGCAATTCGAATGGAAGTTCGATGGCTGGTTTATTGTGGTGCTCGGAGAACATCAGGGGCTGATGCGGTGGGAGGTGCACAGCGGTGTCCGGTTTCGCGCACCTCCATGTCACCTCCGGCTTCTCGCTGAGGTACGGCGCCTCGCACCCCGAGACGCTGGCCGAGCGGGCCGCCGAGCGCGGGATGGAGGCGGTCGCGCTGACCGACCGGGACACCCTCGCGGGCGCCGTGCGGTTCGCCAGGGCGAGCGCCGCCGCCGGGGTGCGGCCGGTGTACGGGGTGGAGCTGGCCGTGGGGGAGCGGGACGAGCGGGCGGGCGACCCCGTACGGCGCAGGCGGAACCCCGTGCGGGGCGGTGCCTTTGTCGACGAGTCGGCCCCCCGCGCCGTCTTCCTCGCCCGGGAGGGAGCCCGGGGCTGGGCCGGGCTGTGCCGGATGGTGACCGCCGCGCACGCCCGCGCCGAGGGGGGCGGCGCCGAGGCCGAGCGGCCCCTGCTGGCCTGGGAGGACGTGCGCGAGGACGGCGTCACCGCGCTGCTCGGAGCCGGCTCCGACGTCGGCCGCGCCCTCGCCGCGGGGCGGCCCGACCGCGCGGCGCGGCTGCTGTCCGGCTGGCGGGAGATTTTCGGCCACCAGCTGCGGATCGCCGTCGACGGCTCCGGGCCGCTGCGGACGGCGGCCCGCGCCCTGGGCCTGGCGGCCCAGGAGGGCGTCAGCCCCGTCCTGACGAACGCCGTGCGCTACGCCGACCCCGGCATGGGCCCGGTCGCGGACGTGCTGGACGCCGCCCGCCGCCTCGTCCCCGTCGACCCGCGCGGCGGGCTGGACGGCGGCGAGCGCTGGCTGAAGGGGCCCGGGGAGATGGCCCGGATCGCCGAGGCGGCCGCGGAGGCGGCCGGATACCGGCGGAACACCGCACACCGGCTGCTCACCCTCACCGAGGAGACGGCGGGGGCCTGCCGGGTCGACCCCGAGGACGACCTGGGCATCGGCAGCGTGCACTTCCCCGAGCCCTGGCTGGCCGGCACCCGCGGCCGGACCGCCGTGCGCGAGCTGCGGTCCCGGTGCGCCGCCGGGATGGCCGTACGGCGGTACGAGCGGGACCCGGTGCGCTGGCGGCGCCTCGAACACGAGCTGGGGATCATCGAACGGCTGGGCTTCTCCTCGTACTTCCTCACCGTCGCGCGGGTCGTCGAGGATGTGCGGGGGATGGGCATCCGGGTCGCGGCGCGCGGCTCGGGGGCCGGGTCCTTCGTCGCCCATCTGCTGGGCATCGCCCAGGCCGACCCCGTCGCGCACGGGCTGCTGATGGAGCGGTTCCTCTCCCCGCGCCGGGCCGCGCTGCCGGACATCGACATCGACGTCGAGTCGGCCCGCCGCCTGGAGGTGTACCGCGCGATCTTCGAACGGTTCGGCGAGGAGCGGGTCGCCACCGTCGCCATGCCCGAGACCTACCGGGTGCGGCACGCCATCCGGGACGTGGGCGCCGCGCTCAGCATGGACCCCGCCGAGACCGACCGGCTCGCCAAGGCGTTCCCGCACATCAGGGCGGAGGACGCGCGCACCGCGCTGGCCGAGCTGCCGGAGCTGAGGGGGGTGCGGGCCGAGGCGTACGGGGCGCGTTTCTGGGACCTGGTCGAGGGGCTGGACGCGCTGCCGCGCGGCGTCGCCATGCACCCGTGCGGGGTGCTGCTCTCGGACGCCTCGCTGCGCGCCCGTACGCCGACCGTGCCCACCAGCGGCGAGGGCTTCGCGATGTCCCAGTTCGACAAGGAGGACGTGGAGGACCTGGGGCTGCTCAAGCTGGATGTGCTGGGCGTGCGGATGCAGTCCGCCATGGCGTATGCGCTGGACGAGATCGAACGGGCGGGCGGCGAGCGGGTCGACCTGGACGCGGTGCCGGCCGCCCCGGCCGATGCGGCCGATGCGGCCGATGCGGCCGATCCGCTGACGTACGAGCTGATCCGCTCCTCCGAGACGCTGGGCTGCTTCCAGATCGAGTCGCCGGGCCAGCGGGACCTGCTGGGCCGGCTGCAGCCGGAGACCTTCCACGACCTGGTCGTGGACATCTCCCTGTTCCGCCCCGGGCCGGTCGGCGGCGACATGGTCCGCCCGTTCATCGAGGCCCGGCACGGGCGGCGCGCCGCCCGCTACCCGCACCCGGACCTGGAGCCGGTGCTGCGCGAGACCTACGGCGTGGCGATCTTCCACGAGCAGGTGATCCGGATCCTGGCGGTCATGACCGGCTGCGACCGGGGGCGGGCCGACGAGGCGCGGCGCGCGCTGGGCGGCGAGGAGGGCCGGGCGCGGGTGCGCGCCTGGTTCGCGGCCGGGGCTGAGCGGCGCGGCTATCCGGCGTCCGTGATCGCCGCCACCTGGGAGATCGTGGAGTCCTTCGGCTCGTACGGCTTCTGCAAGGCGCACGCGGTCGCGTTCGCCGTGCCGACGTACCAGTCGGCGTGGCTGAAGGCGCACCACCCGGCGGCGTTCTACGCCGGGCTGCTGGAGCACGACCCGGGGATGTACCCGAAGCGGCTGCTGCTGGCGGACGCGCGGCGGCGCGGGGTGCCGGTGCTGCCGCTGGAGGTGAACCGGTCCGCTTCGTCCTACCGGATCGAACTGGAGTCTGATTCTGGGGTGTGGGGGCTGCGGCTCGCCCTCTCCGAGGTGCAGGGCATCAGCGAGGCCGACGCGGCCCGTATCGAGGCCGGGCAGCCCTACGACTCGCTCGCCGACCTCTGGCGC
>NZ_JAAKZZ010000480.1 GCF_011045075.1 Streptomyces boncukensis
CCCTCGAACACGTCGACATCGTCCAACCCGCCCTGCGGGCCGTCATGGTCTCCCTCGCCGACCTATGGCGCCACTACGGAGGACGGCGTGGTGTTCGAAGTGGGTGCGGGTGGTCAGCAGGGACCAGCCGATGTCGACGGGGTCGGCGTCCAGGGTGGTCAGGCGGGCGAGTTGGTCGTGCAGGGCGTTCTGGGAGCGTGCGGAGACGACCCAGGGCACCACCGGCATCTCCTGCGCGGTGCGCTCGGGGGCGGCTGGTTCGGGGGGTGCCTGTTCCAGGACGACGTGTGCGTTCGTTCCGCTGATGCCGAAGGAGGAGACGCCTGCCCGGCGGGGGCGGTCGACCGCGGGCCACGCGGTCTGCTGTGTCACCAGTTCCACATCGCCGGCCGTCCAGTCCACCTCGGGCGTCGGCTCGTCCACATGCAGCGTGCCCGGCAGCATCTCGTGCCGCATCGCCAGCACCATCTTGATCACGCCCACCACACCCGCGGCGGCCTGGGCATGGCCGATGTTCGACTTCACCGACCCCAGCAGCAGGGGCTGCTCGCGCTGCTGGCCGTAGGTGGCCAGGAGCGCCTGGGCCTCGATCGGGTCACCGAGACGGGTGCCGGTGCCGTGGGCTTCCACGGCGTCGACCTCGGTCGCGGACAGGCCCGCGTTGGCCAGTGCTTCGCGGATTACTCGCTGCTGGGAGGGGCCGTTGGGCGCGGTCAGGCCGTTGGAGGCGCCGTCCTGGTTGACGGCCGAGCCCTTCAGCACGGCGAGCACCTGGTGCCCGTTGGCCCGCGCGTCCGACAGCCGCTCCAGCACCAGCACACCCACGCCCTCGGCCCAGCTCGTGCCGTCGGCCGCCGCCGCGAACGGCTTGGAGCGGCCGTCCGGAGCCAGGCCCCGCTGCCGTGAGAACTCGCTGAACATCCTGGGCTCGGCCATGATGGTCACGCCGCCGGCGAGCGCGACCGAGCACTCACCCTGGCGCAGGGACTGCGCCGCCAGGTGCAGGGACACCAGCGACGAGGAGCACGCCGTGTCCACGGTCACCGCGGGGCCCTCCAGGCCGAGTGCGTAGGCGATACGGCCCGACATGACGCTGCCCGTCGTGCCGGTGAGCACATAGCCCTCGTAGCCGCCGTGCGCGTCGTGCTGGTCGCCGCCGTAGTCCTGTGCCATGGCGCCGACGAACACCCCGGCGCGGCTGCCGCCCAGGGACGTCGGGTCGATGCCCGCGCGCTCGATGGCCTCCCAGGACGTCTCCAGCAGCAGCCGCTGCTGCGGGTCCATCGCGGTGGCCTCGCGGGGCGAGATGCCGAAGAAGCCGGCGTCGAACAGGGGCGCTTCGTGCAGGAAGCCGCCCTGGTGGACGTAGCTGGTGCCGGGGCCCGAGCCGGCGGCGAGCCGGGCCAGGTCCCAGCCGCGGTCGGTGGGGAAGGACGAGATCGCGTCGCCCTCGTGCTCCAGCAGCCGCCACAGCGCCTCGGGCGAGTCGATGTCGCCCGGCAGCCGGCAGCTCATGCCGACGATGACGACCGGGTCGCTGTCGTCCGCTGCCGCCACCGGGGCCGCCGCGGCCTCCTGGCTCCCGAAGAGCTCGGCGTGCAGGAACTCCGCCACGCGCGCCGGGGTCGGGTAGTCGAACATGAGGGTGGCGGGCAGGCGCCGGCCCACGGCGGTGGCGAGCCGGTTGCGCAGTTCGACGCCGGTGAGCGAGTCGTAGCCCAGCTCCCGGAAGGTCAGGGCGACCTCGACGGCGTCCGCGCCGGGGTGGTCGACGACGGCCGCGGTGTGCGCGCGCACCAGGTCGAGGAGCTCGCGGCGCTGTTCGGCCTCGCTCAGCCCGGTGAGCCGGCCCTCGATCCCGTCGGGGACGGCGGGCTCGGTCACGACGGTCTCGTCGTCGTGCCAGTACCGGCGCCGCTGGAAGGCGTAGGTGGGCAGGTCGACGACCGTGCCGGTGTCGCCGAAGACCGCGCTCCAGTCGACGTCGAGGCCGTGGACGTGCGCCTCGGCGAGCGCCGCCGCCCAGCGGTCGGGCCCGCCCTCGCCGCGGCGCAGGGTGCCGAACGCGGCGCCCTCGGACTCGGTCTCCTCCAGGATCTGCTCGATCCCCACGGTCAGCACGGGGTGCGGGCTGGCCTCGACGAAGGTGGTGTGCCCGGCGGCGACCAGACCGCGGACCGCCGTCGCGAACTCCACCGTCTGCCGCAGGTTGCGGTACCAGTAGGCGCCGTCCAGCGTGGCGGTGTCGACGGGCCCGCCGACGACGGTGGAGTGGAACGGGACGTCCGCCTCGCGCGGGCGCACCTGCTCCAGCAGGTCCCGCAGTTCGGTCTCGATGCGCTCGACGTGCGCCGAGTGGGAGGCGTAGTCGACGGCGATCCGCTTCGCTCCCTCGACCTCGGAGGCCAGCGCGTCCAGCGCGTCCACGTCGCCCGAGACGACCGTGGACGACGGGCCGTTGACGGCGGCGACGGAGAGCCGGCCGTCCCAGCGGCCGATCAGCGTGTCGACGGCGGGGCGCGCCAGCGGCAGCCAGAGCATGCCGCCGGTGCCCGCCATGGCCAGGATGGCGCGGCTGCGCACCGCGACCACGCGGGCGCCGTCCTCCAGGGACAGCGCGCCGGCCACGACGGCGGCGGCGATCTCGCCCTGCGAGTGGCCGACGACCGCCGCGGGCTCCACGCCCCGGGAGCGCCACAGCTGAGCCAGCGACACCATGACGGCCCACAGCGTCGGCTGCACCACGTCCACCCGGGCCAGCGCGTCCTCGTCGCTCAGCACCTCGGTGAGCGACCAGTCGACGAACGGGCCGAGCGCCTCGGCGCACTCGGCCATCCGGGCCGCGAACACCGGCTCGGAGTCCTGGAGTTCGAGGGCCATGCCGACCCACTGGGTGCCCTGGCCGGGGAAGACCAGGACCGGGCGGCGGGAGTCCGCCGCGGTCCCGCGGACGGTGTTCGGCGCGGTCTCGCCCGCGGCCAGCGCCTCCAGCCCGGCGGTCAGTTCGGGGCCGGTGCCGGTGGCGGCCGCGCGGTGCGGGAAGTGCGTCCGGGCCGTGGCCAGGGACCAGCCGGTGTCCTCCGGGCGCCCGGCCGCGGCCGGGTGGGCGAGGAGCGCGGCCGCCTGGTCGCGCAGCGCCGACTCGCTCCGGGCCGACAGCACCCACGGCACGGCGGGCAGCGCGTCGGCGGCCGCCGGGCGCGGGCGCTCGGGCGCGGTCGTCACCACCAGATGCGCGTTCGTACCGCCTATGCCGAAGGAGCTGACGCCGGCCAGGCGCCGTCCCTGCCACGGGCTGAGCTCGGTCTGCACGGACAGCCCCAGCTCGTCGAGCGGGAGGTCGGGGCCGGGGCTGACGAAGTTGAGGCTGGGCAGCAGCTCGCCGTGCTCGACGCTGAGCACGGTCTTGAGCAGGCCGGCGATACCGGCGGCGCCTTCGAGGTGGCCGATGTTCGTCTTCACCGAGCCGACCGGCAGCGGGCGGTCGGCGCCGGAGCGGACGTCGCCGAGCGCCGTGGCCTCCACCCGGTCGCCGACCGGGGTGCCGGTGCCGTGGAGTTCGACGTATCCGAGGTCGGCGGGGTCGATGCCGGCGCCCGCGCAGGCGGCGCGGACGACGGCGGCCTGCGCCCCCGCGTCCGGCACGGTCAGCCCCGTCGAGGCGCCGTCGTTGTTGACGGCGCTGCCGAGGATCACGGCGTGGATCCGGTCGCCGTCGGCCTCGGCGTCCCGCAGCCGCTTCAGCACGAACAGGCCGCCGCCCTCGCCGCGGACGAAGCCGTTGGCGCGGGCGTCGAAGGTGTAGCACAGGCCGTCGGGGGAGAGCGCGCCGAAGCGGGACATGGTGAGCGCGCTGTCCGGGGCGAGGTTGAGGGCGACACCGGCGGCCAGGGCGACGGCGGACTCGCCGCTCCGCAGGCTCTCGCAGGCCAGGTGCACGGCGACGAGGGCCGACGCCTGTGCGGCGTCCACCGTCATGCTCGGCCCGCGCAGGCCGAGCGCGTACGAGACGCGGTTGGCGACGATGCCCCGGTGCAGTCCGGTGAGGCTGTGCTGGGTGACGGCGTCGGGGCCGCCCCGCTGGAGCAGCGCGGCGTAGTCGTCGGCCATCGAGCCCACGAACACCCCGGTGTCCAGGCCGCGCAGCCGCTCGGGCGGCACACCGGCGTCCTCCAGCGCCTCCCAGGCGAGTTCGAGGACCAGCCGCTGCTGCGGGTCCATCATCTTCGCCTCGCGCGGCGAGATGCCGAAGAACCCCGCGTCGAAGCCGGCGACGTCGTCGAGGAACGCGCCGCGGCCGGGAGTGTCGGCGAGGGGCGTCCAGCGGTCGGCCGGCACGTCCCGGATCGCGCTGCCGGCCTCGCGGAGCAGTTGCCGGAACGCGGCGGGGTCGGCCGCCGATGGCAGGCGGCACCCCATGCCGACTACAGCGACCGGCTCCGCGGTCGCCTCTCTCACAGCGGGAACGGATGCGAAATCCAAATCGCCCACAAATACGCTCCATGACCGAGGTGAACAAGGCTGAACCCGCGTCTCTGGACCGGGCGCGTGAATTGAACAGGCGAGACAATTCACCCGCAGACATCTAACAGCGCAGCGCGGCGGACCCCAACCCCTACATTGCCGTGCGGGCGTGTGGGCGGCGGTCCGCTAGGGGAGGCTGGGGAGTCGACTAGGGGTTGGCGTCGAGTGGCCTTGCACACACTCATTCCCCAAGCGGCATACTGCTACCGTGCGTCGGGTGATGCAGGCACATAAGTGGGGCCCCGATGTGTGCCACAAGCTGGAACGCGAGTGGCTGCTGCCCGCGACACTGCGACTGCCCGTCGACGGCGACGACTTCCGCGGGTACCGCACCCCGCGCGACTGGTTCGTCGACGTCAGCGCCATCCTGCTGACCTGCTCATGGGCCGTGCTCGTCTATCTCAGCGTCGACTTCTCCCTGTTCAACGTGGTGACCGGCGCGTTCTCCTGCGTCGCGGTGTGGTTCAGACGGCGCGCCCCGCTGGTGACCGCGATCCTGCTGCTGCCGCTGGCCGTGGCGTCCTCGATGGCCGCGATGGCGGCGCTGATCGCCCTGTTCACCGTCGCCGTGCACCGGCACTTCCTGATCCCGGTCGCGGTCGGCCTGGCGCACTCGGTGGCCCAGGCGCTCTACAGCGCGTTCGTGCCCGGTGAGTGGAGCAACTTCCCCAGCGTCGTGCTGGTCTACGCGGCCGTGCTGATGTTCGGGATGTTCGTGCGGGCCCGCCGTCAGCTCGTGGTCTCCCTCAACGAGCGGGTGCGGCAGGCGGAGGCGGACGCCGTGCTGCGCGAGGAGCGCGCCCAGGACCTCGAACGAAGGCGCATCGCACGGGAGATGCACGATGTGCTGGGGCACCGGATCTCGCTGCTCAGCATGCACGCGGGGGCGCTGGAGTACCGCAAGGACGCCGAGCCGGAGGAGGTGGCGCAGGCGGCCTCGGTGATCCGCGGCACCGCGCACCAGGTGCTGCGCGACCTGCGGGACGTCATCGGCGTGCTGCGGGACAGCCCCGGCGAGAGCCCGCCCACCCTGTCGCTTATACACAGCTGACGCTGC
>NZ_JAAKZZ010000481.1 GCF_011045075.1 Streptomyces boncukensis
GCCCACCCCGTCGGCCGCGCCGTCGCCCGCGCCGCCGGACAGGACTCCGGTGCCTTCGGAGCGGCGCTCCAGCTGCCAGTACGCGAGGGCCGCGAGGGCGACCAGGGCGAGGTCGGCCCCGCCGCGCAGCAGCGCTGCCGAGCCTCGGGCGTGCCCGGCGGGGCGTCCGTGCCCGGCAGCAGGGCCGCGCTTGCCGGCCCTGCTCCCCCAAGCTCTTCGAGCCGGGCGCGCCCCCGGGCGCAGACCTCCCGGGCGCAGGGCACGACGTGCCCCGGCAGGGGAGCGGGGCGCGTGTCCACCGCACTCGCACTCGCACTCCGCGGCGGGCGGGCAGGGGCAGCCGCCGCGCAGCGCGAACCGCCGGACACGGCCAGGGCGCTCCGGCCGTCGCGCGGTCCCGCGCCCCTGCGGGGCGCCCACGGCTTCGCCGTGCCGCCGCAGCGCCGGCAGTACCAGGACGGCCGCGCAGCCCAGCGCGGCGGCTGCTGCCGCCCACCAGGTGCCGGCCGGCAGCCGGACCGTCGGCTCCACGCCCGCGCGCGCCAGCGCCCCGTAACCGGTCAACTGGCGTACCGCGGGCCCCGCGAGCAGCGGTGCCACCAGGGCCGCCGGGAGGGCCAGCAGCAGCGCCTCCAGCGCGGACAGCGCGCGTATCCGGGTGCGCGAGGCGCCCCTGGCGCGCAGCAGCGACGTTTCCTCGGCCCGCTCGGCGGCCAGCAGTTGGGCGACGAGCAGCAGCGCGAGCCCGGTCAGCAGGATGAGCTGGAGGGCGGCGATCAGCAGGGTGGACCGGGTGACCAGCAGCGCGCGGTCCAGGGTGTCCAGCAGCTGGGGCAGGTCGCTGGAGGCCGTGGCCCGGTCCGTGCCGGGGGAGCGCCCGACGGCGGCCACGGACCGCTCGACGTGGTCGCGCAGCGCGCCGATCCGGGAGACGGCCAGCCCGCTGAAGTCGGCGCGGGCCTGCCAGCGGCTCTCGGCGGGGACCGGCAGCCCGGCGGCCCGCCTGCCGTCCTGGCGGGCGAACGCGGCGTCGGGGACGGCGAGCGGGCCGTAGGTGGTGTAGTCGACGGTGCGGACGCCCTCGCCCCGGAGCGGGTCCAGCCGCCAGTACGGCGAACCGGGGGAGGCGGGGCGGTAGACGCCGGTGATCCGGACGCGTACCGGCGGCGGGCCGTCCAGTCTGCTGGTGACGCGGAAGGTGTCGCCCGGCTTCAGCCGCAGCCGGTCCGCCGCGGCCCGCGGTATCGCCGCCGGGACGGCGCCGTCCGCGCGCGGCGCCCGGGGCCAGGTCCCCGCGGTCAGCCGGACGCGGTCCGGGTCGACGGAGGCGAAGCGGGTGAGGTCGGGCTGGTCGGGCTGGTCGGTCCGCGCCGCGTCCGCCGGGCGCAGCGCGCCGGGCAGCGCGTAGGAGCCGGAGCTGGTGGCGGCGGCGACCCGTACCGGTAACCCGTCGAAGGAGCGCCGTGCCGCCTTGCGTACGGCGGCGTCGGTGCGCTGCCGGTCCGCCGCCGTGACGTCCGCGTGGATGTCGACGACCGCGCGGGACGCGGACTGGTGCGTCAGGGCGCGCCGCACTCCCGCCTCGCCGATGGCGGACGAGAAGGCGGACAGGGTGGCGAGCACGGAGGTGGCCAGGACGACGGTGAGGAGCGCGGCCGCGACCAGCAGCCGGTGCGCGCGCACCCGCAGCAGTACGAAGCCGATCAATCGGCGTCCCCCTGTCCCCCTGACTCAGGCTCCCCGGCCTGTGCTCACCTCGCTGCCGGCCGGCCCTCCCCAGGCTCAGCCCGCGGAGTTGACCATAGTCCCGGCCGCGTACACCAGGTAGTCCCAGAGGCGGACTTCTTGCTCCTGGGGCAACTCCAGGCTCTCCACCGCCGCACGCATATGCCGCAGCCAGGCGTCGTGCGCGGCCCGGTCCACGGTGAAGGGCGCGTGCCGCATCCGCAGCCGGGGGTGGCCGCGCTGGTCGCTGTACGTACGCGGCCCGCCCCAGTACTGCATCAGGAAGAGCCGCAGCCGCTCCTCGGCCGGGCCGAGGTCCTCCTCCGGGTACATCGGCCGGAGCAGCGGGTCCTCGGCGACGCCCTCGTAGAAGCGGCGCACCAGCCGCCGGAAGGTCTCCTCGCCGCCGACCTGTTCGTAGAAGGTCTCGGAAGGCAAGCTGCCGCGCGGAATCTCCATCACTTCTCCATGGTCGCAGATGGTCCGGCCGAGGACCCCGGTCGTAGGACTCCCGCCCCTCCCGTCCCTCCCGCAGCTCCCGCCGCCCATCGGGCCCCGGTCACGCCGCGTCCCAGCGGAACAGCTTGGAGGCGATCAGCGTCAGCACGGCGGCGAAGAGCAGCAGCCCGCCCATCGCGGGCAGTGCGGCGCCCCAGCCCTCGCCCCGGCTGAGCACGTCCTCCATCGCCTGCACGAGGTGTTTGAGCGGCAGGAAGCCGGAGACCGTACGCACCCACCCCGGTGCGTCGTCCAGGGGGAAGAAGGCGCCCGACAGGAACGCCATCGGAAGGACGATCAGCTGGGCCAGCCCGTTGGCCGCCTCCTCCGACTTCGCCCAGGCGCCGACCAGCAGACCGATCGACATGAACGCCAGCGTGCCGCAGGCGATCAGCGGCAGGCACAGCCACCAGTGCCCGGTCAGCTTCAGCCCGTAGTACGGCAGGGTGGCGACGGCGAGGAAGATTCCCGTCTGCGCGAACGCCAGGGCGAGGTTGACGCCCACCCGCGCCCCCACCACCGAGCCCGCGCCGATGGGCGCGAGCCACAGGCGGCGCAGTATCCGCTTCTTGCGCCAGTTGACGAGGTTGAACGCGGAGCCGAAGACGCCGCTCATCGCGACCGCCCACCCCAGCAGGCCCGGCGTGAGGAACTGGATCGGCTTGGTCGACTGGTCCTGCAGGGTCGACGTCCGCAGCTGGAACGCGGGCGGCCGGCCGGTGGCCTTCTGGTTCGCCTGCTGCACGATCGAGTCCAGCACGCCCTGGACGTTCCCGGCACGCACCTGGTCGGCCGCCGAGTAGCGCAGTTCGACCCGTCCGCCCGGCCGCTGGTAGACGGCGGCGTCCGTGTCGCCCTTGCGGACCTTCTCCAGGGCCTCCTTCCGTGCCGCCGCCGAGCCGTCCGTCTTCTCGATCCGCAGGACGTCGCGGAGCTCGGCCCGCTCCTTCGCGGGGATGTCGTCCAGCACCTTGACGTCGCCGACCTGCACGATCTCCGACTGCGACAGGCCGCTGTCCTTGAGCAGGGCGCCGAGCAGCACCAGGAACATCAGCGGGAAGACCAGCATGAAGAACACGGCGGCCCGGTCCCGCAGCAGGCCCTTCGTCATCGCGGCCGACAGGCTCAGGAACGGTGTCATTCGCGGTACTCCCGCCCCGTGAGCTGGAGGAAGACGTCCTCCAGCGAGTCGCAGCCCAGCTCCTCGACCAGCTCGCGCGGCGGCCCCGCGCGCAGCACGCGCCCATGGTCCATGATCGCCACCCGGTCGCAGAGCGTCTCGGCCTCGTCCATGTAGTGCGTGGTCAGCACGACCGTGCGGCCCTCGGCGTTGATCTGCCGCAGCAGGTCCCACAGGTTGCGCCGGGCCTGCGGGTCCAGGCCCGTCGTCGGCTCGTCCAGGAAGACCAGCTCCGGGTCGTGCACCAGCGCGCAGGCGATGGACAGCCGCTGGGCCTGCCCGCCGGACAGCTTGTCCTCCCGGGTGCCCGCCTTGTCGACCAGCCCGACGGTGTCCAGCATCGCGTCCGCGCGGTCGGCGGGGACGCCGTAGAGCGAGGCGAACGTGCGGATCTGCTCGCGGGCCGTCAGCTTCTCGAAGAACGCGGACGCCTGGAGCTGCACGCCGATCCGGCGCAGCAGCGTGCGATCGCGCGGCCAGGACGGGCTGCCCAGCAGACGGGCGGTGCCCTCGTCCGGCTCCCGCAGCCCTTCGACGAGTTCCAGGGTGGTCGTCTTGCCCGCGCCGTTCGGGCCGAGGATGCCGTAGAACTCGCCCTGTGCGACGTCGAACGTGACGCCGTCCACGGCCTGGGTCTCCCCGTACCGTTTGCGCAGCCCCTTGGCCGAGATCGCGTGCTCCACCATGCGGGTGACCCTATGCCGACGGCCCCCGGGCGCCCGTCGGCGGGGAGGAGCGCGGGACGGCACGCAACCCGTCATGCCGGGGTTCTCCCCTTTCGGGAGGGCGGGCGCCACAGTGGAGTCATGGCGGCACCCAGTGACCTCGTACGGGAGCTCGTGTCCGGCGGAGCCCTCCGCGACCCCGCGTGGCGCGCGGCCTTCGAGCAGGTGCCCCGCGAGCTGTTCGTGCCGTACTTCTACGTCCCGGCCCGGGGCGGCGGGTACGAGCGGCTGTGGCGGGACGACCCGGACCCGGAGCGCCGCAGGCGCTGGGCGGAGGGCGTGCGCAGCGACCGGCCGCTGGCCACCCGGATCCGGGACGGCGAGCTGGTCTCCTCCAGCAGCCAGCCCTCGCTGATGGCCCGGATGCTGGAGTATCTGGAGCTCCGGGACGGCATGGACGTCCTGGAGATCGGCACCGGGCCCGGCTACAACGCGGCGCTGCTGTGCCACCGGCTCGGCGACGCGCGGGTGACCACCGTCGACCTCGACCCCGAGATCACGGACGCGGCCCGCGCCCATCTCGCGGCGGCGGGCCACCGGCCGCACGTGCTCACCACGGACGGCGCGCGCGGCTGCCCCGCGCACGCCCCGTACGACCGGATCATCGCCACCTGCGCGCTGCCGTGGCTGCCGCCCGCGTGGCTGGCGCAGTGCGCCCCGGACGCGCTGGTCCTCGCGCCGGTGGCGAGCGGGCTGCTGGCGCTGCGCGTGCCCGGGGGCGGGCCGGCCGGCGGGCGCTTCAAGCCCACCCCTGCGTACTTCGTGCCGCTGCGCGGCGGCACGCCGGCGCCGCACCCCGAGCCGGAGCCGGGACCGGAGTCCGGGGTGCCGCGCGCCGGACAGCGGGACGACACCTTCCGCTTCCTGCTGACGCTCTCGGGCGGCCGGCTGGAGCCCGGCGAGGCGCACGACCTGTGGCGCCGCGCCGGGCGTCCGGGGCGCGAACGGTACGGCGTCAGTGTGCGGGACGGGCGCCAGTGGGCCTGGCTGGACGACCCGGAGGGGCCGTACACCTGGCCGTTGGGGGAGCCGGTGCCGGACGGCCGGGGAACCGCGGACCGGTCCGGTGCGTGATGGAGGGCATACGCTCTGGTCGCGATCCGCGCAGGATCCCGGCAGAAGCCGTGTGGGGGCCGGTACCGCGCGGCCATACTGCCGGCCGGGCCGCGGGTCCCGGCGCAGAACAGACGGAGGACGCATCGGGAGGGCCCGTGCCAGCGACCAGGGGGAGGTCTCACAGCCGTGACTGAGCCGCCGGCGGCAGCGCCCGCAGCACCGTCCCGCGCCACGCCCGCGGCGGTCCCCGGCCAGGCGGCGCCCGGCCGGGCGGGACCGGGTCCGGGTTCCGCTCCGGCTCCGGGCCCGGGTCCGGGTCCGGTGGTATCCGGTTCCGCGGTATCCGGACCCGCGGGTTCCGGCCAGGGGGGATCCCGCCCGGCGGGCTC
>NZ_JAAKZZ010000482.1 GCF_011045075.1 Streptomyces boncukensis
GAAGGAACGGAGAGCGCAGCCGCCGCTGCAGACTCCGGAACGCGCGACTCTCGTGCTGTGTGCCCTGCGTCGTGCCTGCCGTGCCTGCTGTGCCTGCCGTGCTTGCCGTGCCTGCCGTGCTTGCCCACATGGCGTTGTCGGTCATCTGCCGGCCCTTCACCCGAAAATCGAGACACGCTCGGTCCGTTGCACATCTACTCGTCAGGCTTCCGCGCGGCGGCGGCATGTCAAGGTCGCCGATGCGACACCGGCCGTCCCCCGCGGCGCGGGGGACGGGCGCGGTCAGCCGTGGTCCGCGCAGCAGGGCGTCGGCTCCGGCTCCTCGAACGGGACCAGGACGCCGCCCGCCGCCGGCATCGCCGCCAGCACGAGCCGGCCCTCCTGCCACTGGGGGCGTACGTGGCCGCGGGTACGGACCCGCTGGGACGGGTCGGCGGCGGGCGACGGGGCGCCCAGGACCGCCACCCGGTCCACCGCGCAGCCCGCGAGCAGCGCGGCCACCGTCAGGGTGCCGGTCAGCGCGCGGGAGCCCGGATAGCGCACGGCTCGCCCCGCGCGCCGAAAGGCGTGCTCCCCGGCCGCGTGCGCGGCGCTCCCGGCCAGCTCCGCCGGGCCGTGCCGGAGGGAGCCCAGCGCGGCGCCGGCCGCCGCGCCCTCCCGGTGGGAGGTGAGCCGGTGCCAGGCGGCGCGCGCCGCGTCCTCGTCCGGCAGCGCGAAGGACAGGGCGATCCGCGGGCGGCCGGTGCGCACCAGGTGCGTGGCGGCGTAGCCCGCCTCCGGCAGCGCCAGCCCCGCGGCCAGCTCGGTCAGCAGGTGGTCGGCGGCGCGCAGGTCGGCGAGGTCCCCCGGGTCGACGCCGAGCACGCACCGCGCGCGCGGACCGCCGGTCACGCGGGCAGGACCCAGCCCGGGTTGGCGTAGAACCACAGGTCCCGCCACGGGTCCGCGTCGCCGACAACGTCCATGGCGGGCCCGTGCGGATCGGCCGAGGCGCCCATCAGGCCGGGTGCGGAGCGGTTGCCGTCGGTGCCGCGCAGCCGCACGTACAGCGGGCGGTCCACCGTGCCGAGGGAGTAGGTGAGCCGGATCCGGCCGGAGCGCTCGCTCACGTCGTAGGACCGCACCACCTTCGCCGTCGGCGCCTGGAAGGTGTCCTTGTCCTTCACCTCCCCGGTGACGTCGCCCTGGATGACGTCGACGCGGGCCAGGCGCGGGACGAAGCCGGCCCAGTTGGGGGTGTCGGCGAGCGCGATGTCGACGGTCAGCGTCACCTTCGTGCCGCGCCGCACATGCAGCGCGCCGCCCAGCGTGGCCCGGCGTCCGCCGCCCGTGACCCGCACGTCCAGCCCGCCGACGAGCCGGCCGTGGTCGACCCAGACCCGCCCGGCGCGGATGCCGGCCATGACGGCGGCGTACGAGAACCGCTCGGCGCCCACGTGCGTACGGCTGTACTGGCCGGGCCAGTAGTCGCCCTGGGCGAGGTCGAGCTTGCCGGCGTAGACGGGGTCCTCGTACCTGCCGTTCTTCTCGAAGTCGGAGTGCGGGCCGCGCGCCGCGGTGTCCGCGTAGACGTTGTGGGAGTCGGAGTTGGCGGTGATCCACCAAGGCTTGCCCTCGGCGAGCAGGCTGTCCCACAGGCCGCCGACGGTGGCGGTCATCCAGTCGAAGCCGCCCCAGGTGCGGTAGCTCTCCAGCGGGTAGCCGGGGAAGGAGTTCGCTCCGGGGCTGTTGTCGTAGAGGCCGCGGGCCCGGCCCATGCCGTACGCCTTCTCGATCCCCGCCGCCTGGTGGCCGGGCGCGCCCTCCATGCCGACGGCGATCCGGTGCCGGGCCGGGGTCGCGTCGCGCCAGGCGCGGACCTCGTGCGGGGAGTCGATGCCCTTGCGCGCCGGGTGGTTGGCCAGCATCAGGATGTCGCGGACGCGGCGCCGCCTGACCTGGTCGGAGAGGAAGTCGAGGCCGGAGACGGCCAGCGCCTCGTTCTTGGGGGTGGAGTCGCCCGCGCCCCGCACGCTGCCGTCGTAGTCGGTCTCGAACTCCTTGAGGACGGCGACCTCGTGCCGTCCCGGATGCACGAAGACGGTGCCGTGCTCGGCGGCCGGGATGTTCCACTCCAGCCCCTGGAAGACCAGGGTGTCCTCGTACTCCCTGCGGGCCTCGCGGATGTCCGGGTTGACCTTCTCGACGCCGATCTTCGCGTGGGTCTCGTTGCCGTGGTCGGTGATGACCATCCAGTCCAGCCCGTGCCGGGCGCCCTGGCGCACCTGGTCGGAGACCCGGTACTTGCCGTCGGGGCTGTACTGGGTGTGGATGTGGTGATCGCCCGCCAGCCAGTGGAAGCCGTGTCTGCGGCGCCCTCCCCGGCCGCTGTCCGCTGCGGACGCGGCCGGGGCTGCGAGCACGCTGCCCGCCGTCAGGCCCGCGCCGAGCAGCCCGGCGCTCCGCAGCATGCCGCGGCGCGACAGCTCCTCGGGGCTCAGGGCCTCGTCCGGCACCGAGGTGTCGAACGAGGCCGGGAGGGGCCCGTCCTCGTGGTGGTGGTCACCGTGGTGGTGGTCGCCGTGATGGTGATGGTGCTGGCCCATGGCCGCTCCCTTGTTCGCCTTCTCACCCTGCGGAACGGAGCTTTCCGCTGTGAGGTGAACGGCGAACGACAGTCCCGGTAAGCAGGGGTTGCTCTCCTGGACTTCGCGCGCACAGGTGCCCCGTCAGGGGCGCGGGCCGCACCCCGGGGCGCCGCCCGAGAGCTACGGCACCACCACGATCTTCCGCCCCTCCCCCGCCGCGAACTGCTCCAGCGCGGCGGGATAGCTCTCCAGCGGCAGCCGGTCGGAGATGAACACGTCCGGATCCAGCACCCCGCCGGCGAACAGCTCGGCGGCCCGCTCGTAGCTGTGCAGCACGGCCATGGAGCCGGTGATGGTGATCTCCTGGTTGTAGATGCGGTACGGCTCGATCGTGGCGGTCGTCGCGTAGTCCGCCACCCCGAACTGGAGGAAGGTGCCCGCCTTCGCGACCCGGCCGAGCCCGTCCTGGATCGCGGCGGCGTTGCCCGTCGCGTCCACCACCAGGTCCCAGCCCCCGCTCCGGGACCGCTCCAGCTCGTCGGCCACCGCGGCGGTCGCCGTGCA
Organism: Streptomyces boncukensis; assembly: GCF_011045075.1. Classification (GTDB taxonomy): domain Bacteria; phylum Actinomycetota; class Actinomycetes; order Streptomycetales; family Streptomycetaceae; genus Streptomyces; species Streptomyces boncukensis. The sequence continues at coordinate 3,132 of NZ_JAAKZZ010000482.1, forward strand.
GCCCAGCCGGCCGGCGGTGGCGAGCCGCTCGGGGTTGAGGTCGAGGACGTCGACGCTGGCCGCTCCGGTCCGCTTGGCGAGCTCCAGCATCATCAGGCCCATGGTGCCGGATCCGTAGATCAGCACGTGCGAGCCCAGCTGGGAGCGGAGCACGTCGTAGCCGCGTACCGCGCAGGACAGCGGCTCGATGAGGGCCGCGTCCTGGGTGCGGATGTGCTCGGGCAGCTTGACGCAGTTGGCGGCCGGGGCCACCGCGTACTCCGCGGCGCCGCCCGCCGTGGACACGCCGATGGCCGCCCAGCGTTCGCAGAGGTTGTTGTGGCCGGTGCGGCAGTAGCGGCACTCGTAGCAGTAGAGGGAGGGGTCCACCGCGACCCGGTCGCCCTCGGCCAGCCCCGTCACCTCGCCGCCGGCCGCGACGACCTCGCCCGCGAACTCGTGCCCCGGCACCAGCGGCAGCGACGGCGCGAACTCGCCCTGCAGGATGTGCAGGTCCGTACCGCACAGTCCGCACGCGGCGACCTTGACCACCACGTCCCGGGGGCCGGGGGTCGGGTCGGGCACCGTGGTCACGGCGACCTTCCCCACGGATTCGACAAGTGCGGCTTTCATTTCACTGCTCCTAGCGACAGGCCCTGGACCAGTTTGTCCTGGGCGGCGAACCCCGCGGCGAGCACCGGCAGGGAGATCACGAGCGACGCGGCGCACACCTGCGCCAGGAACAGGCCCTGGCTGGTGATGAATCCGGTCAGGAAGACGGGCGCGGTCTGGGCGACGACGCCCGTGAGGACCCGCGCGAAGAGGAGTTCGTTCCAGCTGAAGATGAAGCAGATCAGCGCGGTCGCGGCGATGCCGGGCGCGGCGATCGGGGCGATCACCCGCAGCAGGATGGTGGGCAGCCGCGCCCCGTCGATGCGCGCCGCCTCGATCAGCGCCACCGGCACCTCGGCGAGGAACGACTGGCACATCCACACCGCGATCGGCAGGTTCATCGAGGTGTAGAGGATGACCAGCAGCCAGATGTTGTCCAGGAAGCCGGTCTCCTTGGCGAACAGGTACAGCGGCAGGATGCCGGCCACGATCGGCAGCATCTTGGTGGAGAGGAAGAAGAACAGCACGTCGGTCCACTTGCGTACGCGCCGGATGGACAGCGCGTACGCCGCCGGGAGCGCCAGCAGCAGCACGCACACCGTGGAGACGAGCGAGGCGGTCAGCGAGTTGGCCAGCGCGAACCAGGGTTTGGCGCCGCCGTCGGCGCCGAAGAACGTGCGGTAGCCGTCGAGGGTGAGCGGCGCGGCGAGGGAGGGCGGGTTGGTGGCGGCGTCCGACTCGGAGTGGAAGGAGGTGAGCACCATCCACAGCAGCGGCGCGGCGAAGAGGAGCGCCACGACCCAGGCGAGCAGCCCGAGCGCGGCTCCGCGCGTGCGCCGGCTCCTGCCTGAGTCCGGCCGTGCGTCGCCCCGTCCGGTCCTCCGCGCCCCGGTGTCCGGCCGCTGGGCGCTGCGGGTGGTCTGGGTGGTCCCTGCGAGCGTCATGACGCGTACCCCTCTTCCCGGAACAGCGACGAGACCACCCGCAGCGCGACCGTCGCGACGATGAGCGAGCCGATGACCACCAGGACGCCGGCCGCGGAGGCGACGCCGTACTCGTGCCCCTGGTAGAAGGTCTCGTAGACCGTGTACGGCAGGTTGGCGGTGCCGAGGCTGCCGGAGGTGAGGGTGAAGACGGCGTCGAAGTTCTGCACGATGTAGACGGTGCCGAGCAGCGCGCCCAGCTCCAGATAGCGGCGCAGATGCGGCAGGGTGATGAAGCGGAAGATCTGGAAGGCCCCGGCCCCGTCCATCCGGGCCGCCTCGATCGCGTCGGCCGGGCGGCTCTGCAGCCCCGCGAGCAGGATCAGCATCATGAACGGCGTCCACTGCCAGATCAGCGAGACCTCCACGGCGGTGAGCGGCATCTCGGTGATCCAGTCGGGCTGTGGGGCGCTGTCTCCGAACAGGCCGTTCAGCACGCCGTTGAACAGCCCGTACTCGGGGTTGTAGAGCACGTGCTTCCACAGCAGCGCCGACGCGACGGGCACCACGAGGAACGGCGCGATCAGCAGCGTGCGGACGGCGCCGCGGCCCCGGAACTTCCGGTCCAGCAGCAGCGCGAGCAGCAGCCCGAGCACCAGGCTGGCCAGGACGACGACCGAGGTCAGCACGATGGTGGTGAGGACGGACTCGCGCAGGTCCGGGTCGGTGAGCACCTCCCGGTAGTTCGCGAGGCCGCCGAACTCGCGGGCCTCGGGGTAGAGCGCGTTCCAGTCGATGAACGAGAAGACCAGCGTCGCCGCCATCGGCAGCTGGGTGACGATGATCAGGAAGACCAGCGCGGGCAGCAGCGGCACGCGCCGCAGCCAGCGCTCCCGCGCCGCCGAGCGCTGCGAC
>NZ_JAAKZZ010000483.1 GCF_011045075.1 Streptomyces boncukensis
CCCGATCGCCGACTCCCCGGTTCAGCGCTTGGGGAGGGCCGGTGCGCGCCGCAGCGCCCCGGGGTCGTGGAAGGTGAAGTCGTGTGCGGCGGTGCGGTAGAGCCCGGCGTAGCGGTCGACCTTGTCGGGGTCGAGCCGTACCCCCAGGCCGGGCCCCTCGGGGACGGGGAGCCGGCCCCGGGTGTAGTGCTCCAGCGGGCCGCCGAAGCGCCCCTCGACGATGTCGTCGGTCAGCAGCGCGCCGTACGCCTGGTTGGCGAAGCGGAAGTTGGGGGTGGCGGCGATGACGTGGGTGGCGGCGGCGAGGGCCACGCCGAGCTCACCCAGGCTGTGCTTGACGACCGGCACCCCCGCCGCCTCGCAGATCCCCGCCGACCGCTTGAGGTTGAGCAGGCCGCCGTCCATCTGCTGGTCGGCCGAGACCGCGTCGGCGGCGCCGTGCTGGAGGACCGCGAGCTGGTCGGAGCGGGTCCAGGACGCCTCGTTGGCGAGCAGCGGCGTATCGATGCGGGAGCGTACGTAGGCCATCTCGGACAGATTGCGGCCGGAGACGGGCTGTTCGACGAGCTCCAGGCCGTACGGCTCCAGCGCGCGGACGGCCCGCAGCGCGGCGCCGGGCGACAACGCCTCGTTGGCGTCCACGCGGATCGCCATGTCCGGGCCCGCGCCGTCGCGCAGCGCGGCCACCCGCTCGACGTCGGTGGCGAGTTCGTCAGCGCCGATCTTCAGATAGCAGGTGCCGGCCCCCGCTCCGGCGGCCCGGCGGCCCTCCTCCTTGACGGCGTCCGGGCCGTCGGCTGCGACGTAGTGGAAGAACTCCACCTCGTCCCGGAAGCGGCCCCCGAAGAAGGCGTGCACCGGCAGGCCGCAGCTCTTGCCCAGCAGGTCCCAGCACGCGGTCTCGACGGCCGCGACGGCGGGGCTGCTGGCGCCCATGTGGTGCCAGGTGCCGACGACGTCGATCCGCTGGATCAGCTGCTCGATACGGAGCGGGTCGGCGCCGACCACCAGCGGCTCCAGGCTGCTCAGCGCGCCGAGCACGGTGCCGGCCGAGGGGTGGGCGGCGGCCTCGCCGAGACCGGTCAGGCCCTCGTCGGTGTCCACCTCGACGAGCACGGACACCAGCCCCCTCCGGCGGCCGAACGCCCACACCTCGTCGGTGCGGTACGGGACGGCGACGGGGGTGGCGCGGATCGCGGTGATACGCATGGCTCGCTCCTTCGCGGGCGCGGACGGCAGGCGGTTCAGGGGACGACGATCAGGTCGCGGGGCGCATCGGTGAGCAGAGTGCTGCCCTGTGGAGTGACGAGCGCGGTGTCGGAGACGACGTGCCCGGCGGGCCAGGTCACCCAGGACATGAGGTGGAAGACCATCCCGGCTCGCACCCGCGTACGCCCGCCCGCGCGGATGCCGGCCACCGGGCCGCCGCCGACCCAGCTGGGCGGGAACCCGGCGCCGGTGAGGTAGCCGCAGTGGTGCCGGCGCGGGCGGCGGCCGGAGCGGGCGGCGACGGCGGCGGCCCAGGCCGCGTACACCTCGCCCGTGCGGGCCCCGGGGGCCAGCGCGGCGCGGGCGGCGTCCAGCCCGGCGAGGGCGGCGGCGGCCGCGTCGGCCGCGCCGGGCCCGGGGCGGCCGCAGTAGAGGGTGCGGCTCATCGGCGCGTGGTAGCGGTGGACGCAGCCGGACAGCTCCACGAACAGGCCCTCGCCCGCGCCGAGCCGGTGCTCGCTCCAGGTGACGTGCTCCTGGTCGAGGCGCGCGGTGGAGCGGATCAGCGGGGCGAACCCGGGCTGTGCGCTGCCCGCCTCGGTCAGCGCCGCGTGGGCCCGCGCCGCGACCGCGCGCTCGCTGACGCCGGTGCCGCAGGCGTCGGCCGCGGCGCGCAGCGCGGCGCTGGAGAGAGCCGCCGCCCGGCGTACAAGGGCGGTCTCGGCAGGGGACTTGACCGCGCGCAGCCGGGCCGGGAGGGCGGAGCAGTCCACCCAGCGCACATCCGGGAGCGCGGCGCGCAGCCGGTCGAGCACGGCGGGCGGGAACGCCATCGACTGCTCCTCCACGCCGACGGCGCCGCCCTCCGGCACGGTCTCGCGCAGCGCCCGCGCCGCCACCGCCGCGGCGTCCCGGCCGTCGCCGTAGAGCGCCTGCCGGGCCTGCGGAACCTGGGCGCGCAGGGTGGGGCGCTCCATGCGGCGCGCGACGAGCACGGGCGGGCCGCCGGGCGGGAGGATCAGCAGCGTGAAGGCGAAGTGGCCGAGGTGGTCGAGGCCGAGCAGGTAGTGCGCGTTCTCGGGTGCGGCGAGCGCGAGCGCGGACAGCCCCCGGCGCCGCATGGCGGCGCGCAGCCGTGCGATCCGCCGCTGGTACTCGGCCGCGGGGACGGCGGCGTGCGCGCCGGCCGTGCCGGAGTCGGCGGCACCGGGCGCGGGCGGTCGGGGGCCTTCGGCCCCTGCGAGCAGGAGATCAGCCGTCATGCGGCCAGTGTGGGACCGCCGTATGGGCCGCGACCAGCGAGGATTTCCGATGGCCGGAGTTAGCGTGACTACATGGTCTACGACGTGCGGCGGCTGCGGCTGCTGCGGGAGCTCGCCCGGCACGGCACCGTCGCCGCGACCGCGGCGGCCTGCCGCCTCACCCCCTCCGCGGTCTCCCAGCAGCTGTCCTTCCTGGAGCGCGAGGTGGGCACGGCGCTGCTGCTGCGGGACGGCCGCAGGCTGGTGCTGACCGAGGCGGCGCGGGTGCTCGTGGCGCACACCGAGCGGGTGCTGGCCGAGCTGGAGAGCGCGCGGTCCGAGGTGGCGGCGCTGAGCGGGAGCGCGCGCGGCACGGTGCGGCTCGCCAGCTTTCCCAGCGCCGCCGTCGCGCTCGCCGCGCCCGCGCTCGCCGCCTGCCGCCTGGCCCATCCGGAGCTGCGCGTCCAACTGGGCGAGGCGGAGCCGGAGGAGTGCGTCACCGGGCTGCGCCGGCACTCCTGCGACGTGGCGCTGGTCTACGAGTACGCGCTGCTGCCCCGGCTGCGCGACCCGGGGGTCCGGCTCGACCCGGTGCTGGAGGAGCCGCTGCTGGTCGCCCTGCCCCCGGACCTGGAGGCGGCCGGCGCCCCGGACGCGCCCGTGGAGCTGGCCCGGCTCGCGGCCCGGCCGTGGATCGCCCCGCACAGCGACACCGCGCTGCGCACCGTCCTCGAACGCGCCTGCGAGGCGGCTGGTTTCGAGCCCCAGCTCGACTACACCAGCGACGACTACACCGTGATCATGTCCCTGGTGCGGGCGGGCCTGGGCGTCTCGCTGATGCCCCGGCTGATCGCCGAGCCGCTGCAGCACGACGTCCGGCTGTGCGAGATCGTCGGGCTGCGGCTCACCCGTACGGTGTCGGTCGCGGTACGGGCCGGCGGCGAGCGCCAGCCGGGGGTGGCGGCGCTCGTCGCCGAGCTGAAGCGCGCTGCTCCGGCGGATCGTGCCGGGTAGGAGCCGCCCCTTGCGCTCGCCTCGCAGAGCGCGGGCGCTCTGTGCCCGGACGTGCCCCGCCAGGGGCGCGGGGAACTGCGCGCCACGGCAGCGGGCAACGTACAAGCCCAAGTGCCGCCCCGCGGTTGTCAAGACCGCACCCTGCCGGTGGTTACGCTCGATGGCATGGACTTCTCTGCCGCCCTGGAGCTGATGAAGTCCGGTCGTCGGATGGCGCGCCGGAGCTGGATTCAGCCGGGCAAATACGTGTACCTGGAGCCGGAATCGATCTGCCTCACCCCGGACAAGGAGGAGCACACCCTCGCCGCCCATCTGCGGTTCGTCACCGCGGACGGGACGGTGCAGGTCGGGGTGCAGCCCTCGCACGCCGGCCTGCTGGCGGACGACTGGTACGACGTCGACGGGGAAGGGGGCGCCGACGGCCTGTAGACCGCTACGGTTCGCGGATGACCAAGCGCTTCGAAGAGCTGGACTGGCGGCCGACGGACAAGGGCGAGCTGAGCCTGCGCAGACGGCGGGACCCGGCGTCGGGCGAGGATGTGTACGAGGTCAAGCTCGGCGACGAGTTCTTGATGTCCAGCCTCTTCACGGAGGGCGAGACCGCGCTCGCCCGGCTCGGCCTGGAGCCGCTGCCGGGCGGGCCCGGGAGCGCGGACGTCGTCGTCGGCGGGCTCGGCCTCGGGTACACCGCCGAGGCGGTGCTGCGGGATCCGCGGGTGCGCTCGCTGGTGGTGGTCGAGGCGCTGGACGCGGTGCTCCAGTGGCACCGGCGCGGGCTGGTCCCGCTGGGCGACCGGCTCACCGCCGACGGCCGGTGCCGCCTGGTGCGGGGAGACTTCTTCGCGCTGGCCGAAGACGCCGCCGCGGGGTTCGACCCGGAGGAGCCGGGGCGGCGGTTTCACGCCGTCCTGGTGGACATCGACCACTCGCCCCGGCATCTGCTGCACCCCGGGCACGCGTCCTTCTACGAGCCGGCGGGCCTGCGTGCGCTGGCCGAACAGCTGCACCCGGGCGGGGTGTTCGCGCTGTGGTCGGACGATCCGCCGCAGGACGCGTTCACCGCCGCGCTCGGGGAGGTCTTCGCGGCGGCGGAGGCGCACACCGTGGCCTTCGGCAACCCCCTGACCGGCGGCACCTCGGCCAACACCGTCTATGTGGCGCGCCGCTCGCCGTCCGGCCCGCCAGCCCCTTCGGAGGCGTAGAACGCGCGGACGGTGAAGCCGATCCACTCCGGGTTGTCCCAGGTGTCCCAGCGGGCGCGGGCCGCCTTGCCGACGGTCTCCGCGGCATCCTCGGCGGGGACCCCTTCGGCCCGCAGCCGGGCCGACTCGCCCCGCACATGGTCGAGGTAGCCGCGCACCTCGTCGATCAGCGTCACATCGGTGATCTCGCCGTGCCCGGGGACGACGACCTCCGGTGCGAGCGCGCGGAGCTCGTCCAGCACGCCGATCCAGCGGCCCGGGTCGACGTCGGTGTCGTGCGGCGGGAAGTACGGCGCGATCGGGAACATCCTCGTCTCCAGCAGGTCGCCGCCGAACAGCACCCGGCCGTCGACGAGAACGACCTGGTCGCCCACGGTGTGCGCCGGGCCGACGGCGAGCAGCTCGACCGTGCGGCCGCCCAGGTCCAGCTCCGCGCGGCCGTCGAAGACGAGGTCGGGGTCGACCAGCTCGACGCCCTCCAGCTCGGCCGCGATATGGGGCCCCAGGCCCCGGAACATCTCCAGGAACCCGGTGCCCTTGCGGCGCAGCTCGTCGCGCTGGGCGCGGTTGTAGACGATCGTCGCCGCGCCCTTGAACGACTGGGCGCCGAAGCCGTGTTCGGGGTGGAAGTGGGTGACCGTCACATACAGCTTCCGGTCCCCCGCCAGCTCCCGCGCCCGCTCCAGGGCCGCGGCGCCGTTGCGCGGCCCGATGCCGGTGTCGACGACGAGCGCGGCGTGCTCTCCGAGGACGACACCGATGTTCGGGACGAGCGGCACCCGGCCGTCGGGGATGACGAAGACTCCGTCGGCCACCCGCACGGGCTCGCCGCGCACCAGCGGCGCCGGGGCCTCCTGCACGTCGGGGAGGGCGGGGTC
>NZ_JAAKZZ010000484.1 GCF_011045075.1 Streptomyces boncukensis
GTGCGGGGGAGACGCCGTACGGGCGTGTCTGCGCACGTTCAACTCTGTTCACTCCTTGCACGCGGCGAACCGCGGGTAGGGGAGGAGATTGATGGGGGGCAGTCAACTTCCTTGGTCTATACCAGTCAAGGGGTGGGGCCGCCTCAGTTCAACGGTCAACGGCCAGCGTTCAACGGCACCGAGTGCGACAGGAGTTGTTCTTCATGGCGTACGACCTCCCCGCCCTCCGCGCGCAGTTCCCCGCCCTGGAGGCCGGGCTGGCCCACTTCGAAGGACCCGGCGGGACGCAGACCCCGCGCCCCGTCATCCGGGCGGTCGCCGACGCGCTCTCGCGCCCCCTGGCGCACCGGCGGCCCGGCACGGCCGGGGACCGCGAGGACCGGGGGGACCGCGAGGACGACGCCCTGGCGGCCGGGGCCCGGCAGGCCCTGGCCGACCTGCTCGGCGCCGACCCGCTCGGCATCGTCGTCGGCCGCAGCGCCACCCAGCTCACCTACGACATCTCCCGCACCCTGGCCCGCGCGTGGCGGCCCGGCGACGAGGTCGTCGTCACCCGGCTCGACCACGACGCCAACGTCCGCCCCTGGGTCCGGGCCGCCGAGCGGTCCGGGGCCACCGTGCGCTGGGCCGACTTCGACGCCGCGACCGGGGAGCTGACCCCGGAGCACCTGGCGGCCGTCCTGAGCCCGCGCACCCGGCTGGTGGCCGTCACCGCCGCTTCCAACCTGCTGGGCACCCGCCCGCCGGTGGCCGCGCTGGCCCGGTGCGCGCACGAGGCCGGGGCGCTGCTGTACGTGGACGCCGTGCACTACGCCGCGCACACCCTGGTGGACCTCGACGCGCTCGGTGCCGACGCCGCGGTCTGCTCGCCGTACAAGTTCCTCGGCCCGCACCACGGCGTGCTCGCCGCACGCCCCGCGCTGCTGGAGACCCTGCGGCCGGACAAGGTGCTGCCCGCGCCGGACACCGTCCCCGAGCGGTTCGAGCAGGGCATGCCGCAGTACGAGCTGATGGCCGGGACCCGCGCCGCCGTCGACTTCCTCGCCGGGCTGGACGCGGACGCCACCGGAACCCGGCGCGAGCGGCTGGCCGCCTCCTACGCCGCGCTCGCCGCGCACGAGGAGGCGCTGAGCGCGCGTATCGACAAGGAGCTGGCCGGACTGGAGGGGGTCACCGCGCACGGGCGGGCCGCCGACCGCACACCGACCCGGCTGCTGACCTTCGACGGGCGCGCGGCGCAGCAGGCGCACCGCTTTCTGGCGGCGCGCGGCGTGCTGGCGCCCGCCGGGGTGTTCTACGCGGTCGAGGCCGCGCGCCGTCTCGGACTCGGCGAGACCGGCGGGCTGCGGATCGGCCTCGCCCCCTACACCGCACCGCAGGACGCCGACCGGCTGCTGACCGGGCTCGCCGACTTCCTCCGGCAGCCCCGGTGAGGGGGTATGGGATCGTGCCCGGCACGCGGAACCCCGGAATGCCACCGGCACGGCCGGGGTTCCCTTGACCGGACGACAGGCGGGCACGCATGCGGAAAGGGGACGAGATGGCGGCGGCACGGCACTACGACCTCGTGATCGTGGGATCCGGCTCGGGCAACTCCCTCGTGGACGAGCGGTTCGACGAGTGGAACGTGGCGATCGTGGAGAGAGGGGTCGGCTCGACGGGAGCGTACGGCGGCACCTGCCTGAACGTGGGCTGCATCCCCACCAAGATGCTCGCCCACACCGCCGACACCGCCCGCGCGCCCGGACACGGGGAGCGGCTGGGCCTCGACCTGGAGCTGCGCGGCGCGCCCTGGCCCGCGATCCGGGACCGGATCTTCGGGCGTATCGACCCGATCGCCGCCGCGGGGGAGCGCTACCGCGCCCAGGAGAACCCCAACGTCACCCTCTACCGGGGCACGGCCCGCTTCACCGGCGAGCGCGAGCTGGCCGTGGAGACCGCCGAGGGCACGGCCGCGCTCACCGCGGACCGGGTCGTGGTGGCCGCGGGCAGCCGCCCCGAGGCGCCCCAGGTGCCCGGCCTGGACGGCGTCGGCTACCACACCAGCGACTCGGTGATGCGGCTCGCCGAGGTGCCGCGCCGTCTGATCGTGCTGGGCACCGGCTTCGTGGGGACGGAGCTCGCCCATGTGTTCGCTTCGCTGGGCTCCCAGGTCACCGTCATCGGCCGCTCCGGGCTGCTGCTGCGGCACCAGGACGGAGAGATCGCACGGCACTTCACCGAGCTGGCCCGGCAGCAGTGGGACGTGCGGCTGGACCGCACCGTCAAGGAGGCGGGACGGCGCGACGGCGTCGTCCGGCTGGAGCTGGACGGGCCGCACGGCGCCGAGACGGTCGAGGCGGAGGAGCTCCTGGTGGCCACCGGCCGCCGCCCCAACGCCGACCTCGTCGGCGCGGCGGCGGGCGGGCTCGCGCTGACGGACGACGGCCGGATCGCGGTGGACGCCACCCAGGCCGCCTCGGTGGCCGGGGTCTGGGCGCTGGGCGACGTCTCCTCGCCCTACCAGCTCAAGCACGTCGCCAACCACGAGGCGCGGGTCGTCCAGCACAACCTGCTGCACCCCGAGCGCCCGGTGCGCACCGACCACCGGTTCGTGCCGCACGCGGTGTTCTCGTCCCCGCAGGTCGCCGCGGTGGGCCTCACCGAGGAGGAGGCCCGGGAGCGCGGGCTGGACTACACCGCCGCCGTCCACCGCTACGCGGACATCGCCTACGGCTGGGCCATGGAGGACACCACCGGCTTCGCCAAGGTGCTCGCCGACCGCGGCACCGGCCGGCTGCTGGGCGCGCACATCCTGGGCCCGGAGGCGCCCACCCTGATCCAGCCGCTGATCCAGGCCCTGCACTTCGGCCTGGACCCGCGCGCCATGGCGCGCGGCCAGTACTGGATCCACCCGGCCATGCCGGAGGTCGTCGAGAACGCCCTGCTCAAGCTCGACCTGCCGTGACCGCCGTGACCGCGAAGGGAGGCACCACGTGTCCGACCCCGACAGGGACACCCGGGACCTGCTGTGCTCCTGGGCCGACGGCACGGCCGAGCGCGCCCGGCGGCTGACACCGGCCGCGCGCCGGGTGCACACCGCGCTGCTGACCGCGTTCGCCGACACCGGCGTCGCCCCGTCCGACCCCCGGGACCTCGCCCACCGCCACGGCGCCCGGCCCGACGCGGTGTTCCAGGAGCTGTACGAGCACGACCTCGTGCACCTGTTCGCCGACGGCAGCATCCGTGCGGCGTACCCCTTCTCCGGGCCGCCCACCGCGCACCGGGTGGCCGTCGCCGGGCGCGGCAGCCCGTACGCGATGTGCGCCATCGACGCGCTCGGCGTCTCCGCGATGCTCGGCGGGGTCCCGGTGTCCGTCAGCGCGCACGAGCCCGGCACCCGGCGGTCCGTGTCCGTGCGGGTCGCGGGGCGTACGGCGCGCTGGCGCCCGGCGACCGCTGCGGTGCTGCTCGGCGCGGTGACGGGCGGCTCCTGCCGCGCCTACTGCGAGAGCGTCTGCTCCTACGTCAACTTCTTCACCCGGCCCGCCGCCGCGCGGGAGTGGGCCGCCGCGCATCCGCGGGTGGACGGGCCCGTGGTGGACGGCGGCCAGGCCCTGGACCTCGCCGTCGCCTGCTTCGGGGATGTCCTGCGGCCAGCCGGGGGCTGAGCGGAGTTCGCGGGCCGCCCCCTTTCCGGCCGGTCACGGGCTGCCCCTGCGGGCGCGCTGTACCCGCTCGCGCAGTTCCCCGCGCCCCTGAGGGCGCACGTCTTGCGCCCCGTCAGGGGCGCGGGGAACTGCGCGCCCAGCCGCAGCGCGCCCGCAGACGGGAGCGTACCGCCAGGGGCAGAACGCTCCCGCCGTGCATCAGTGCGCCGGAGTGTGCGCGGCCGGCAGTGGCAAGCCCCTCGCTGAGGGGGAGGTGCGGGGATGGCGGGATCGCTGGTGACGGGGTGGCTGCTGGTGGTCGTCAGCACCGCCACGGCGGCGCTGTGCCTGGCGCGCGCGAGCGCGCCGGACACCGGCCGCTGCGAGCGGCGCACCGCGCGGACCGAGGGCGCGATGGGTGCCGGGATGGCCCTCATGGCGGCACCCGGGCTGAGCGGGGGGACGGGCGTGTGGGGGGCCGTGTCGCTCGCGGCCCTGTTCGCGGCGATCGCCCTGCGTTCGCTGCTGTTCGCCGGAGGCGAGGCGCACCGGCTGCACCACGGCATCGAGGCGGGCGCGATGGTCTACATGGCGGTGCTGATGGCCCACGCCGCCGGCACCGGCGCGCACCACGGGCACGGCGGGCACGGCGGGCACGGCGGTGCGGGGCCGCCGGCGGCGACCCTGGCGCTGCTGGCGTACTTCGCCGCGTTCGTGCTGCGCACGGGTGTCCGGCTGGCGCCCGCACCCGCCGGGCCGCCCGCCGCCGCGGCGGGCGCGGCGGCGGGCGGCGGGCGGTGGGCCCCGGAGCTCGGCACGGCGTGCCGGCTGTCGCTGGCCCTCGGCATGGTCGCGATGCTGGTCGCCCTGTGAGGGCCCACGGCGCCCCGGGGCCGTCAGTCGGGCACGGCGAGCAGGACGGCGAACCGCTCCCGCTCGTCCGTCCACCAGGCCCGCACCCCGAAGCCCCGGTGGGCGAGCTCCGCCGTCAGCCCGGCGCGGCGGAACTTGGCCGAGGTCTCGGTCCGCAGCTCCTCCCCGTCCGCGAAGTCCACGCTCAGATCCAGCGGCGGGAGCTTCACCGTCTGCGCGGTCCGGGCGCGCAGCCGCATCTCGATCTGCTCCGCCTCCGCGTCCCACACCGCCCGGTGCGCGAACGAGCCCGGGGCGAAGTCGGCGTGCAGCTCGCGGTTGAGCATGTGCAGGACGTTGCGGTTGAACTCGGCGGTGACCCCGTGCGGATCGTCGTACGCGCGCAGCAGCACGGCGGGATCCTTGACCAGGTCGGCGCCGAGCAGCAGCGCGTCGCCGCCGCCGAGCGCGGCGCGCAGCGCGCTGAAGAACGCCGACCGCCGTGCCGGGGGCAGATTGCCGATGGTGGAGCCGAGGAAGGCGACGAGCCGCGGCCCGCCGGACGGCTCCGGCAGCACCAGCTCCGCCTCGAAGTCGGCGACGGTGGCCGCCACCCGCAGCCCGGGGCGGTCCCGGCACAGCGCCTCGCCCGCCGCCAGCAGCGCGGCGGGCGACACGTCGACGGGCGCGTAGCGGCGCAGCGTGCCGTGCGCTGTGAGCGCGTCCAGCAGCCGCCGGGTCTTCGCGGAGCTGCCGGAGCCCAGCTCGACGAGGGTGTCGGCACCGGTGAGGCGGGCGATGTCGGCGGCGTGCCGGTCCAGGACCTCGTCCTCGGCACGGGTGGGGTAGTACTCGGTCAGCCGGGTGATGTCCTCGAACAGCTCGCTGCCGCGGGTGTCGTAGAGCCATTTGGGCGGCAGCGTCTTGGGGGCGGCGGTGAGCCCGTCCCGTACGTCCGCGTGCAGCCGGGTGGTGAAGTGGTCCGGGGAGAGACGGTGGGCGAGGGTGAAGCGGTCCGTCATGCGGAGCGGGTCCTTTCCGGGCGCACGCGGGGTGCGG
>NZ_JAAKZZ010000485.1 GCF_011045075.1 Streptomyces boncukensis
CCCACCACACCCACACCCCCGGCCACATAGCCGACCTGCCCACCTACCCCTTCCAGCACGAGAACTACTGGCTCACCCCGCAAACCGGGGTGTCCGAAGACTCGCCGTTCTGGGAGATGGTGGAGCGCCAGGACGCCGACGAGGTGGCGGCAGCACTGCGGATCGCGGACGGCGACTCCCTCCGGGAGATCCTGCCCGCCCTCTCCCGCTGGCGTGAACTCGACACGAGCCGATCGCTCCTGAACCGCCGCCGCTACCGCATCGCCTGGGAGCCGTTCCCCGACCCGGGGGCGCCGATCCTGTCGGGCGACTGGCTGGTGGTCGGTGACGGCGCGGGACCAGCGGAACTGATGGCGGACGTGGCAGCCGTGCTCAACCAGCTCGGTGCGCGCGCGATCGTGACCGACGCGACCGATGCGAAGGGGGTGGCGGAAATCGCCTCCGGTGGACGGGTCGCCGGAGTGCTGTCCTTCCTCGCCCTGGACGAACAGCCCCACCCCGAGTATCCGGCGGTGCCCCGCGGGCACGCGCGCACGATCGAACTGATCCAGGCGCTGGACGCGAACGACATCGACGCACGGCTGTGGTGCGTGACCCGCGACGCGGTGGCGGTGGGCGACGAGGACCTGGTCACCGGGTTCAGCCAGGGTCTGGCGTGGGGGCTGGGTCACGTCATGGCGATGGAGTACCCGGACCGGTGGGGAGGTCTGCTGGACCTGCCGACCGCAGTAGGCGACGGCGAGGTGCGCGCCCTCGTCGCCGCGCTGGGCGGTTCGGCGGCTGAGGACCAGTTCGCTGTCCGCGAGGCGGGGACCTTCGTACGGCGGCTGGTTCCGGCCCCGGTGACGGAGGCCGATGCCTGGCGTCCTGCGGGGACGGTTCTGATCACCGGCGGCACCGGTGCGATCGGGGCCCAGGTGGCGCGCTGGGCGGCGGGCCAGGGCGCTGACCACGTGGTGCTGGTCAGCCGTACCGGTTCGGAGGCCCAGGGCGTGTCCGAGCTGACGGCGGAGATCGAGGCCCTGGGCGCCGCGGTGACGGTGGCCGCGTGCGACGCGACCGACCGCGAGGCGCTGGCCGCGCTGATCGGGGAACACCCGCCGGACGCCGTGGTGCACACGTCCGTCGTCCTGGACGACGGTCCGCTCAGCTCGTTGACCACCGACCAGATCGACCGTGTGCTGCGGGCCAAGGCGACGGCCGCGGTCAACCTCCACGAACTCACCCGGCATCGCGAGCTGTCCGCCTTCGTGCTGTTCTCGTCGGTGGGCAGTGTGCTCGGACTCGCCGGTCAGGGGAACTACGCGCCGGGCAACGCCTTCCTGGACGCGCTGGCCCATCGACGGCGTGCCGAGGGGCTGCCCGCCACCTCCATCGCGTGGGGCAGCTGGGGCGGCGCCGGGCTCGCCTACCTGCCGTCCGTCGCCGACACCCTGCGCAGACACGGAATGTCCAGAATGGAACCGGAGTTCGCGGTGAGCGCGCTGGCCTCGGCGACCTCGTCGCCGTTCCTGGTCGTGGCGGACATCGACTGGGAACGGGTCCCGACCGCGTTCGCCACGCCCCTCGTCGCCGGCCTGGTGCCCGCACCGCCCCCGCAGGAGCAGGCGTCAGGAATCGTCGAACGCCTCAAGCCGCTGCCCGAACCCGAACGGATCGCGGAGATGTCACGGGAGGTGCGAGGGCATCTCGCGGCGGTGCTGGGCCACGCGGACTCGGACCGGATCTCCGCCGACCAGGCATTCACCGAGATGGGCCTGGACTCGATGACCGTGATCGAGCTGCGGAACCGCCTCACCGCCGCGACGGGGCTGCGGCTGCCCGCGACGGTCGTCTTCAACCATCCCACCGTGACCGCCCTCGGGAAGTACCTGCTGGAGCGGCTGCTGAAGACGGACGAGGGGCCCGTCGGCGGGCCGCTGTCCGAGCTGGGACGCCTGGAGGCGGCGCTGGCGGAGCGGCCCGCCGAGCCGCAGGTCCGCGAGCAGGTGACCACCCGGCTGCGGACGCTGCTGCGTCAGCTGGAGCCGGACGCCGCCGACGGCGACCTGGCGGCGGTGAGTAGCGAGGAGCTGCTCGCGCTCATCGACGAGGAGTTCCACGAGGAGGGGGCGTCGGATGACTGACGAACAGCGGCTGCTGGGCTATCTCAAGCGGGTCACGGCAGACCTGCGGCAAGCGCGTCAGGACCTCGCGGCGCTCAGCGAACCGGTCGCCGTCGTGGGCATGGCCTGCCGCTTCCCCGGTGGCGTCCACTCGCCGGAACAGCTGTGGGACCTCCTCGTCAGCGGGGGCGACGGAATGGGATCGGCGCCCACGGGGCGCGGATGGGACCTGGAGTCGCTCCACGACCCGGACCCGCAGCGAGTCGGGACCACCTACGCCCGCGGCGGCGGCTTCCTGGACGACCCCGGCAGCTTCGACGCGCGGTTCTTCGGAATCGCTCCCCGGGAGGCCATGGCTGCCGACCCGCAGCAGCGCGTGCTGCTGGAGACCGCCTGGGAGACCCTCGAACGCGCGGCGGTCCCCGCCGACTCCCTGCGCGGGCAGCGCGTCGGGGTCTTCGTCGGCACGAACGGCCAGGACTACGCGACCGTGCCGAAGCCGCCGGACATCGAGGGCTATTCGGCGACCGGCAACTCGGCCGGGATGATGTCCGGGCGCATCTCCTACGCCTTCGGTTTCGAGGGGCCGGCGATGACGGTGGACACGGCGTGCTCGTCGTCCCTGGTGGCCCTCCACCTGGCGGTCCAGGCGCTGCGGAACGGCGAGTGCTCGCTGGCGCTGGCCGGCGGTGCCACGGTGATGGCCTCACCGAACCTCTTCATCGAGTTCGCACGCCAGCGCGGACTGTCGCCGGACGGCCGGTGCAAGGCGTTCGCCGCGGCCGCCGACGGGGCCGGCTTCTCCGACGGCGTCGGGATGCTGCTGGTGGAGCGGCTGTCCGACGCCGAACGCCACGGACACCCCGTGCTGGCCGTGATCCGCGGGAGCGCGGTGAACTCGGACGGCGCGTCCAACGGCCTGACGGCGCCCAGCGGCACGGCGCAGGAGAAGGTCATCCGCGCGGCGCTGGAGAGCGCGGCGCTGGGTCCGTCCGATGTCGACGCCGTCGAGGCGCACGGCACCGGCACGACGCTGGGAGATCCGATCGAGGCGGCGGCGCTGCTGGCCACCTACGGACGGGGCCGGACGGAACCGCTGTGGCTGGGCGCGGTGAAGTCGAACATCGGCCATACCCAGGCGGCTGCCGGGGTCGCCGGTGTGATCAAGATGGTGCTGGCGCTCGGCAAGGGCGTACTGCCCCGGACCCTGCACATCGACAGCCCCACACCGCATGTGGCATGGGACGAGGGCGGGGTCCGGCTCCTGACGGAGAACCGGACGTGGCCCGAGCCGGGCAGGCCGCGGCGCGCCGGGATCTCGTCGTTCGGAGTGAGCGGGACGAACGCGCACCTGATACTCGAACAGGCGCAGCCCCCCGACCGTGGCGCGGCAGCCGAGGACCGGACCGTGCCGTGGGTGCTGTCGGCGCGCACCGAGCCGGCACTGCGCGAGCAGGCCCGGCGGCTGTCCTCGGCGCTGGACGAGGGGACGTCGGTGGTGGACGTCGGGTACTCGCTGGCCGTATCCCGTGCGCTGCTGGAGCGCCGGGCGGCGGTGGTGGCCGAGGACGCCGAAGGGTTCCGGACGGCGCTCGACGCGCTGGCCGGCGGCGGCACCGACGACCGGCTGCTGATCCGGCGCGACGGCGACGGCCCGTCAGCCGGCCGACTCGGTCTGCTGTTCTCCGGCCAGGGCGGTCAGCGGCTCGGCATGGGCAAGGAGCTCTACGAGGCGTTCCCGGTGTTCGCCGAAGCGTTCGACGCGGCCTGCGCGTTCCTGGAACCGGAGATCCGGGACATCGCGTGGACCGACCCGGAGCGGCTGTACCAGATCCGGTTCGCTCAGCAGGCGCTGTTCGCGTTCCAGGTGGCACTGACCCGGCTGCTGGAGTCCTGGCAGCTCACCCCCGAGTGGATCGTCGGCCAGTCCGTCGGGGAGGTGGCGGCGGCACACATCGCCGGAGTGCTGAGCCTGGAGGACGCCTGCACCCTGGTGTCGCACCGGGCCCGGCTGATGCAGCGGTGCCGGAGCGACGGCGCCATGGTGGCGATTCACGCTCCCGAGGAGGAGGTGCACAAGCACCTGTCGGACCGGGTGGCACTCGCCGCGGTCAACGGTCCGCAGTCAGTGGTGATCTCCGGTGACAAGGACGCCGTGGCCGGCGTCGCGGAACGGATCGAGGCACAGGGCTGGAAGAGCACCTCGCTCCGGATCAGCCACGCGTCCCACTCCCCGCACATGGACGAGATCCTCGACGAGTTCGCGGAGGTCGTCGGCAAGCTGTCCTACCGGCAACCCGACACTCCGATGATGCCGACGTCCGAGGGCGACATCAGCACCCCCGAGTACTGGGTGCGCCAGCTCCGCAGGCCCGTACGGTTCAGCCAGGCGATCGAGTCCGTGGGAACGCGAGGCATCGACACCTATCTGGAGATCGGCCCGGACGCCGCACTGGCCGTGGTGGGGGAGGACTGCGACCCTTCGGCCGAGTTCCTGCCGAGCCAGCGCGCGGGGTGCCCCGAAGTCGAGGCGCTGACCAGGGCGCTGGCCGCGCTGCGGATGGCGGATGTCGGCTGGGACTGGAACGCGGCCTTCCCGGGCGGGCGACTCGTCGACCTGCCGACGTACGCGTTCGAGCGGGAGCGGCACTGGCCCCCGCCCATGGCCGTCGTGGACCTCGGCGACGGCGTCCATCCGCTGCTGAACCGGATGGTGGAGATCGCGGATGACGGGTGCGTGCTGACCGGGGAGGTCTCGCTGGAGGCCGCTCCGTGGCTGGCCGACCACGTCTTCCTGGGCGCCACCGTCATGCCCGCCACGGCGCTCGTCGAGATGGCCACGGCCGCCGGCCGTCTGCAGGGCTGCGCCCGGCTCGCCGACTTCACCCTGCGGGCCCCGCTGGTGCTGCGGCACGAATCATCCGTGACCGTCCAGGTGCGCGTCGGGCCGGAGGCCGACGGCGCAAGGCCGGTGTCGATTTCGTCCCGGTCCGAGGACACGGAGGAGTGGGCGCGTATCGCCGAGGGCCGGCTCGCCGAGGCCGCACCGGCCGTCGGCGACCTCGTGGTCTGGCCCCCGCCGGGAGCGACCGAGGTGGACCTCGCCGACACCTACCCCGCACTGGCCGAAGCCGGATACGCCTACGGCCCCGCGTTCCGGGGGCTGCGCTGCGCGTGGCGGTCGGGCGAGGAGGTGTATGCGGAGGTCGCTCTGCCGGAGGAGGTGGAGGCGTCCGGTTTCGCGGTGCACCCGGCGCTTCTCGACGCCGCGCTGCACATGTCCATCGGAACCGATGACGAGCCCCGCATGCCCTTGTCCTTCGACGGCGCGACGCTCGCGGACCCCGGGGGTTCGCCCGTCCGGGAGCTCCGTGTCCGCATCACCCCGGCGGGCCCCGATGCGGTCTCCGTGGTGGTGGGGGATGTGGGGGGT
>NZ_JAAKZZ010000486.1 GCF_011045075.1 Streptomyces boncukensis
CCGTGCCCCTGGTGCGCCACCCCGAACCACCCCGACCGGCACTTCTGCTGGCGCTGTGCGATGCCGCTCGCCGAGAGCGAGATCCGCACCCCCGGCCCCCTCCCGTGGTGGCGCCGCCTGCTGGGCCCGGGACGGCACGAGACCCCCTGGGCCGGCGAACGGCCCCGGCTGCGCCGCGCGTTCGACAGCGTCGGCACCTGGATCGCCGCGGCGCTCGCCGTGACCCTGCTCATCCTCGGCATCATCTACATCCCCCCCGCCTACCAGGCCACGCGGGACCACTTCGCCAAGCGCTCCCCGGCCGAGCCGGACGCGATCCGGGCCTCCCGCTCCTACTCCGGCCATCCGCCGAAGCTGGCCTTCGACAAGCTCAACAACACCTGGTGGGGCCCGGGAGTGTCGCAGTCGGGCCAGGGCGAGTGGATCGAGGCGCGGTTCTCCCGGCCGGTGCGGCTGCTCGACGTCCTCATCACGCCGGGCACGTCGACCCGCGCCGACCAGCTCAGCGAGTCGGCGCTGCCGCACCGCGTCAAGGCGACGGTCACCAAGAAGGACGGCAGCACCGCGACACGCGAACTCACCCTGGATCCGGGCGCGGGCGCCCAGCGGCGGTCGTTGCGCGTCGGCGAGATCACCCGGGTCCGCTTCACGATCGAGTCGGCGCATGCCGCGTCCGCGGACAAGCAGGTGGCCATCGCCGAGATCGAGTTGTTCGGCCGTTCGGACGGCAGCCGGAGCTGAGCCGCTTCCTGACGGGCGCCGTTCTGCACCGTGCTGATGAAAGTCCGTACGGAATTCCGCGTGCCGCGACAACGGAGCGGGGGTGCGGCGGATCGGGGTGTGCGGTGCGGCACATCGCCATTGTCCGGCCGGACGCGCCGTCACTAGCCTCGGGCGCATGACCGCGTATGAGGCCATCGTGGTGGGGACCGACGGATCGGAGTCGTCGCTGGCCGCGGTGGCCTCCGCCGGGCGGCTCTCCGCCGCCTGCGGGGCCCGGCTGGTGATCTGCTGCGCGTACGCGCCGATGCGCAAGCGCGAGGTGAGCCGGGCCCGGGAAGTGCTGGGCGAGGAGGCGTATCAGGTGGTCGGCTCGGCCCCGGCCCGGGACACCCTGCAGACCGCGCGGGACCGGGCCGCGGCGGCGGGGGCGCGGGGCATCGTCCTCGATGCCGTCCGCGGGGAGCCGGTCGAGACCCTGGTGGACGCCGCCCGGCGGTACGGCGCCGACCTCCTGGTCGTCGGCAACCGGGGGCTGCGCTCCCTGGCGGGCCGGCTGCTCGGCTCGGTGCCCGCCGATGTCTCCCGGAGGTCGCGGGTGGACGTACTGATCGTGCACACCACCTGAGACGCGGGAGCCGGCATGCCACGCCGTACGGACGGCAACGAGACCGGGGACGGGGACGCGCGGGAGCGTATCGAGAACGTACTGCTCGGCGGCGGCCGCGCCTACACCCGTGCGGCGATCGTCGAGAAGTCCGGCATCCCCGCCGAGCGCACCAACCAGATCTGGCGTGCCCTCGGCTTCCCGCTGGCCGGGGAGGAGGAGGCGGTCTTCACCGAGGGGGACCTCCAGGCGCTGCGGGCCGGTGAGTTCTTCGTCGAGTCGGGTGTGATCAGCGCGGAGAGCGAGACGCTGATGGCCCGTGCGCTGGGGCACCATCTGTCCCGGCTCGCCGAGTGGCAGGTGGACACGCTGTGGGACTGGCTGTCGCGGCAGCCCGGTCTGGACCCGGCCGGCGAGGACTTCACCGAGCTGGTGGAGCAGTTGCTCCCGCACTTCGAGCGGCTGCAGAACCACGTGTGGCGCCGCCATCTGGCGGCCTGCGCCGGGCGGGCGCTGGCCGCCGGCGAGGAGGAGCCGGCCGCCCGGGTCCAGGCCGTCGGCTTCTCCGACATCGTCGGCTACACCCGGCTGTCCCGCGGTCTCGACGGCACCGGGCTGAGCCGGGTGCTCGACCGGTTCGAGGGCACCGCGGGGGACACCGTGGCGGACCACGGCGGCCGGATCGTGAAGACCATCGGCGACGAGGTGCTGTTCACCGCGGAGTCGGCCGCCGACGCCGCCGAGATCGCGCTGACCCTGGCCGGTGCGGCGCGCGGGGACGCGGCGGCCCCGGGGCTGCGGCTGCGCACCGGCCTGGCGTTCGGCCCTGTGCTGAGCCGGTTCGGGGACGTCTACGGGCCGGTCGTCAACACCGCCGCGCGGCTGACCTCGCTCGCCCGTGCCGGGACCGTACTGGCCGACCAGCGGCTCGCCGGATGCCTGGCGGGCGACCCGGCGTATGCGACGCGGACGCTGCGGGCGGTGTCCGTACGCGGGTACAGCAGGCTCCGTCCGGTGCTCCTGCGCAGGAGGTGAGAGCGCCGATGGCGGCTCCCCTCAGGGGCGCGGGGAACTGCGCGGCCAGCCGGCGAACACTCGCGGCCCGCGACGGGCGCAAGGGCAGCCCCTGCCCGGATCCCCGATGCGGGGCACCGGGCGTCAGGAGCCGCGCATCCGCAGGGCGCGGAGGGCCAGTTCCAGCGCGAACCGGGGCTCGGGCGCCGCCAGTTGCTCGCCGAACGCGCGGTCGAGGTTGCGTAACCGGTAGCGGACGGTCTGCGGGTGCAGATGCAGTCGCTCGGCCATCTGCACGGCGTTGCCCCGGGTGTCCAGCCACGCCCGCAGGGTGTCCACCAGCCGTTCGCGCTGCGTGGGCGTCAGATCGGCCAGCGGGGCCAGCCGCTGCCGGGCCAGGGCGTCCAGCAGAGCGGTGTCGGCGAACAGCCACAGCGTCACCAGATGGTCCTCGCAGTAGGTGACGGGGCCGGCCGGGATCACCCCGTGCTCTACCAGGCTCAGCCCGCGCTGCGCCCACCGGAGCGACTCGGCGGCCTGCTCCAGCGGCACCGTCAGGCCGACCACGGCCCGGATGTGGGTGGGCGCTTCGGCCAGCTCCGCGCGCCGCGCCTCATCCAGGCCGCCCGGCAGGAGCGCGTGCGGGCGCGGGTCCTCCATGTCGACCAGCGCGTCGGCGCTCAGCGCCGCGCGGACCGGCGGCGCGTCCCCGCTCAGCGCCAGCAGGGTGACCTCCTCGGGCAGTTCCCAGCCCGCCCGTTCGGCCGCCTCGGCCAGGTTGCCGTCCCGCAGCCCTGTGCCGGAGAGGATGTGCTGGAGCAGCCGGCGGCGCTGGCTCTCCTGGCTGCGCTCCAGCTCCGAGCGGGCCTCCAGATAGCCCTCGCGGGCCAGCTCCACCAGCTCGTCCACATAGGCGAACAGCGCGTCGGCGAAGGCCAGCATCAGCGCGGAGGAGATGTTGTAGCGCCGCCCCACCTTTTTCGCCCGGCGCAGCGCCAGCCGGGCACCGACCCGGAACGTGGTCTGCATGGTGTCCAGGCTGCGGCCCTCGTACGCCTCGAATCTGCCGAATCTTCGGCAGATCTTGTCGCGCTGGACGGTGGAGGCGCCGGGCGCCTCCACCTTGTCCACGAACGTGGTGAGGTTCTGGGCAACGATATGCCGGACGGCGCGCGCGTAGGGGCCCGTCAGGACTTCGGCGTACTCCGGGACGGTGCGCCGGATCTCGACCGTGACCTCGTTTATCAGGCTGGGCAGTTCCGGGCGCATGATGGTGGCGAACTCGGGGGGCATCTGACCCAGCGGATGACTCATATCCGGTGCTCGCAATGCGGTCGTCATCACCACTTCCCCTCTCCCGACGGCGGTCAACCGGCGGAACCCGTGACGGCGTGGGGGCGTCCGGACCGCACGGCCTCGGCCGCGCCGTCCGGCACCTCGGTGTGCGGGGGAACCCGGGGCTCGGTGTGCCCACACACACCCGAAGGAACCACTGAGGTTATGCAACGTAGACCAAGTCGGGCCACAGCGCAGTACTTACGACAAGTAACTCTCATGGAACGCAGCGCGATCCCGGTCATGCTTCGGTCCGCGCCACGGCCACTGTCAACCTCCGCGTCCGGAATTGCTCAGCACCGGATGAATCCCGGCCGCGTACTGCTCGCGCGGTGATGAGAACGCGTCCGGGAAACGCCGTGCGCAGGCGCCGCCGTATCCGGCCGCGCAGACGCTCCCGGCCTCCCGCCCGTCGCTGCTCCGCTCCCGATGAAAAGCGCCGGGATTTTGGTGCCGGAATGACAAGGCGAACGGCGCTGCCCCCGCCCGGCGCGCGGATGTGGTGAACGGCCATTGCCCGCCGGAATTACCCGTGCGTAGCGTCACCATTCCCCGCCGCTCCGTGCGGCCTACGGGCCAGGAGTGACCCCCCGCGAGAGGACGGAATTCCCATGGCGCGCTACCGAGGCAGGCACACATCAGCGGGGTTGTTACCGCGGATCACGGTTGCCCTCCGACGTGGCCGCCGGGCCGGGGCTGCCCCTGCCCGTGCCCGGCGGGCTGCGGCTGCCTCCCCCAAGCTCTCGGCTTCGCTCGAGCAGGGAGGTACCCCCATGGCTGGTCGCGCAGTTCCCCGCGCCCCTGCGGGGCGCATCCGTGCGCTCCGTCAGGGGCTCCGGGCTCCGTTCACGAGCGGCTCACTGTCCGCAGTGCCCCGCCTGGGACACGCCCTGCGGGGCACCGCGCTGTCCGCGGTGGCGCTGGCCGCGCTCACCGCTTCGCAGGCGCCGGGGCTCGGGCCGGCCCCGGGCCACGGCAGCGGCCCCGCGGGACACGAGCGACGGGACTACCCCGCCGAGTGGGGCGTGCGCCCCGGCGACGGCTCGTACCACACCGAACTGCCGCCGCTGCGGGCCCGGAACGGGGAGCGCGGCGGCTCGTCCGCCGGCGGCGCGTCCGACGGCCCCGCCGCGGGCCGGGCCGGGGACCAGGCCGGCATCCCGGTGTCGGTGCTGGCCGCCTACCGGAGGGCCGCCCGCTCGCTGGCCGGTACGGACCCGGGCTGCCGGCTTCGCTGGGAACTGCTCGCCGCGATCGGCAAGGTGGAGTCGGGGCAGGCGCGCGGCGGCGCGGTGGACGCCGACGGCACCACCCGGCGGCCCATTCTGGGACCGGTGCTGAACGGCGGCGCGTTCGCCCACATCAGCGACACCGACCGCGGCGTGTGGGACGGCGACACCCGCTACGACCGGGCCGTGGGGCCGATGCAGTTCATCCCCTCCACCTGGGCCCGCTGGGGCGCCGACGGCAACGGGGACGGACGGGCCGACCCGAACAACATCCACGACGCGGCGCTGGCCGCGGGGCGCTACCTGTGCGCCGGGGACCGCGATCTGAGCCGCGGGCCCCACCTGCACCGGGCGGTGCTGAGCTACAACCAGTCGCGGCAGTATCTGCGCACGGTGCTGTCCTGGTACGCCTACTACCGGAAGGGCGCGCACCCGGTCCGTGACGGCGACGGCGTGCTGCCCGCGTCTCCCGGCGCGGGCAACGCGAAGCGGCCCGCCGCGCGCCCGGCGGATCCGGAGCGCGCCGCCGGAGGCGGCCCGCGCACCGGGGACCGGACCGGCGGCGGGGACAACGGCCGCTCCCCCGGCGGCGGTTCCCGGACGCCGGGCGGCGGCGGCCCGGG
>NZ_JAAKZZ010000487.1 GCF_011045075.1 Streptomyces boncukensis
GTGGGGATCTTGGGGCGTAGCACGGGGTGTTCTCCTTCGGGTTGGGTTACTTGATGCGGCAGCGGTGTCCCTTGGCGGCCATGCACACGGCGCCGTAGCTGGTGTAGTCCGCCGACCAGCCGCACTGGTCGGAGGTGCAGGAGGCCAGATAGCCCTTCTGTCCGTCCCGGGTCAGGGCCCGGCCGATCTCAACGGGGCCGTAGCGGGTGAGGCGTTCGAAGAGGAAGAACCGGCGTGCCATGAGTCGATCTCCTTGTCTGTCAGGCGAGTTGGGTGACGATCTGCTGTGCGAGTGGTTCGGGGATTCCTAGCCGGGTGCGCAGGGTTGCGGCATCAATGGCGGTCCCGGTGCGGATGTGGTGCTCGCCGGCGAGCTTGCGTGCGTGGTCCAGCAGAGCCGAGGGCACACCGGGCGCCGGGGGCGCGGCCGGGCCGGAGACCGGCACAGGAGCCGGTGCGGGCACCGGGGGCACAGGCCGCTCCGATACCGCCCGGGGCGCGGCGGAGTCCCCCGGCCCCTCAACCGGTGCCGGAGCCCCATCCGGTTCGGGTGCAGTCTTGACCACGGGTGCGGGCTTTGTGGGAGCGGCGGTGTGGGCCAGGAGGGTGCCGCCCAGGAAGGCCAGTGCGGGCCAGCCGGCGACCAGGAAGCGCAGCCATGCGGGCGGGTGGTCCAGGTCGAGGAATCCGGCGGTGGCCACGTTGGCGCCCAGCGAGGCGAACAGCGCGATCAAAAACCAGCACCAGGCCAGCCGGGACGGTCCCGCGTCGCGCAGCCGACGCCAGGCCACTACCAACAGCAAATCCACCGAGATGGGGTAGGCCCATGCCTTCCAGCCGTCCTGCCCGGCCGCTACAGCGATATCGTGCAGGTGGGCGAAGGACAGTGCCCCGGCGATCACGGCCTGAACCAGCACGGCATCCGACCGGAACGAGAATGAGCGGGTCATCATCCACACCTCCTTTACACCGGTTGATCGGTCCGGTCTGTCCGGCTCCCCTCACCGCCCGGGGTGCAGGGTCGGGCGGATCGGGCAACAGGCAGAGCCTCGGACTCAGTTCATGGCTTCGCCGGAACCCATGCAGGTCAGGCACAAGCCGCTCTGGTGGTCATCGGTCGTGTGCTTGCGGCGGGAGCCGACGACCACGCGAACGCTGGTCTCGCCGGAGCCCTTGCAGGTCGGGCACTTCGCCGCAGCAGCGGACTTGCCCGAAGCAGGCTTGCGGGTGACCATCGCTCAGCCCTCCGGCCTGAAGTCGGAAGCCGGGTAATCGGTCGGGTCCCACACCAGCCGCCGGGACCTAGCCAGGCCGTAACCGATGACCCGCGCGAACTCCCAGTCCACATCGAGACGCAAAACGTAGCGGTCGACGTACCGGGTCAAGTCGCCGAGCAGCGCATTCGTGCGCTGATAGTCCTTGCATCGCCCACACATCACACGGGCCTCCTTCTGCTTTTCGGCATGGATCGGGTAGGGACATGGCGCGAGGGGCGGTCGCGCCGACCGTGGAACAGGGGGGATCAGACCGGGGCGGGGGCGGACTCCACCGCCGCAGCCGCTACCGGCCCACCAGCATCAACATCCGGACGAAACCGGGCCAGCTCGGGAAGGACCGGCGTCAAGTCGGCATGCTTGTTGCAAGCCGTGACCGCTTCGCGCAGAGAGGTGTTGGCAGCGCGGATCCGGGTCCACTCCCCGCTGGAGTAGCCGACCACCGCCATACCCGGCCGGTCGTTGCGGATCTGGGTCGCGGCGAACACCGCATGCGGGGAGATGTCTCCGAACGCCATCTTCGAACTCGACTCGTCATTGACCCGATGCGACATCCGCCCGGTGAGCTGAGCACGCAACATCGTGATCCCATCCCCCAACTCAGAGCCGAAACGCTGCCCGTAGATGTCCAGGAAGATCCCGGCGGCGCGGCCGAGCTGCGCCAGACGCACCAGGGCCACCACCGAGCGCTCCCGGCGCTTCTTCTCCGCCGCAGTGGTGTACAGCGCCAGCTCGGCGATCTCATCGATCGTGAGGACCACCGGAACCGGCCGCAGATGCTCAGGCAGACCCCAGATATCCGCAGTGATCTCCGCATCCGGAACATCCGCACTGACGCGCTGTTCACGGCGGATCACCTGATAGATCGCCTCCATGCGCACAACCAGCGCCTCCAGCAGATCCGCCGCAGCATCGGCGTCATCCGCCAGAGCCGAGAACCGGCGCGCCAGCGGGGCCAGCTCCACCCCGTTCTTGCAGTCCACGCCCACCAGGGCGACACGCTGCGCGGCAAGCTCCTTGATCACCCGGCGCTGTGTGACCGACTTGCCCGAACCCGAAGCGCCCAGCGTGATCGCATGCGGCACCTGCCGATAGTCGCGGTAATGGACCGAGCCGTCCTCACACAGCGCCACCGCAACCCGCAGCACACCCCGCGCACCCCGCTCCCGCCGCACCGGCATCTGCACCCGCTTGAGCACGTCATAGCCAGTCATGGCGATCTCGACCGTGCCCGACTTCGTCTCGCGGGAGGTGACCTGATACATCCCGAAGGCGTGCCGCAACCGGTCCGTCGCGGCCGAGAAGTCAAACGCGTCCTGCCCCGGGCACATCCGCACCCCCAACCGCAGCCCGGTCCGCGTCGGCTTGATCCACAACAGCCGGGGCAGACGCTGCCGAGGCACCGACCAGCCCAACCACCGCGCCACCGTCAACCGGAACCGCGAAGCAGCCACCGTCAGATCACACGCGTCCATCACCGACGCGTACCGCACCCGCACCCGCACAGCGGCGTAGAGGACACCGAAGGTCATCCAGAACCAGGCCGGGCACCGCCAGCGCAACACACCCGCGCCGGCGACCACCAACACGACGGCTAACAGCCACGCCATGATCAAGCCGCCTTCGGCTTCGCGGCGCCGGCCGCCAGCGAGGTGACCGCGACCGCACGAAACGCGATCCCGTGCCGCTTCTGACCGTTGAACTCGTTCTCCCAGTCCCGCGCCCGCAAACCGATGACCGACACCGGCGTACCCGGCGTCAAACCCTCCGACGGAAGACCCGTCTCCGGCACCGTCACCTGGTAGAGGTTGCCCTCACCCTCATCCGAGACCAGCAGCCCGACCGTCGACAGACCAGCACCCGTCTCCCGGTCCACAGCCCGCTCCCCAGTCTTCTTGTTCGCCATCTTCGGTTCCGGCGCCGTCGCCACGAACACCACAGCCGTCGAAACATCGATCTTGAAAGATGCCACGATGGAACTCCCTCTTCTTGGGGGGAGCCCCCGGACGGTGCCGCGATCCTGGCAGAGAGCACACCGACCGGGGGCGATCCTTGAGACCACTTCGTGGGTTTGTGGGCAAACCCACAACCATCAAGCTAGGGCAGACGGCGTCACGACGCAAGGGGTTTGCCCACAAACCCGCGAACCTGTGAGACTGGCGGCATGGACCCACGCCCCACAGCCGTAGAAGCGCCGATTCACCTAAAGATCGCTGATCACCTCCGGATGCGGATCGAACGTGGCGATCTAGCCCCGGGCGACTCGCTCCCGACGCTGGCCAAGCTGTGCGAAGAATGGAAGTGCTCCACAAACTCAGCGCGAGGAGCTATCGCCCTGCTGAAGTCCCAGGGCCTCATTAGCTCTGGTCGTGGCAGAGCCCCCATCGTGCGCATCCCGCCAGGCAAGGTCATCCGATCATCGGACCGACATCAAGCAGAGAAAGACCTTGCATGGCAACCGGAAGAGGAACGAGCCACCGTTGGAGAAGCCGAGACGAACCTAGGGATGTCCATCACGACTCAACGATTCTCCTCTAAATACGACACCATCGAAGCAGGCCCAGAACTAGCGGAACTGTTCGAGATCTCCGCAAAAGACTTGCTCCTACGTCGGCACTTCGAAGCAACAGACGAAAGAACAGGGCATCTCCTTTCGTCCAGCACGTCCCACATTCCGCTAAACCTAGTCAGTGCTAACCCCGCACTACTTGACGAAAGGAACGAACCGTGGCCAGGAGGAACCCAGCATCAGCTATCGACAGTCGGAATTGAGATCATGTGCATGATAGATCAAGTAACTGGGCGCATGCCGACAACGGCAGAGGCGCAACTATGGGGCCTTCCGGACGGCATCCCCCTGCTGATCTGCCGTCGAATCTCACTCGACGCCGACAACCGCAACGTCGAGATCTCGGACGCAACATACCCAGCCGACCGCACCGAGCTCCGGTTCGTTACCCCACTCAAATCATGGACAAAAAGCCCATAAAGAAGCATAAGTAAAAGGAGTTAACCCATGCAATCAGGAATTAGCTCAACTGATCAGTTCTTCTTGCAACACGTCATCAACATCTCACGTCGCGCACTTGAAGATGAAGGCAAAACTCCCTTCGGAGCAATCGTCGTCATCGAAGGCGAAATTGTTGGGGAAGGAACCAGCACTGTGGTTAAACTCCATGATCCAACCGCACACGCTGAGATCATGGCCCTGCGCGACGCTGGGAGAAATCTTCAACACCATCTGTTCGAGAACGGAGTAATGTACGCCAGTAGCGAGCCTTGCCCTATGTGCCTAACTGCTTGCTATTGGGCTAGGTTGCCACGCTTGGTGTTTGGAGCCACTACCACCGACGTAGCAAAAAACGGTTTCGAAGACCTTCAGCTATACCGAGAAGTCGCTACCCCAGCCGCAGAACGCTCATTGGATGAGTTTTCCCCCGGGGGAACTTGGCGGGCTCAAGCTGTTAGCGTCCTTGAAGCTTGGGCCGAACAGCTCCCCGAGCCAGTACAGCCGAAGCTCTGACACGCACCCCAACAAGCGCCCAAGCAAGCACCGTTACAAGTTTCTCTACCTCATCAAGGCTCGCTGCGCTCGCGTCCGCCGGATCAATCGAAGACGCCGACCGGCCCCGCCACCGGGTTCCGGGGCCGCCGGTGCGGGGAAGTCCGCGATGTACCGCCGCCGCAATCCGACCTGGAGGGGGAAACCCTTCAGCGATCCCAGAGCTTGAAGGCACTCGCATCACCCCCATCAGCACCACCAGACCCGAGCCACCCGACGAAGTCGGATCGACCCAAGGGCCGAGAGCCGCGCACGGCGCGGCGGCGCCGGCCGGCCGCCGCCCCGCCGCCTCCATGTCTCCGCCACCGGCTGCGGACCGCCGTCCGCCCGTCGCCACCACCCAGCGGCACAAACCAGCACCGGGCCACGGGGCACAAGGGGATTGCCGCACCACAAGGTCACAGACGCTTTGTGCTTCCGACAAGGCCGGATTGCGGCGGCGGCACATCGCGGACTTCCCCGCACCGGCGGCCCCGGAACCCGGTGGCGGGGCCGGTCGGCTCTGCGATTTTAGGCAGCCACTTTGGCGCGAGCCTCGAAGATCATGGCCCCACATCGGGCACTTGCGGGCAGGCGAGAAGCCAGCCCGATTCGCGGGCCAGCGTAAGGGGCCATGATCACTCGCGCCAAAGCAGCGCCAGCCCAAAATCGC
>NZ_JAAKZZ010000488.1 GCF_011045075.1 Streptomyces boncukensis
AGCGGGGGGGGCGGGGGAGGCCCCCGGTCAGCCCAGTACGGCCAGCGCGTCGACCTCGACGAGCAGCCCGGCCGGCAGGCCGACGTAGACGGTGGTACGCGCCGCCGGGGCCTCGCTCAGCCCCGCGAAGTACTCGTTGTAGATCTCGTTGAACTCGGCGAAGTGCGCGGTGTCCGTCAGATACACCCGCACCATCATCACGTCGTCCCAGCTCGCGCCGCCCTCTTCGAGGATCGCCGCGACATTGGCGAACGTCTGCAGCGTCTGCTCCCGCAGTCCGGGGCCCACCGGCGTCGGCGGCTGCCCCTCGGCGGCCGGGCCGAATCCGACCTGCCCGGCGACCTGCAGGATGTTGCCCTTCTTCACGCCGTGCGAGAACTTCGCGGGCGGCGTGGTGTGCGTCGGCGGCGTCAGGGCGGTCTTGGTCAGTTTCTGGCTGTCACTCATGGCGTGTCTCTCTCGGCTGGACGGATGGGCTTGCCCACGTAGTCGGCGCTGATCGCCTCGGCGGTGCGCCGTACCCGGGGCAGCAGGGTGAGGAGTTCGTCGGCGGACACCACGACGTTCGGCGCGGACACCGACATCGCCGCGACCACCCGCCCCTCGGCGCCCCGGATGGGGGCCGCGACGCAGTTGATGGACTCCTCGTGGCCACCGAGGTCGGTGGCCCAGCCCTGTTCGCGCACCGTGGCCAGCTCGGCCAGGAAGGCCGCGGCGTCCGGCGTCGAACGGGACGTGTAGCGGGGGTAGTCGAGCCGCTCGGCGACCGCGCGCCGCTCCGGCTCGGGCAGGTCGGCGAGCAGCAGCTTGGCCACGGCCGCGACGGTGAGCGCGACGGGCTTGCCGATGCGGGAGTACATCCGCACCGGGTAGCGGCTCTCGACCTTGTCGATGTAGAGGACCTCGTCCTCCTCGTAGACCGCCAGATGCACGGTGTGCCCGCAGGCGGCGTTCAACTCCACCAGGTGCGGGTGGGCGATCTCGCGCACGTCCAGGTTCTCCATGGCCTCCTGGGCGAGCGCGAACAGCCGGGCGCCGAGGCGGTAGCGCTGGTCGGCCTGGCGGTGCACGATCCCGTGCTCGTGCAGCGTGCGCAGCAGCCGCAGCGCCGTGGACTTGTGGACGTCCAGCCGCTGGGCGACCTGCTCCAGGTTCGCCGGCCCCTCGGCGAGCAGGGGCAGAATGCTCAGTGCCCGGTCAACGGTCTGGCTCATGGGCTGCGTACCTCCGACGGCTGCGGCTGCTGGTCCGGGCCCCCGGAACGCGTCCAGCCGGGCCCGAGCCGCAGTCTCCCCCACGCCGCCGCGTCCAGGGCGACGAGGCGGTCGGCGTGCTCCCGTGCGGGCGGTACGCCCAGGTCGCCGGGGACGACCAGGGCCGCGGCCGCCATCAGATGGCCGTGCCGCAGCCGCTCGGTCAGCGGCAGCCCGCGCAGGGTCCCGGAGAGGAACCCGGCGGCGAACGCGTCCCCGGCACCGACCGGCGAGACGACCTCGACGCGCGGCGCGGGCACCTGCACCGGCGCGTGCGCGTCCCGTACGAAGGCCGTGGCCCCGTCGGCGCCCTGCTTGACGACCAGCACCGACGGCTCGGGGAGCGCGGCGCGTACGGCCCCGGGCCCGCCGTTCACGCCCCAGGCCGCCGCCGCCTCGTCCTCGCCGACGAACACCACGTCGCTGTGCCGGGCGAGGTGCAGCAGCACTTCGGGGCCCACCGCGGGGTCGGCTGCGGGCGCCGACCGCCAGAGCCCGACGCGGTAGTTGACGTCGAAGGACACCAGCGGGCCGTGCGGGCGCGGGCGCTCCACCAGGGCGCGGCAGAGCGCGAGGCAGCCGTCGGAGAGGGCGGGGGTGATGCCGGTGAGGTGCAGCACCCGGCCGGCGTCCACCGTGTCGAGCGGGAGGGTGCCGGGCGCCATGGCGGAGGCGGCCGAGCCGGCGCGGTAGTAGACCACCTCGGCGGTCGGCTCGCCGTCGCCCCCGGCGCCGTGCTCGGTCGGGCGTTCGCCGTCGGTGCGGAAGTAGATCCCGGTGGGGCGCGCGCTGTCACGCTGGACGGCACCGGTGTCCACGCCCTGCGCGGCGATCGTGCGCACCAGGTGGTCGCCGAAGCCGTCGGCGCCGACCCGGCTCACCCAGCGGGCGCGGTGCCCGGCGCGCGCGAGCGCGCAGGCCACATTGGACTCGGCGCCTCCGATGACGCGGTCGAACGAGGGCACGTCGGCCAGCGGGCCGGGACGGGAGGGCAGGAAGGTGACCATCGACTCGCCCAGGCAGACGACGTCCGGGTGCGGGGTGGTGGTCACGATGCGTACCGCTCCTTCTGATCCTTCTGATCCTTCTGATCCTGCTGGCCCTGCTGGCCCCTGGGGGTGTTCCGGCTCCATTGACCGGCCGTTCGGCGGGATGCTAGACAGCAGTAAGCGTTATACGCAATGCCCATTGCAGAGTATGCAATCAGCATCAGGACCACCGGAGTCTGTATGGCCGCCGCATCCGCACGCAACCCGCATCTCGACCGGCTCGCGGACGAGACCGTGGACCACCGCTTCAAGGGCCTGCCGCCGGACGCGGCGGGGCGCACCGCCGGAGCGCTGGCGGCCGACCGCCGGAACCTGTTCACCGGCGGCTTCACCACCCCCGTCCTGGCGCTCTCCGCCGACCGCCTGGAGCACAACCTGGCGGTGATGGAGGCGTACACCGAGCGGCACGGGCTCGCGTTCGCGCCGCACGGCAAGACCTCGATGGCCCCGCAGCTCTTCGCGCGCCAGCTCGCGCGCGGCGCCTGGGGCACCACCTTCGCGCTCCCCCACCAGGCGCGGGTCGCACGGGCCTTCGGCATGCCCCGGATCTTCCTGGCGAACGAGCTGGTGGACGCGGCGGCGCTGCGCTGGCTCGCCGGCGAGCTGGACGCCGACCCGGACTTCCGCTTCCTGTGCTACGTCGACTCCGAGCGCGGCGTCGCCCTCATGGACGAGGCGCTCCGCGCCGCGGGCGCCCGGCGCCCGGTGGAGGTCGTGGTCGAGCTGGGCGCCGGCGAGGGGGCGCGCACCGGCGCCCGTACCGCCGCGGAGTGCGCGGCCGTCGCGGACGCGGTGGCACGCACCGGCACCCTGCGGCTGGCGGGCGTCGCGGGGTACGAGGGCGAGGTGCCCGGCGCGCACCCCCGGGCCGTGACCGCGTGGCTGGAGCGGCTGACGGAACTGGCCGTGGAGTTCGACCGGGCCGGCCGGTTCGCCGGGCTGGACGAGATCGTGGTGAGCGCGGGCGGCAGCGCCTGGTTCGACGCGGTGGCCGAGGTCTTCGCACGGCTGCCCGAGCTGTCGGCCCCGGCGCTGAAGCTGCTGCGCTCCGGCGCGTACGTCTCGCACGACGACGGCCACTACCGCGAGCTGACCCCGTTCAACCGGGTGCCCGACGAGGGCGGGCTGCGGGCCGCGTTCACCCTCTGGGCGCAGGTGGTCTCCCGGCCGGAGCCGGGCCAGGCGTTCCTGAACGCCGGCAAGCGGGACGCGGCGTACGACCTGCATCTGCCGCAGGTGCACGCGGTCCGCGCGGCGGACGGCACGGAGCGCGGCGGCGAGGGCCTGGCGGTCACCGCGCTCAGCGACCAGCACACGTGGGTGCGTACGGAGCCGGGAGTCCGGCTGGAGGTGGGCGAGTGGGTGGGCCTGGGCATGTCCCACCCGTGCACCATCTTCGACAAGTGGCAGCTGATTCCGCTGGTCGAGGAGGACGGCACGGTGACGGATCTCATCCGCACGTTCTTCTAGACGGCCGCGCCCCTTCGGGGCACGATCCCGCCCCGTCCCCGGAAAGGAATCGTATGGACCTCGTCATCAAGGACGCCCGGGTCGTCGACGGGAGCGGCCGGGCCGCGCCGTACCGCGCCGACGTCGGCGTCGCGGACGGCCGGATCACCCGCATCGCCCGGGAGGGCGGGCCCCGCCTCTCCGCGCCCCGCACGCTGGACGCGGACGGGCTGGCGCTGGCGCCCGGCTTCATCGACATGCACGCCCACTCCGACCTCGCCCTGCTGCGCGACCCGGACCACTCGGCGAAGGCGGCGCAGGGCGTCACCCTCGAAGTCGTCGGCCAGGACGGCCTGTCCTACGCCCCGGTCGACGAGCGGACGCTCACCGCGGTCCGCAGCGCCATCGCCGGCTGGAACGGGGCCGCGCCCGGGGACGCGTCCGTCGACTTCGACTGGCGCACCGTCGGCGAGTACCTGGACCGCATCGACCGCCAGGGCACCGCGGTCAACGCCGCCTACCTCGTTCCGCAGGGCACGGTGCGGATGCTGGCGATGGGCTGGGAGGACCGCCCGGCCACCGAGGAGGAGCTGGCCCGGATGTGCCGCCTGGTGGCCGAGGGCCTGGAGCAGGGCGCCGTCGGCATGTCCTCCGGCCTCACCTACACCCCGGGGATGTACGCGCCCGACAGCGAGCTCACCGAGCTGTGCCGCACGGTCGCCGCGTACGGCGGCTACTACTGCCCGCACCACCGCTCCTACGGCGCGGGCGCCCTGGAGGCGTACGCGGAGATGGTCGCCGTGGCCCGGGAGGCGGGCTGCCCGCTCCACCTCGCCCACGCCACCATGAACTTCGGCGTCAACAAGGGCCGCGCTCCCGAGCTGCTGGCCCTGCTCGACCGGGCCCTCGCGGACGGCGCGGACATCACCCTGGACACCTACCCGTACACCCCCGGCTGCACCACGCTGGCCGCGATGCTGCCGAGCTGGGCGAACGAGGGCGGCCCGCAGCAGACGCTGTCCCGGCTCGCGGACCCGGCCACCACGGCCCGCATCCGGCACGTGATGGAGGTCGAGGGCTCGGACGGCTGCCACGGGGTGCCCATCGAGTGGGACACCATCGAGATCTCCGGCGTCGGCAACCCGGGCCTGTCCGGCTATGTGGGCCGCACCGTCGCGGAGTCCGCCGCGGCGCGCGGCGAGGAGCCGTTCACCACCGCGCACCGGCTGCTCACCGAGGACCGGCTGGGCTCGACGATCCTGCAGCACGTGGGCCACGAGGAGAACGTCCAGGCGATCATGCGCCACCGGGTGCACACCGGGGGCAGCGACGGCATCCTCCAGGGCGACAAGCCGCACCCCCGCGCGTACGGCACGTTCCCGCGCTATCTGGGCCGGTACGTACGGGAACTGGGGGTGCTCTCGCTGCCGGAGTGCGTCGCGCACCTCACCTCGCGCCCCGCCGCCCGGCTCGGTCTGCGCGACCGCGGCCTGGTGCGCGAGGGGTACCGCGCCGACCTGGTCCTGTTCGACCCGGACACGGTGGACGCGGGGTCGACGTTCGAGGTCCCGCGGGCGCTGCCCACCGGCGTTCCGCACGTGCTGATCTCGGGTCGCCCGGTGGTCGAGGACGGCCGCCGCACGGACGTCCTGGCGGGACGGGCGATCCGGCGCGCCGCCTGACGCCCGCCCCCCTCCCC
>NZ_JAAKZZ010000489.1 GCF_011045075.1 Streptomyces boncukensis
CCCGTGACCCGCGAGACCGCCGGCCGTTCACCTGAGTGGCGGACCGCGCACACACCCGGCCGCGCCCCGGCTTCACCGGACCACGGACAACAGGAAGCGGAGGAACGCGTGATGTCCCTGTTCCCGCAGTCAACGGCCCGTCGACGACCGTCCACCAGCGCCTCGGGCAGGGCACCGGCAGTGGAAGACGCCGGCGCCCGGCACGCAGCCTCATCGCCCCTCGCTTCCCGCCGCACAGAAGAGTTCCAGCCCGCACACTCCTCCCTGATCTGCGTCGCGGCCCCCGCACTCGCCATTTCCGCCGACCACGGCCAACTGCGCGCTGAAGGGCTTGAGGGCTTCTACCACTCCGGCGTGCGTACCCTCGCTCGCTGCCAGGTCCGGCTGGCCGGGCGCGAGCCGGTGCCCCTGCAGGGGAGGATGACCAGCGCCGGCGAGGCCCGCTTCGTATCGGCGGTCCGGGCGGCCACCGGCAACGGACCCGACCCCGAGGTCACGGTCGTACGCCTCCGGTCCGCCGACGGCACGGAACGCCTCACGGTGCACAACTCCGCCGAGCGGACCGTGCGGTTGCCCCTTGAGGTCCGGCTGGGGACCGACCTGGGAGAGCTCGGAGCCATCGCGATCGGCAGGCCAGGTGCCGAGCTCCCCGCCGCGGTCCACGGCTCAGGGCTGCGCTGGAGTGCGGAAGGGACCCACGCCACGGTCACCGCCCGCCCCGCTCCCGACTCCTCCTGGGCGTCCGCCGGGGTGCTCCAGTGGGACTGGACGCTTCCCCCGGGCGACAGCCGCAGTCTCACCTTCCGCATCGAACTGGAGGGCAGCCGGAATCGGAATGCTGTCCACTCCTACGGCGGTGGGGCCGCACCAGCCCCGGGCACTCCGGCGTCGGGCGACCCGCCCGCCCCAGGGCCGGACTCCCCTCGTCGGGCAGCGGCCGGTAGTAGCGGCGGCTCCCGTATGAGTGGGTTGCTGGCGCACTGGTCCGAGGCTCGTGCCGAAGGAGACGACGGCCGGGTCGACGAGCTCTTCCGCACCAGCCTCGACGACCTCAGCGCACTCCTGCTGCGCGATCCGGCGGCCCCGGCGGACATCCACCTCGCTGCCGGTGTCCCGTGGCGCTGTGCACTGGCCCCTGCCGAATCACTGCGCGCCGCCCGCATGCTGCTGCCGCTCGGCACCCGCCTGGCCTGCGGCACCCTGCACACCCTCGCCCGGATACAGCGCAGAAGCGGAGGGGCGGACGACGGGTGGATTCCCGGCACACTCCGCCACGCGGGCCCGCGGGCGGCGCCCAGCTGCACGGGAGTCGAGGCGACACTGCTGTTTCCCACCGTGCTCGCGGAGGCGTGGCGCTGGGGCCTGCCCGGACGCGATATGGAGCGGTTGCTCCCGGCGGCCGAACGCTGCCTGGCCTGGACCCTGCGGGTAGCGACCGGACCGGGGTACGTTCCCGATCCCGCGCCCGGTGGTCCGTTCCGCTGCGAGGTGCAGGCACACGCGCACCGGGCGGCGCTGTTGGGCGCCGGCCTGCTGGACGCGCACGGCATAGGTGACGGGAGTGAACTCCGCCAGTGGGCGGCCGAGCTGCGGCGGCGGTTCGCCGAGGAGTTCTGGCGGGACGACCGCGGCGGCGGCAGGCCGCTCGCGTTCCGGGCCAGAAACGGAGCAGAAGAGGGAGCGCTCTGCGCCTCCGCGGCGGAACTGCTCGACACCGGTCTGGCCTCGGGTGGACAACAGGCGCCCGGGCTGCTCGACAGAGCCGGGACCGAGCAGCTCGCCCGGCTGCTCGGCGGCCCCGCGCTGGATTCCGGCTGGGGCCTGCGCAGCCTCAGCAGTAAGGAGCAGGGATACAACCCTTTCGGTCACAGCAGCGGTGCGGTCCGGGTGCGGGAGACCGCGACGGCCGTTGCGGGGCTGTCGGCGGCGGGGTTCGAGAAGGAGGCGACCTCCCTCCTGTGCGGGGTGCTGGACGCAGCCGGGACATTCGGGTACCGGCTGCCGGAGATGTACGCGGCTGAACAGCGGACGCGGGGCAGTACGCCGCTGCCGCATCCGGCAGCCTGTCGTCCGGCCGCTGTCGCGGCAGCGGGGGCGGTGCAGTTGTTGGCCACACTGGCGGGCATCCGCCCCGACGTCCCTGCTGGGACAGTCGCCCTGCGCCCCATGAGCAGCGCCCCGCTCGGAGCGGTGCAGCTGACCGGGCTACGGGTGGCCGAGCGGCCGTTCGCGGTGCGGATCAGCAGACTCGGCATGGGGATGGTGGAGGAAGCGGCCGATGGCCTGCAGCTCTGCGGCTGACCGCGCGGTCGAGCGGTCGTACGGCGACACGCCGGGCGGCGCGCCATGCGAGGGGATATGCCACGAGGCACGAAGGAGGTGAACGAGGTGCTGGGGAACGGACTGTTTATCGTCAAGGAGACGACTATGATCGCGCCATGCCCTACGACCCGTCGGCCTTTCCGCCTTTTGCCGTCACCGTCGATCTGGTGGTGCTCACGGTGCGCAGCCACGCTCTGTGCGCCTTGGTCGTGCGCCGCGGGGAGCCGCCCTATCAGGGGCGATGGGCACTCCCGGGCGGGTTCGTCCGAGCCGACGAGGACCTCGCAGCCGCGGCGGCACGGGAACTCAAGGAGGAGACCGGGCTGCGGCCCCACGGCCCGGAGGGCAAGGACACGGGCGCGCATCTCGAACAGCTCGCCACCTACGGCGACCCGTATCGCGACCCCCGGATGCGGGTGGTCAGTGTCGCCCACCTCGTGCTCTCCCCGGACCTCCCGCCCCCCATCGCGGGGGGTGATGCGCGCAGCGCCCGGTGGTCACCAGCGGAGTCGCTGCTCGGGCCGGGAGAGGGGCTCAGCAGGGACGGCGACCAGC
The DNA here is from genome assembly GCF_011045075.1 of Streptomyces boncukensis. Lineage (GTDB taxonomy): Bacteria > Actinomycetota > Actinomycetes > Streptomycetales > Streptomycetaceae > Streptomyces > Streptomyces boncukensis. The sequence goes on from NZ_JAAKZZ010000489.1 coordinate 2,878, forward strand.
CGGTGCAGCTTGCCTTCGATCACGCTCAGATCCTGCTGGACGGTGTGGAGCGAGCGCGCGCCAAGATCGAATACTCCTCGCTCGCCACCGCTTTCTGCCCACCGGAGTTCACCGTGGGGGAGCTGCGCAGGGTGTATGAGGCGGTGTGGGGAGTCGCGCTCGACCCGAGGAACTTCCACCGCAAGGTGACCGGGACTCCGGGATTCCTCGTGCCGACCGGAGGGACGACGACGCGTCAGGGCGGTCGGCCCGCACAGCTGTTCAGAGCCGGCGGGGCGACGCTGCTCAACCCGCCCATGCTGCGGCCCGAGGTCTGATTCCGGTTCAGCGCGAGTTGCCCGGAAACTCGGAAATGTCGCGTTATCTTGCTGAGGTGCGTCCGCACGCGTCCAGCGGGAGAAGCGATGATCCAGGCCATCGGACTCACCAGCATGCCGCGCCGCCAACGGCCACCTGCCGTGGACGACCTCACCTTCGAGGCGCGCCCCGGCAAGGTCACGGTGCTTCTGGGGCGCGCCGGTTCGGGGAAGAGTGACGCGCTCCGGGTGATGCTGCAGCTTCGGCCGGGGCGGGGCATCGCGCTCTTCCGGGGCCGTCCGGTCCACCGGGTGCCGTACCCGGCCCGTGAGATCGGGGTGCTGCTCGGGGACGTCCCGGGACATCCGGCGCGCACGGCGCGAGGGCATCTGCGCATGCTTGCCGCGGCCGTGGGAGTTCCCGCAGGGCGGGCCGATGACGTGCTGGACGTCGTGGGCCTCAGCGGGATCGCCGACCAGCGGCTCAGGGAGTTCTCCCTCGGCATGGACCGCCGTCTCGGTATCGCGTCAGCGTTGCTGGGCGACCCGCACACGCTCGTCTTGGACGAGCCCGCTCACGGGCTGTCCCCTCGGGAGGCGAGCTGGCTGCACGGCCTGCTGCGCGGGTACGCAGACCAGGGCGGTCTGGTCCTCACCACCTCGCGGGATCCGAAGGAGGCCGCGAGGCTCGGGGACCGCGTGGTGTCGATCGAGGGCGGACGTCTGGCCGCAGATCAGGAGGTGGAGGAGTTCCGGCGGACCCGGCAGCGGCCCCGCGTCGTGGTGCGGACCCCGCACGCTGAGCGGCTCGCCGCCGTTCTTGCCCAGGAGTCCCGCTCCGCGACGAGCGCCGAGCGCCGAGACGGACCCATGGAGGTGGTGCGGGACGGGGGTGGACGGATCTCCGTCTACGGGAGCAGCTGTGCGGCCGTAGGCGAGGCGGCGTACCGCAACGGCATCCTGGTCCATCAGCTTGCCGAGGAGCTGGGAGACAGCGGGGATGTCACCCCGCCCCATCCGCTGGCCCGAGCAGACGGACGTGCGCCCCGGGAGTCGGCGGCTGCTCCGGCGACCGTGCCCGCCCTGGGGGCGGCGGGCGCTGTGGCGGCGAACTCGGGACGGGGCCCCGAGGCCACGTCGGAGCACGCGGCCGGGGGCCCGCCGGCCCGGACGGGCACGGGCGACGCTGTCCGCGCGGTGGCGGAAGAGCCCCCGAGTCCGCCCGGGCCGGGGCTCCCCCCGGAGCCCTCCGCACCGCAGTCCTCCGCACCGCAGTCACCCGGCCCACGGCGGGCGGCCGGGGCCTGGAGGCTGCCAGGGGCCTCGAAGCTGTCGAGATCATCCCGGCCCCCGCTGTTCGCCGCCCCCCGGCCCGGGCCCGTCGCGCCGCTGCGGTACGAGGTACGCCGGCTGTTCGGGGTGCGTACGCCGTGGATCCTCGCGGGCGTGACGATGCTCGTCGCTTTCGCGGTGGCCGTGGTGCTGGCACGGGCCGGTGGGGACACGGGCGGTGCGGGGCGCGGAGAGGGCGGTTCCGGGATCGCGCAGGGGCTGCGGTTGCTGACGGGCTGGCCGTCCGGAGGGCCGTTCGCCTCCGCTCCCTTTGCGTCCCTGCCGCCCGCGGCGCTCGCCGCCGGGCTGCTGGGGGCGCTGGCTTTCGGGCAGGAGTTCCGGTACCCCGCGCTGGCACCGGCCCAGACGCCGGTGCCTCGGCGCCTGGGGCTGCTGCTGGCCAAGTTGATGGTGTCGGCTGTGTCCGCGGTCGGGCTGTGCCTGGCGACCGCCGCCTTCAACGCGGCCGGGCTCACGCTGCTGTACGGCTCCGGCGATGTGTTCCGCCTGCGGTCCGGAGACGGCCCGGCCGGGACGATGGCCGCGCTGTCGCCCATGGCCCAGGCCATGGGGGTGCTCGCTGTCTGTGTCGGCTGCGCGTGGGCCGGGCTGCTGGCGGCGGGGGTGTTCCGGTCGACGACGGCCGGAGTCGTGGCTGTCGCGGCCGTTCCGCTGGCGGTCGCCCCGGTGCTGCGCAGGCTGCTCAGCGGTTCCGCGGCACGCTCGGTGGAGGGGCTGCCCGGGCGGCTGGAGTCGGCCGTGCTCGTGCCCTGGCCTGCCGCGGTCGACCAGTGGCTGACGGTGGCTCTGCGGCTTGCCGCCCAACCCCTCGGCCACGCCTTTGGATTGTCACTCATCGTGCTGCTCTGCGCCTACGCGTGCACCTCCCTGCGCAGCAGGCCCCGTTAGCCGACTTCCAGGACGGGGCGGACGGGAGG
>NZ_JAAKZZ010000048.1 GCF_011045075.1 Streptomyces boncukensis
GTCCAGTCCGGGCACGCGGTGGGCCGCGACCCAGGGCTGCCCTGCCGCCTGCTGAGCGCCGAGCGCGCCGAGCTGATGCCGCTGCTGCGGCAGGCGCCCGAGGAGGACTTCGCGCGGCCCACCGCGTGCCCGGACTGGACGGTGCGGCAGGTCCTCGCGCACTGCGCGGCCGCGCTGGTGCGGATCGTCGAGAACCGCCTGGAGCCCGGCGTCTTCTCGGAGGCGTCCAACGCCGCGGACGTCGCCGAGCGCGACTCCTGGCCGCTGACGGCCATCCTGGACGAACTGGAGTACGGCTTCACCGAGGCGGGCCCGGTGATCGCCAGGCTGGAGCACGGCCGGCTGGACACGGTGGCGCTCGGCGAGTGGGTGCACGCGGGCGACGTACGGGACGCGTGGGGGGTGCCGGACGCCTACGGGGGCCCGGCCTCCGGGGACGCGCTGGCGCTGCTGGCCGTCGCGGCGCTGCGCCGGGGGACGCCGCGGCTGTGCGCCACGCTGACCGACCGGCCGGAGACCGAGCTCTGGCTGGGGGCCCCGGCGGAGGCCGGCCCCCCGCCCGCGCGGCTCAGCTGCGATACGCCGACGCTGGTGCGGCTCTACGCCAACCGCCCGCTGTCCGGCGCCCCGTACACCCTCACCGGCGCCCGGGAGGAGGAGCTGAGGCTCTTCGGGTAGCCCCTGCCCGCGGCGCGGAGGGCTCAGGGCTCAGGGCTCAGGGTTTGCGGGCGAGCGCTCCGAACTGGGCGACCGCCGGCACGGAGGTGTCCACCGTGCCGTCGGGGCGCCACTGGGAGCAGGAGACGATGCCGGGCTCCTGCACCTCCAGCCCGTCCAGGAAGCGGGCGACCTCCTCCCGGGTGCGGGCGGTGATCGGCGGTGTGGCGTTCTCGTTCCAGAACCGCATGGCGTCCGCGTTGCCGTCGCCGCCCAGCTCCAGGGTGGGGTGGGTGAGCGCGAGCCGGCTTCCGGAGGGGACCGCGTCCAGCAGCCGGTCCACCACGGACTTCGCCTCGTCCGTGTCGAGGATGAAGTTGAGGATGCCGAGCATCATCACCGCGACCGGGCGGTCGAGGTCCAGGGTGCGGGACGCGGCGCGCAGGATCGTGTCCGGGTCGTGCGCGTCGGCCTCGATGTAGTCGGTGGCGCCCTCGGGGGTGCTGGTGAGCAGCGCGCGGGCGTGCAGCAGGACGGTGGGGTCGTTGTCGACGTAGACGATCCGCGAGGCGGGGGCCGCCCGCTGGGCGACCTCGTGGGTGTTGTCGCGGGTGGGCAGGCCGGTGCCGATGTCCAGGAACTGCCGGATCCCGGCCTCGCCCGCCAGATGGGTCACCGCGCGGCCGAGGAACGCGCGGTCCGCGCGGGCCACCTCGCCGATGCCGGGGTACATGCCGGTGACGTAGTCGCCGACCTGCTGGTCCACGGCGTAGTAGTCCTTGCCGTCCAGCCAGTAGTTCCACACCCGCGCGTTGTGCGCGACCTGGGCCACCGGCCAGTCGGCCCCGGCGGGCCAGCTGCTCTCGCTCATGTGTCCGCCGTCCCTTCCACCGACCCCCAGGTACAGACTTTACAGCGCAGCCGTGCGGGCAGCCCCTACCCGGCAGGATCCGCCGGACGCCCCTGGGCCCGGGGGTCCGCCTCCAGCACCAGCTCGCGGCCGTCCTCCTCGTCCCACTGCTCGCCGACGTGGACGAAGCCGAAGGGCGCGACGGTGGCGAGGGAGGCGGCGTTGTCGGGGGTGATGGTGGCGCGCACCGTCCGCACGGACGGGTCGGCGGCGGCGCGGCGCAGCAGCTCGGCCAGCGCCGCGCGCGCGTACCCCCGCCGGCGGTACTCGGGAACGACCGCGTAGCCGACCTCGACCGTGCCCGCCGCGTCGGGCGGCCCGTGGAACCCGGCGTGCCCGACCACCGCGTCGCCGTCGCCGTCGCCGTCTCCGTCTCCGTCTCCGTCTCCGTCTCCGTCTCCGTCTCCGTCTCCGAGGACCGCGTACCGCAGCACCCACGGGGTCCGGGCCGGGTCGGCCGCCATCTGGCCGAGCCGGTAGCGCCACAGCCAGCGCGCCCGGTCGGTGGTGAAGAAGCCGGGCAGCGCCACCCCGGCGTGCGCGGAGGCCGCCTCCCGGTCGCCGTCGCGCAGCGCCTCCATCTCGGGGCGGCCGAGCGGGACGAACCGTATGTGTCTCGTGGTCATCGGCCGATGGTCGCCGCCGCCGTCCGCCGCCGCCAGCGAATTCTTGCCGGGCGGGGCCGGGAGGTAGATTCTTCTCCGTCCGCAGCACTCCGTGCCAGCAGCCACCGGGAGACTCCGTGCGCGTCGTCCTCGCCGAAGACCTCTTTCTGCTCCGTGACGGGCTCGTCCGGATGCTGGAAGCGTTCGACTTCGAGATCGCGGCAGCGGTGGACAACGGGCCGGAGCTGAGCCGGGCGCTGGACGAACTGCAGCCGGATGTGGCGGTGGTGGACGTGCGGCTGCCGCCGTCGTTCAGCGACGAGGGGCTGCAGTGCGCCCTGGAGGCCCGCCGCCAGCGCCCGGGGCTGCCGGTGCTGGTGCTCTCGCAGCATGTGGAGCAGCTGTACGCGCGCGAGCTGCTCGCCGACGGCAACGGCGGGGTCGGCTATCTGCTGAAGGACCGGGTGTTCGACGCGGAGCAGTTCATCGACGCGGTCCGCCGGGTCTCCGACGGCGGTACGGCGATGGACCCGCAGGTCATCCAGCAGCTGCTGACCCGCCGCGCGCAGGACAAGCCGATGGGGAACCTGACCTCCCGCGAGAAGGAGGTCATGGAGCTGATGGCGCAGGGCCGGTCGAATGCGGCCATTGCCGCACAGCTGTTCGTCACCGAGCGCGCGGTCGCCAAACACACCTCGAACATCTTCGGCAAGCTGGACCTGCCGCCGTCCGACGACGACAACCGCCGGGTACTCGCCGTGCTCGCCTACCTCGACCAGGGCTGATCCTGTCGTTACCGTGCCTGTGCGTAGGTGTCTTCGGTCACTCCCGGCAGTGGGGGCACACAGATGGACAAGGACAGCCAGCTCACCAGACGCACGGTGCTGGGCACAGCGGGCGCGCTCGGCGCGGGAGCCGCGCTCACGAGCGGGTACACCCCAGCCATGGCAGCGGACGAGAAACCGGCGCGCGGGCACGCGCGGGCGGCCGTACGGCGGCTGCTCCCCGACCACCACCGACAGATCCGGCTCCGGCACATCGGCGGCCCCGAGCGCTTCAAGGTGACGGGCGGCGCCGGCCGGGTCACGGTGCACGGCACCGGCCCGGTGGCCCAGCTCACCGGGCTGCACTGGTATCTCAAGTACAGCTGTGACGCGCATCTGTCCTGGGCGGGCAGCCGGCTCGACCTCCCCGCGACGCTGCCCGCGCCGCGCGCCCCGCACGGGCGGCGCGCCACGGTGCCGCACCGCTTCGCGCTGAACGACACGCACGACGGCTACACGGGCGCGTACGCGGACTGGGAGCACTGGGAGCGGTTCCTGGACGTGCTGGCGGCGCACGGCTGCAACGAGGTGCTGCTGACGGCGGGCATGGAGGCCGTGTACCACCGGCTGCTGCGGGACTTCGGCTACAGCGACGCGGAGGCCCGCGCCTGGATCCCGGCGCCCACCCACCAGCCGTGGTGGCTGCTGCAGAACATGTCGGAGTACGGCGGCCCGCTCTCCACGGAGCTGTTGTCGAAGCGCACCGCGCTGGGGCGGCGGATCGTGCGGCGGATGCGGGAGCTGGGGCTGCGTCCGGTACTGCCCGGCTACTTCGGCACCGTCCCGGAGGACTTCACCAAGCGCAACCCCGGCGGCCGCACCATCCCGCAGGGCACCTGGAACGGGCTGCCGCGCCCGGCGTGGCTGGACCCGCGCACGGCCGTCTTCCGGGAGGTGGCCGCCGCCTTCTACGCGCACCAGCGGGAGCTGTTCGGCGACATCGGCCACTTCAAGATGGACCTGCTGCACGAGGGCGGCGACCCCGGCGACGTGCCGGTGCCGGACGCCGCGCGCGCGGTGGAGGCGGCGCTGCAGACCGCCCGGCCCGGCGCGACCTGGGTGATCCTCGGCTGGCAGGAGAACCCGCGCCGCGACCTGCTGGACGCGCTGCGCGACAAGGAGCGGATGCTCATCGTCGACGGCCTCTCCGACCTGGAGCGGGTCACCGACCGGGAGGCGGACTGGGGCGGCGTGCCGTACGCGTTCGGCACGATCCCCAACTTCGGCGGACGGACGACGCTCGGCGCCAAGACCCATATGTGGACCGAGCGGTTCACCAGGTGGCGGGACCGGGACGGCAGCAAGCTGGTCGGCACCTGCTATATGCCGGAGGCCACCCACCGCGACCCGGCGGCGGCCGAGCTGTTCACCGAACTGGCCTGGCGCGAGGAGGCCGTGGACCGGGAGCGCTGGTTCGCGGACTACGCCCGGCTGCGCTACGGCGGGGACGACGCGCAGGCCCGCAGGGCGACGGCGGCGCTGCGCGCGACGGCGTACCGGATCAGCAGCGCGGACGGCCGCCCGCACGACAGCGTGTTCGCCGCCCGCCCGAGCCTGGCGGCCCGCTCCGGCACGTACTACGCCACCCACACCCCCGCCTTCGACCTGCCCGGGTTCGACGCGGCGCTGGCGGGTCTGGTCGGCGTCGCGGAGCGGCTGCGCGGCAGCGACGCCTACCGCTACGACCTCGCCGACATCGCACGGCAGGCCCTCGCCAACCGCTCCTGGCTGCTGATCGGGCAGTTGGAGACGGCGTACGAGCAGGGCGAGGCGGGGCGGTTCAAACAGCTGGCGGCGCTGTGGCTGAAGCTGATGCGGCTGAGCGAGGAGGTCGCGGGCACCCACCGCGCCTTCCTGCTGGGCCCCTGGCTGGACGCGGCGCGGCGGATGGCGACCGGCGGGCGGGAGCGGGCCCTGCTGGAGCGCACGGCACGGGTGCTGGTGACCACCTGGGCCGACCGCTCCACGGCCGACGGCGGGCACCTGGCCAACTACGCCAACCGCGACTGGCAGGGCCTCATCGGGGACTTCCACCTCCCCCAGTGGCAGGCGTACCTGGACGATCTGGAGGACGCGCTCGCCGAGGGCCGCGAGCCGAGGACGTGGGACTGGTACGCGGTCGAGGAGCCGTGGACGCGGGAGACCAAGGACTATCCGCTGCGCCCGGCCGGCGACCCGCACCGCATCGCCAAGAAGGTCCACGACACCCTGGCGCGCGCCCCCTACCAGGGCTCGCTCGCCCTCAGCGCGGAGCCGGCCACCGTGCCCCCGGGCGGGACGGCCACCGTCGAGGGGGTCTTCCGGAACGAGAACGGGCTGCGCGCCACGGGAACCGTCGACTTCGCCCTGTCCGGGCTGGACGGCGCCGAGCCGCAGGACCCCGTGCGGGTCCCCTCCGTCGGGGCCGGCGGGCGCGCCGCGGTCCGCTGGCGCTACACCGCGCCGGACAGCGAGCTGACCGCGCCGCTGGACCCGCTGCCGTACGGCCTGGAGGTGCGGTACGGGCCGCAGGGCGAGGACCGGGTCACGACGGCCCGCAAGGGCACCCTCTTCCGCGCGGGGCCGCTCCCTTCCGGGGTGCGCACCGTCACCAGCAACGGGGCCGTCTTCGGCCACCTCGACGGCCGCTGGGCGATCCACGGCGGCGGCAGCGACCTGTGGAAGTCCCGGGCCGAGTTCGGCGCCCTCTACCGCCCGGACGCGCTGCCCCAGGGCGGCTGGATCGCGGTGCGGGTCACCGCGCAGGACGCGACCGGGCCCTGGGCGCGGGCCGGCCTGATCGCCCGCAACGACCTGGCGTCGGACACCTCGCCCGGCTTCCTCAACCTGGCGGTGACCCCGCGCAACGGGGTGGTGCTCTCCTACGACACGGACGGCAACGGCACCGTCGACACCTACCAGCGGATCACCGGCGTCCAGGCCCCCGTGCTGCTGCGGCTCTCGCGGCGGGACGGCGCCCTGAGGGGCGAGCTGTCCACGGACGACGGGGCGCACTGGCGCACGGTGGCAACCGTGCGGGTACCGGGTGCGTCAGCCAGGCTGGACGCGGGCGTGTTCATGACGGCCGCGAACGGCGGCGGCACGGAGCAGGGGACGGCCGAGTTCGCCGAGTGGAGATTCGGCCCGTCCGGCGGCTGAGCGGGGGATGATGGAGAAGGCAGTATCCCGGGGGCACCCAGGGCCCCCAGGGGGAGAGGACCGGACGTGAGCACATCGCAGGACACCACGGCGGAGGCCGCCCGCACCGCCGCAGCGCAGACGCGCGAACTCTCGCTCGCGATGGTGCGCGGCCCGCTTCTGGCGGTCGTCTCCCTCCCGCTCTCCATCGTCGCGTTCGTGTTCTCCGTGGTCTCGCTGGCGCTCATCCCCGCCGGGGTGGGCGTGGTCACCACCCCGTATGTGCTGTCCTGGCTGCAGGGGTACGCGGACGCGCGGCGGCGGCTGGTGGACCGGTGGAGCGGCATCCCGGTGCCCCGGCCGTACCGCCCCTGGCCCAAGGACCTGCGGTCCGGGGTGGTGGGGCACGTCGAGCGGCTGCTGCTGCGGCTGAAGGACCCGGCGACGTGGCGGGACCTCGCCTGGACGCCGGTCGATATGACGCTGGGCTTCGTGACCGCTCTGCTGCCGCCGCTCTTCCCCGTCAACCTGCGGCTCACCAGGTCGCTGCTGGAGCCGACCCGGGAGATGCTGCTGGCGCGGCGCGTGGAGCAGCTGTACGAGACGCGGCATGACGCGGTGGACACATCGGCGGCGGAGCTGCGGCGCATCGAGCGGGATCTGCACGACGGGGCGCAGGCCCGGCTGGTGGCCATGGGTATGAGCCTGGGCACCATCGAGGCGCTGGTGGAGCGGGATCCGGCGCAGGCGAAGAAGCTGATCGCGCAGGCGAGGGAGAACTCCGCCGAGGCGCTGACCGAGCTGCGCGACCTGGTGCGCGGCATCCACCCGCCGGTCCTCGCCGAGCGCGGCCTGCCGGACGCGCTGCGCGCGCTGGCGCTGCGGATGCCGATCCCGGTGGAGGAGGACATCGAGCTGCCGGGCCGCTTCGAGGAGCCGGTGGAGTCCGCGGTGTACTTCGCGGTCAGCGAGGTGCTGACGAACGCCGCCAAGCACTCCGGGGCGCACCGCGTCTGGCTGGACGTCAGCTACGCCTACGACGCGGGCGGCATGCTGCGGGCCGCCGTCACGGACGACGGCAAGGGCGGCGCGTCCCTGGAGAAGGGCACGGGCATGAAGGGCGTCGAGCGGCGGCTGGGCCAGTTCGACGGGGTCCTCGCGGTCAGCAGCCCGGAGGGCGGGCCGACCATGGTGACCGTGGAGGTTCCGGCCGAGGTCCTTGCGGAGTAGGGGATTTCGCCGGGCAGGGGCTGCCCAGCGCCGTGCGTTGCAGGCTGCGGCTACGTCGTGGCCGGTCGCGCAGTTCCCCGCGCCCCTTCGGGGCGCATCGGGTTCGCGCCCCGAAGGGGCGGGGAACTGCGCGCCGGGCCGGCGGTCTCAGCCGGGCGGGGCCTGGGCCGTGGAGCCCCGCACCACCAGCTCGGGCTGGAAGACGAACTCCGTGTCGGGCACCGGACTCCCGCCCAGCGACTCCAGCAGCGTGTGCACGGCGGCGTTCGCCATGGCCCGCACGGGCTGCCGCACCGTGGTGAGCGGCGGATCGGTGAAGGCGTTCAGCTCGGAGTCGTCGTACCCGACGACCGAGACGTCGGCGGGCACCCGGTGGCCGCGCTGCCGGGCGGCGCGGATCGCGCCGAGCGCCATCAGATCGCTGCCGCAGACGATGCCGGTGCAGCCCGCCTCCAGCAGCGCGCCCGCCGCCGCGTGGCCGCCCTCGACGGTGAACAGGGTGTGCTGGACGGGCCCGCCCCGGCCGCCCAGCGCGGCGTGGAAGCCCTCCGTCTTGCGGCGCACCGGGACATAGCGGCCGGGGCCCACCGCGAGGCCGATCCGCTCGTGGCCGAGCTGCCGCAGATGGTCCACGGCCATGGCCGCTGCCGCGCGGTCGTCGGGCGAGACGAACGGCGCGCTGATCCGCTCGTTGTAGCCGTTGACGAGGACGAAGGGGACGCCGCGCCCGGCCAGCCGGGCGTAGCGGTCCGGGTCGGCCGACAGGTCGGCGTGCAGCCCGGACAGGAAGATGACACCGCTGACGCCGCGCTCCACCAGCTGGCCGACCAGTTCGTCCTCGGTGGCGCCGCCGGGGTGGTGGGTGCCCAGCACCGGGGTGTAGCCGTATCCGGCCAGCGACTGCTCCATGGTCTGTGCGAAGGCCGGGAAGATCGGGTTGGTCAGCTCCGGGATCACCAGGCCGACCAGCCCCGCGCTGCGCTGCCGCAGCCGCACCGGGCGCTCGTAGCCCAGCACGTCCAGTGCCGCCAGCACCCGCCGCCGGGTGCCGGCGGCGACGCCGGACTTGCCGTTGAGCACCCGGCTGACGGTCGCCTCGCTGACCTCGGCCTGTTCGGCGATGTCGGAGAGGCGGGCGAGGGAGGGGTTCGTCATCCGCGCACCGACCACCAGGCGGTGGTGTCCCCCGGCAGCTCGGCGCCGCCGTCGCAGGGCCCGCTGGCGAGCAGCAGCTCGCCGGGCCGGGCGGGGAGCCGGACGGCCGTCTCCCGGGTGTTCGCGGTGCACACGAACCCGCCCCGGCGGAACGCCAGGACGCCGTCGGGGGCCTCCAGCCAGTCGAGGGTGTCGGTGGCGGTCGGGCCGGCCAGGGTGGTGCGGCGGGTGCGCAGCGCGGTGCGGTACAGCTCCAGGGTGGAGTCCGGGTCGCCGGTCTGCGCCGCGACGGACAGCCCGCCCCACTCCGGCGGCTGCGGCAGCCAGCTGCCGCCCGTCCCGAAGCCGAAGGAGGGCCCGCCGCGCGCCCAGGGCAGCGGCACCCGGCACCCGTCCCGCAACCCGTCCTGACCGGTGTCGCGGAAGAACGACGGGTCCTGCCGCGCCTCGTCGGGGATCCCGGCGACCTCCGGCAGGCCCAGCTCCTCGCCCTGGTAGAGGTACGCGGAGCCGGGCAGCGCCAGCATCAGCAGGCTCGCGGCACGGGCGCGCGGCAGGCCGCCGCCGAGCCGGGTGCGGTGCCGTACGACGTCGTGGTTGGACAGCACCCAGGTGCTCGGGGCGCCCACGGCGCGCAGCGAGTCCAGCGACTCGTCGATCACCTCCCGCAGCGCCGCCGCGTCCCAGGCGGTGTTCAGGTAGTGGAAGTTGAACGCCTGGTGCAGCTCGTCCGGGCGCACATACAGCGCGGTGCGCGCGGCGCTGGGCGTCCACGCCTCGGCGACGCCGATCCGGGCCCCCGGGTACGCGTCGAGGACCCGCCGCCAGGAGCGGTAGATCTCGTGCACCCCGTCCTGGTCGAAGAACGGCAGCGGCTCGCTGCCGAGCAGCCTCAGCTGCCGGGAGGCGCCGACGTCGGGCAGGCCCGCCGGCTTCACCAGACCGTGCGCGACGTCGACGCGGAAGCCGTCCACGCCCAGGTCCAGCCAGAAGCGCAGCACGGAGCGGAACTCGTCGTGCACGGCGGGGCTGTCCCAGTTGAAGTCGGGCTGCTCGGGCGCGAACAGGTGCAGATACCAGTCGCCGTGGGTGCCGTCCGGGTTCTTCGTCCGGGTCCAGGCGGGGCCGCCGAAGATGGACTCCCAGTCGTTGGGCGGCTCGCTGCCGCCGGGGCCGCGCCCCGGCCGGAAGTGGTAGCGCTCCCGGGCCGCCGGGTCCCCCGCGAGGGCCCGCTGGAACCACTCGTGCCGCTCGGAGGAGTGGTTGGGCACGAGGTCGACGATGACCCGCAGGCCGAGGGCGTGGGCCTCGCTGATCAGCGCGGCGGCGTCCGCGAGATCGCCGTACATCGGGTCGATGGCGCGGTAGTCGGCGACGTCGTAGCCGCCGTCGGCCTGCGGTGAGGCGTAGAAGGGGCTCAGCCAGACGGCGTCGACGCCGAGGGAGGCGAGATGCGGCAGCCGGGTGCGGGCCCCCTTGAGGTCTCCCGTGCCGTCCCCGTCGCCGTCGGCGAAGGAGCGGGGGTAGATCTGGTAGATGACAGCGTCCCGCCACCAGTCGGTCTGCTTCTTCATGTCACCTCTGCTGTGTGTCGTCTGTGCTGCTTGTCGTCTGTGCTGTGTGTCGTCTGTGCCGTCCCGGCGCCGCCGGGTTCAGGACTTCGTCGCTCCGGCCGTCAGGCCGGACACCAGGTGCCGCTGGGCGAAGCCGAAGACCACCGCGGCGGGCACGGCGACGATCACGGCGGCAGCCGTCATGGAGCCCCAGTCCGCGCCGTAGCGGTTGACGAAGGTCTGGAGGCCGCCCGCCAGGGTCAGGTTCTCCTCCCCCGTCATAAAGGCCGTCGCATACGCGACTTCCGCCCAGGCCGTGACAAAAGTGTAGAAGCCCGTCACCGCGAGCCCCGGCCGGGCCAGCGGCAGGATCAGCCGCCAGAACGTGCCGAACGGGTTGAGCCCGTCCACCCGGCCCGACTCGTCGATGTCGACGGGGATGGCGTCGAAGAAGCCCTTCATCATCCAGGCGCAGAACGGCACGGCGATGGTCAGATACGTGATGATCAGGCCCAGCGGCTGGTTCAGGAGCCCCAGCGTGGCCATGGTGTTGTAGAGCGGCACGATCAGCACGGCCATCGGGAACATCTGCGTGATCAGCAGCACCCACATCAGCGGGCGCATCCCGGGGAACCGGAAGCGGCTGATGGCGTACCCGGTCGTGGCGGCGATGAAGACGCCGACGACCGTCGTCCCGCCCACCACGACCAGCGAGTTGGCGAACCAGTCCAGGAAGTGGGTGTCGTCCACCACGTGCTGGTAGTTGTCCAGGGTGAAGTCCTTGACCAGCGCTGCCGAGAAGGACTCGCTCTTCGGCTTGAAGGACGTCACCAGCAGCCACAGCGGCGGGACGAGCGCGCACAGGGTGCCCAGCAGCAGTCCGGCGTGCAGTCCGGCGGAGGCGAGGGGGCTGCGTTTCCGCGTGCGGGCCATGGTCACCACACCTCTCCCTGGCGGCGCAGGAGCCGCCGGTAGCCGACCGTGAAGAGGGAGAGCAGCACGAGGATGAGCACGCCCCATGCCGCCGAGGCCGCGAAGTCGCGGGGGCTGTTGACGAAGGCCAGCCGGAAGGCGTACGTCACCAGGATCTCGGTGGAGTCCTCGGGCCCGCCCCTGGTGAGCAGGAAGATCACCGGGAACATGTTGAACGTCCAGATGGTGCTCAGCAGGACCACCGTGCTGCTGACCGTGCGGACGCCGGGCAGGGTGATGTTGCGGAACCGCTGCCAGGGGCCCGCGCCGTCCATCTCGGCCGCCTCGTACAGCTCGCCGGGGATGGACTGGAGGGCGCCCAGCAGGGCGACGATCATGAAGGGCACCCCGAGCCAGACATTGACCGCGATCACCGCGACCTTGGCCCAGGTGGGGTCGCCCAGCCAGGGCACGCCGTCGATGCCGCCGCCCTCCAGCACCTTGTTGAGCAGCCCGTTCTTCTCGTTGTAGAGCATCTTCCAGGCGAAGACGGAGACGAAGGCCGGGATGCCCCAGGGCACGATCATCGCGACGCGGTAGAACGAGCGGCCCCTCACCTGCCGGTTGAGCATGTTCGCCAGGGTGAGGCCGAGCAGGAACGTCACGCTCACACAGCCCACCGTCCACACCGCCGTCCAGACGAGCCGGTCCCAGAAGACGCTGTCGGACAGGATGGCGGTGTAGTTGTCCAGGCCCGTGAACTCGTAGGTGGCCGGGATGTGGTTGACGCCGATGTCGCGGGCGACGTTGGACTCGTCGGCGTCGGTGAGCGAGAGGTAGACGCCGCGGCCGAGCGGGTAGCCGACGATGACGCCGATCACGATCACGACCGGCGCCACCATCGCCCACGCGTACCAGTAGCGGGCGAGCGCGGCACGCACTACCGGTAGTCCTTCAGCAGCTTGCGGAACTGGTCGCCCATCTTCCCCGCGGCGGACTCCGGCGACCTGCCGCTCGCCAGGACGGCGTCCACGCCCACCCGGATCGGCTCGAACAGCGCGTTGCCCTGGGCGATCCACGGCCGCTGCACGGCCTTCCCGACGGCCGGCCGGAAGAACCTCACCATCTCGTTCCTCCGCACCGAGGGCTCCGCGTACACGGACTCCCGGGTCGGCAGCAGGCTCAGCTCCTCGGCGGTGCGCTTCTGCACCTCGGCGCTGCTCATGTACTTCGCGAACTCCTGTGCGGCGCGCAGGTTCTTGGAGCCCGCGTAGACCGAGAGGTTCCAGCCGCCCTGCGGGGAGCCCTGCGCCTTGCTGCCGGCGGGGACGGGGGCGACGCCGAGGTTGTCCTTCCGCTCCCCGGCGAACTCCCTGCCCTCGCGGGCCAGCGCGATGTCCCAGGGGCCGTCGACGATCATCGCGGCCTTGCCGTCCTGGAAAGCCTTGATGCCGTTCTCCTGGCCGTCGCTGGAGTCGGTGACCGCCGCCCCGGAGTCGACCAGGTCCTTCATCGCCGCGAGCGCGTCGGCGCCCGGCTTCTCGTCCACCGTCACCTTTCGGGCCTCGGTGTCGAGCAGGTCGCCGCCCTCGCCGTAGAGGTAGGGCAGGAACCAGTACGGGTCGTCGCCGCGCAGATACAGGGCGGTGGCGCCGGTCTTGTCCTTGATCTTCCCGGCGTTCCTCTTCAGCTCGGCGAAGGACGTGGGGACCCCGACGCCCGCCTCCTTCAGCAGCCGCTTGTTGTAGAAGAGGCCGAGGGTGTCGGTGACCTGGGGGACCGCGTAGGTCTTGCCTTCGAACCGGGTGGAGCCCGCGGCGGCCTTGAGGTAGTCGCCCGCGTCCTCCAGCGCGGGGGTGCCGTCCAGCGGGGCGAGGTAGCCGAGGTTGGCGAAGTCGGCGACCCAGGCGACCTCGGTGCGCATCACGTCGGGCGCCCCGGAGTTGCCGCCCGCCGCGTTCTTGAACTTCTGGCTGGCGTCGCCGAAGTTGACGTGCACATACCTGACATCCACCTTCGGGTACTTCTTCTCGAAGTCCTCGGCGATCCTCTTGTAGGTCGCCTTCTCGCCGTCGTTCGAGGTGTCCCAGTAGGTGACGGTGCCCTCGACCTTGCCGCTGCCGCTGCCGCCGCCGTCCCCGTCGTCGCTGCAAGCCGTTGCCGCAAGCGCCAGTGCCGCCACCAGCGCGGTGGCACCTATGCCACGCCGCATCTCCGCTCCCTCCGCCAGGTGTGCGCCGCGCGCGCCGACCGCGCTTGGCTGCGGAGGAACGTAACAGCGCGGCAACTCGCCCGAAAGTAGTTGCGGCAACTTTCTGCAAACGTAACCCGGACCCCCGGACGCCGTTGGAGGGGGCAACACCGCTGCCCCTGGGGCGAGAAGACGAGGGACGACATGGACGTTTACGGCACCGGAACGACAGAGCGGCACGGAACCCTTCCGGGGGCCCGGGAAGAGCCCGGCGCCCCCGCGCGGCCCCCTGGGTGGTGGCGGGACGCCGTCATCTACGAGATCTACGTCCGCTCCTTCGCGGACAGCGACGGGGACGGCACCGGCGACCTCGCGGGGGCCCGCGCCCGGCTGCCGTATCTGCAAGACCTCGGCGTGGACGCCGTCTGGCTCACCCCGTTCTACGCCTCGCCGCAGGCGGACGGCGGCTACGACGTCGCCGACCACCGCGCCGTCGACCCGCGCTTCGGCGAACTGCACGACGCCCAGGAGCTGATCGCCGAGGCGCACCGGCTCGGGCTGCGCGTCATCGTCGACATCGTGCCCAACCACACCTCCGACCAGCATCCCTGGTTCCAGTCCGCGCTCGCCGGGGACCCGGTGGCCCGGGACCGCTACCACTTCAGGCCCGGCCGCGGCGCCGACGGCTCCGCGCCGCCCAACGACTGGGAGTCCGTCTTCGGCGGCCCCGCCTGGAGCCGCACCCCCGACGGCCTGTGGTACCTCCATCTGTTCGCACCCGAGCAGCCCGACCTCAACTGGGAGTGCCCGCGGGTGCGGGAGGAGTTCGACGGCATCCTCCGCTTCTGGCTCGGGCTGGGCGTCGACGGCTTCCGGATCGACGTCGCGCACGGCATGGTCAAGGCCGCGGGCCTGCCGGACATCGGGCGCAAGGAGCAGGCCCGGCTGATCGGCGCACAGGAGCTGCCGTTCTTCGACCAGGACGGGGTGCACGAGATCCACCGCTCCTGGCGGCGGCTGCTGGAGAGCTACGGGCCGGACCGGATCGGCGTCGCCGAGGCGTGGGCCCCCAGTTCGGAGCGGCTGGCGCTGTATGTGCGCCCGGACGAGCTGCACCAGGCGTTCAACTTCCACTTCCTGCACTGCCCGTGGGACGCGGAGGCGATGCGCGCCGTCATCGAGGAGTCCATGGCGGCCACCGCCTCGGTCGGCGCCCCGACGACCTGGGTGCTGTCCAACCACGACGTCGTCCGGCACCGCACCCGGCTGGGCAGCCTGGAGCGGGCGCGCGCCGCCGCGCTGCTGCTGCTGGCGCTGCCCGGCTCCGTCTACCTCTACCAGGGCGAGGAGCTGGGCCTGCCGGAGGTGACCGAGCTGCCGGACGACGTACGGCAGGACCCGGCGTTCCTGCGCCGCGGCCCGGAGGCGGCGGGCGCGCGGGACGCGGAGGGCGCACCGGACGCGGAGGGCGCACCGGACGCGGAGGGCCAGGACGGGTTGCGGGACGGGTGCCGGGTGCCGCTGCCCTGGGAGCGCGGCGGGCCCTCCTTCGGCTTCGGGACGGGCGGCAGCTGGCTGCCGCAGCCGCCGGAGTGGGGCGGGCTGTCCGTCGCGGCGCAGACCGGCGACCCGGACTCCACCCTGGAGCTGTACCGCACCGCGCTGCGCACCCGCCGCACCACCCTGGCCGGCCCGACCGCCACCGACACCCTCGACTGGCTGGAGGCCCCCGACGGCGTCCTGGCCCTCGCCCGCCCGGCGCACGGGCCGGACCGGGCCGGCGCCGCGGGGGACACCGGGCCCGGCCGGCTGGTGTGCGTGGTCAACACCCGGGACTCCGTCGTCGCGCTGCCCGCGCCCGGCCGCCCGCTGCTGGCGTCGGCACCGTGCCCCCTCCAGGGCGCCGAGGTCCTTCTCGCGGCGAATTCCTGCTCCTGGTGGGCAGCGTGAGGCGGGCCCGGTAGGGTCCCGTCGTGTGACCGCACGGCTAGCTGACATCGCAGCACAAGCGGGGGTCAGCGAAGCCACGGTCAGCCGGGTGCTGAACGGCAAGCCGGGCGTCGCGGCGGCCACCCGCGAGTCCGTCCTGGCCGCGCTGGACGTGCTGGGGTACGAGCGGCCCGTCAAGCTGCGGCAGCGCAGCGCGGGCCTGGTCGGCCTGATCACGCCCGAGCTGGAGAACCCGATATTCCCGGCCTTCGCGCAGGTCATCGCGCAGGACCTGACGCGGCAGGGCTACACCCCGATCCTCGCCACCCAGACCCCCGGCGGCTCCACCGAGGACGAGCTGACCGAGATGCTGGTGGACCGCGGCGTCGCCGGGATCATCTTCGTCTCCGGGCTGCACGCGGACACCACGGCCGATCCCGGGCGGTACGAGCGGCTGCGCGGCCAGGGGGTTCCGTTCGTCCTCATCAACGGCTTCTCGCCGCGGGTGCGCGCGCCGTTCGTGTCGCCCGACGACCGGGCCGCCATGCGGCTGGCCGTCACCCACCTCGTCGCGCTGGGCCACCGGCGGATCGGCCTCGCGCTGGGCCCGGAGCGCTTCGTACCGGTGCAGCGCAAGATCGAGGGCTTCGCGGCCGCCGTACGCGAGCAGCTCGGCCTGGACGACGAGCGGCTGGGCGAGCTGGTGCAGCACTCGCTGTTCACCCTGGAGGGCGGCCAGGCGGCCGCCGGGGCGCTGCTGGAGCGGGGCTGCACGGCCGTGGTGTGCGCCAGCGACATGATGGCGCTGGGCGCGATCCGCGCGGCCCGCAGGCGCGGTCTGGCGGTGCCCGGCGACGTCTCGGTGATCGGCTTCGACGACTCCCCGCTGATCCCCTTCACCGACCCCCCGCTGACCACCGTCCGGCAGCCGGTGACGGCCATGGGCCAGGCCGCCGTGCGCGCCCTGCTGGAGGAGATCGGCGGCACCCCGGCCCCGCACACCGAGTTCGTCTTCCTCCCCGAACTGGTCGTTCGCGGTTCAACCGCCTCCGGTGCCTCAGGGGCGGCGTCGACCGCAGGGAGTACGGAGCCTGCCGAGGATTCGACCTCCGGATGATCGGACAGGAGCCCGTGTCTGGCAGACTGACGCCTATGGGGGCACCTACCGAACAGACAGCAGCCGACAGCCGACAGGACGCCACCGAGGTCCCGGCGGCGAGTGCTCCTACGCCGTCGCGGCTCGCGAGATGGCGCGCCCCGCGCCGCCCCCGGCTGTGGTTCGAGATCCTGCTCATCGCGGTCAGTTACTGGGTGTACTCGCTCATCCGCAACGCGGTGCCCATGCAGCGGGACGAGGCGATGCGGAATGCCGACTGGGTCTGGCAGACGGAGCGGATCCTGGGGATCGCGGTCGAGCAGTCCGTGAACCACACGGTCAACGGCGTCACCTGGCTCATCGTCGCGATGAACTACTACTACGCGACCCTGCACTTCATCGTCACGATCGGAGTGCTCGTGTGGCTCTACCGCCGCCACCCCGGGCGGTACGCCGCCACCAGACTGGTGCTGTTCATCACCACGGGCCTGGCCCTGGTCGGGTTCTACCTCTTCCCGCTGGCCCCGCCCCGTCTGATGAACGGCCACCACTTCATCGACACCGTGACCGTCCACGAGACCTGGGGCTCCATGGCCTCCGGCAACCTCGCGGAGATGTCGAACCAGTACGCGGCGATGCCGTCGATGCACATCGGCTGGTCGGTGTGGTGCGGCATCACCATCGCCATGCTGGCCAAGCCGCTGTGGGCGAAGGTGCTGGGGGCGCTGTACCCGGTGGCGACGCTCGTCGTGATCGTGAGCACCGCGAACCACTTCTGGCTGGACGCGGTGGGCGGGCTGCTCTGCCTCTCGTTCGGCTTCGCCGTCTCCTGCGCGTGGTACGGCCGGGTCTCCTACCGGCTGCCGAGGCTGGCCCCGGCGCCGAGCTGAGGGGCCCCGCGCCGCCGGCGGGTCACTCCGTGCCGTAGAAGAGGCGCTCCATCACCGCGCGTGCGCGGCGGGTCACTCTGCGGTAGTCGTCCACCATCTCGCCCACCCGGCCGGGCTCGTAGCCCAGGTACCGGCCCACCGCGCCGAGTTCCCGCGCCTCGGAGGGGAAGGTGTCGCCGGGCCGCCCGCGCACCAGCATCACCGCGTTGCGCACCCGCGAGGCCAGCACCCACGCCTCGTCGAGGGTTCGCGCGTCGCCCCCGGCCACCAGCCCGGCCCCGGCCGCCGCGGCGAGCGCGTCCCGCGTCCGCGTGGTCCGCAGCCCGGGGTGCTCGGCGCCCCAGCGGAGCTGGAGCAGCTGCACCGTCCACTCGACGTCCGTCAGCCCGCCCCGCCCCAGCTTGGTGTGGGTGGTCGGGTCGGCGCCGCGGGGCAGCCGCTCGGCCTCCATCCGGGCCTTGAGGCGGCGGATCTCGCGCTCTCCGTCCTCCCCCGGCCCGCCCCGCGGATAGCGCATCGGGTCGATCAGCGCGACGAACCGCTCCCCCAGCCCCGCGTCGCCCGCGACCGGCGCGGCCCGCAGCAGCGCCTGGCTCTCCCAGACCACCGACCACCGCCGGTAGTACGCCTCGTACGAGGCCAGCGAGCGGGCCAGCGCGCCCGCCTTGCCCTCGGGGCGCAGGTCGGCGTCGATGACCAGCGGCGGATCGGCGCTCGGCAGCTGGAGCAGCCGCCGCATCTCGGTCGCGACGGCGAAGGCGGCCTTGCCCGCCTCGTGCTCGCTCACCCCGTCGCGCGGCTCGTGGACGAAGAGCACATCGGCGTCGGAGCTGTAGCTCATCTCCCGCCCGCCGAAGCGGCCCATCGCGATGACGGCGAACCGGACGGGCAGTTCGTCCCCCCACTGGGCGCCGACGGCGGCCCGCAGGGCGCCCGCGAGCGCGGCGGCGTTGAGGTCGGTGAGCGCGCCGCCCACCCGGTCGATCGCGGCGGCCGGATCGGCCGGCTCGGTGCCCTCGGTGCCGTAGGCGCCGATGAGGTCGGCGGCGGCGGTGCGGAACAGCTCGCGGCGCCGTACCCCCCGGGCCGCCGCCACGGCCTGCTCGGGGCCTTCGGCGCGGCCCACGGCGGCCAGCGTCTCCTGCTCCAGCGCGGCCCGGTCGCGGGGCCGCAGCCCGGACTGGTCGTCGGCGGAGCCCAGCAGCGCCACCGCCTCGGGGGCGCGCAGCAGCAGATCGGGGGCGAACCGCCCGGCGGACAGCACCCGGGCGAGGTTCTCGGCCGCTGCGCCCTCGTCCCGCAGCAGCCGCAGATACCAGGGGGTCCTGCCGAGCGCGTCGGAGACCTTGCGGAAGGCGAGCAGCCCGGCGTCCGGGTCGGCGGAGTCCGCGAACCAGCCGAGCAGCACCGGCAGCAGGGTGCGCTGGATGGCCGCCTTGCGGCTGACGCCGGAGGCGAGCGCCTCCAGGTGCCGCAGGGCCGCGCCCGGGTCGGCGTACCCCAGGGCCTCCAGCCGCTGCCGGGCCGCCTGGGGCGACAGCCGCACCTCGCCCGCCTCCAACTGGGCCACGGCGTCCAGCAGCGGCCGGTAGAAGAGCTTCTCGTGCAGCCGCCGTACGGCCGAGGCGTGCCGCCGCCACGCCTTGTGCAGCTCGGCGACGGGCTCGCTGCGGTAGCCCAGCGAGCGGCCCAGCCGCCGCTGGTCCTCCTCGGCCTGCGGCATCAGATGCGTACGCCGCATCCGGAAGAGCTGGATGCGGTGCTCCATGCTGCGCAGGAAGCGGTACGCGGCGTCCAGTGCGGCGGCGTCCTGCCGCCCCACGTAGCCGCCGGCGGCGAGCGCGGCGAGCGCGTCCAGGGTGGTGGGGCTGCGCAGCGAGGCGTCGCTGCGGCCGTGCACCAGCTGCAGCAGCTGCACCGCGAACTCCACGTCCCGCAGCCCGCCGGGCCCCAGCTTCAGCTCCCGCTCGACCTGCGCCACGGGGATGCTGGCCACCACCCTGCGGCGCATCTCCTGCACGTCGGCCACGAAGTTCTCGCGCTCGGCCGCCTGCCACACCAGGGGCGCGACGGCCGCGACGTACTCCTCGCCCAGCGCCTTGTCCCCCGCCACGTACCGGGCCTTCAGCAGGGCCTGGAACTCCCAGGTCTTCGCCCACCGCTGGTAGTACGCGAGATGGCTGCTGAGCGTCCGCACGAGCGGCCCGTTGCGCCCCTCGGGCCGCAGATTGGCGTCGACGGGCCAGATCGTGCCCTCGGCCGTGGTGTCCGAGCAGATCCGCACCAGATGCGAGGCGAGCCGGGTGGCGGCGCGCAGCGCTGTCTCCTCGTCCGCGCCCGAGGCGGGCGCGGCGGCGAAGATGACGTCGACGTCGGAGACGTAGTTCAGCTCGTGCCCGCCGCACTTGCCCATCCCGAGCACGGCCAGGCGGCACACGGCGGCATCCTCGGGCGCGGACTCCTCGGCGAGGGCCAGCGCCGCGCGGAGCGTCGCGGTGGCGAGGTCGGCGAGCTCGGCGGCGGTCTGCGCGACGTCGCTGGTCCCGCACACGTCGCGGGCCGCGATGGCGAGCAGCGCGCCGCGGTAGGCGACGCGCAGCCCGTCCGGGTCCTGCACGCCGTCCAGCGCCCGCTCGAACTCCGTCACGCCCGGGTGCAGGTCGGACGGCTCGTAGGTGACCAGCGCCTCCCAGGCGCCGGGGTGCGCCGCGAGGTGGTCGCCGAGCGCCGCCGAGGCGCCGAGCACGCCGAGGAGGCGGTCGCGCAGCGGCTTGGAGGTGCGGAGCACGTCGAGGAGGCCGGGCGCGTCCGCCGGGCCGAGGGCCTCGACGAGGCGGGAGAGGGCGACGAGGGCGAGGTCGGGGTCGGCGGTGGCGCCGAGGGCGTCCAGGAAGAGGGTGTCGTCCCGGAGCGGGGCGAGGGGGTCGGTGTCGAGCAGGCGGCTGGCGGCGGCGGCGTCCATGAAGCCGTGCCGCAGCAGTTTCCGCACCCGGCTGTCCGGCCGACCGCCACCTTGTGACACGTACTCGTCTCCCTTCCCCGAGCGCGCGGGCTCCCCCTCACACCCTCCCATGCGGTCAGTGGGACCCGGCCGGTCCGCCGCCGGGAGCACCGCGCCGTGTCACCGTGCGATGGCTGATCCGCCAGCCGTCGGCGGTGCGCACGGCGGTGTCGTCGTAGGTGACGGAGCCGCAGGTGCCGTCGGCCCTGACGCCCAGGCCCTTGGAGCGGACCCGCGCCCGGCCGTCCGCCGACGGCGTCACGACGATGTTGGTGACGTGGTGCGCGACCGGCCCGGCGGCTCCCATCGCCGCTGCCGCCTCCCGGACGGCCGCCACCCCGCTGAGCGGCTCCCGGCCGAAGTCGGAGAGGTCGTAGACGACATCCGGGGTGAACAGCTCCTCCAGCCGGTCGAGACGTCCGTCGTCGACGAGATGGCCGTGCAGCGAGACCAGTTCGGCGATGTCCGACCGGTCCTCGCGGGTGAGTGACACACGCGTCCCCTCCTGCCCACCTGCCTGGGTGCCCTGCCGTACCCAGTCTTCCCCCTCCGCTACAGCACCGGCAGGGATTTGCGCAGTTCGAAGCCGGTGACCTCGCTGCGGTACTCCTCCCACTCCTGCTTCTTGTTCCGCAGGAAGAAGTCGAACACGTGCTCCCCGAGGGTGGAGGCGACCAGCTCGCTCCGCTCCATCAGCCCGATCGCCTCGCCCAGGTTCTGCGGCAGCGGCTCGATGCCCATCGCCCGCCGCTCCGCGTCCGACAGCGCCCAGACGTCGTCGTCGGCGCCCGGCGGCAGCTCGTAGCCCTCCTCGATGCCCTTCAGACCCGCCGCGAGCAGCACCGCGTACGCGAGATAGGGGTTGCAGCCGGAGTCGAGGGAGCGGACCTCGATCCGGGTGGAGCCGGTCTTGCCGGGCTTGTACATCGGCACCCGGATGAGCGCGGAGCGGTTGTTGTGGCCCCAGCAGATGTACGAGGGGGACTCGCCGCCCTCGCCCGCCGTGCGGTTCGCGCCGCCCCAGATCCGCTTGTAGGAGTTGACCCACTGGTTGGTGACGGCGGAGATGTCCCCCGCGTGGTGCAGCAGCCCGGCGATGAAGGAGCGGCCGACCTTGGAGAGCTGGTACTCCGCGCCGGACTCGTAGAACGCGTTGCGGTCGCCCTCGAACAGCGACAGATGGGTGTGCATGCCCGAGCCCGGGTACTCCGAGAAGGGCTTCGGCATGAAGGTCGCCTGCACCCCCTGCTCCAGCGCGACCTGCTTCATGACCAGCCGGAAGGTCATGATGTTGTCGGCCGTGGACAGCGCGTCCGCGTACCGCAGGTCGATCTCCTGCTGGCCGGGGGCGCCCTCGTGGTGGGAGAACTCGACCGAGATGCCCATGGACTCCAGCATGGTGATCGCCTGGCGGCGGAAGTCCATGCCGACGTTCTGCGGGGTGTGGTCGAAGTAGCCGGAGGAGTCGGCGGGCACCGGACGGCTGCCGTCCACCGGCCGCTCCTTGAGCAGGAAGAACTCGATCTCGGGGTGGGTGTAGAAGGTGAAGCCCAGGTCGGAGGCGCGGGCCAGGGTCCGCTTGAGCACATAGCGGGGGTCGGCGTAGGAGGGCGATCCGTCCGGCATCAGGATGTCGCAGAACATCCGGGCCGTACCGGGCGCCTCGGCGCGCCACGGCAGTATCTGGAAGGTGCCGGGGTCCGGCTTGGCGATCATGTCCGACTCGTACACCCGGGCGAAGCCCTCGATGGCGGAGCCGTCGAAGCCCATCCCCTCGTCGAACGCCTGCTCAAGCTCGGCCGGGGCGACCGCGACCGATTTCAGAAAGCCGAGCACATCGGTGAACCAGAGCCGGACGAACCGGATGTCGCGCTCCTCCAGGGTCCGGAGCACGAATTCCTGCTGCTTATCCATATCGAGCCATCCTTGCTGGTCAAGCGAGCTGCCTGGCCTTCGGGGTGCACAGCGCTGCACCTCAGTATCGCGCCGTCGGGTTTCCGGCACGTGACGCGCGGCCATTGTGGAACACCGGGCGGCGGGAATGCCCGGGGTGTACCGGCCGGACCGCGCCGGGACGCCGGCCGTCCGCGCCGGGCCGCCGGCGGCCACCGGGCACGGCGGGGACAGCAGGCACAGCGGGCACAGCGGGCACAGCGGGCTCACCGGGGCCGACCAGAAGGAAGCATGAGCCGGCAGGGGCGGCCGGGGGCCGCCTGGCAGCCGCGGCCCGAGTGTGGGGTCCGGACCGCGGCTGCGGCGGGGCGCGGCGCCCTGTGGGGGGTGGCGCGATATGTGGCACCACGTGCAGCCCAACATATGGATGCGAACACGACAAGAGGCCGCGAGGAACGGACATATCCGTCAGTGATTGCCATTCAACGCGGTTCGCCCCCCGCCCGACTGACCGTTCGGTGTGCGCCCCGGCGGAGCCTGGGAGACCCAGCCCAGGCTCGCCGCGCGCATCCCCAGCTGGAACCGGGTCGTCGCGCCCAGCCGCTCCATCAGGCCGTGCAGCCGCCGCTGGAACGTCCGGTAGCTGATCCCGAGCTGCCGCGCCATCACCTGGTCCGTCATCCCCGTGGTGAGCAGCGCCAGCAGCCGCGCCTCGTCGGACGTCGGACCGTCCGCCGCGCCCGCCGGGCGGCCCGCCAGATAGTCGGAGATCGGCAGCGCCCGCGCCCACAGCACCTCGAAGAACTCGCACAGCACCTCCAGCAGCCCGGAGGGGTGCACGACCACGCTGCTGGCCAGCTCGTTCGGCGCGGACCGCAGCGGGATCAGCGCGATCCGGTCGTCCGCGATCAGCAGCTTCGTCGGCGTGTCGGCCATCACCCGGGCGTCCTCGCCCAGCTCCGCAGCGGCCTCGATCTCGGTGTCCAGCCTGCGTACGGTCGCGAGTCCGGCCGTGTCGTAGATGACGCGGTACGCCAGTCCGCTGCGCAGCATCTGCTGCTGGACCGGCATCATCCCGGTCTTCGGGTCGAGCCGGTCCGGGTCGCTGTTGGCGTACGGCGGCCGGTCGATACCCCGTATCTCCCGGCGCGCGCTGCGCTGGAGCTGGTCCACCTGGCGGATGACGGCGGCCCGCCCGGTGACGATCTCGACCAGGTCGAGGGGATCCCGCCCCGCCGCGTTGGCCCGGAACCGGGCGGCGAGTAACTGGATATGGCG
Organism: Streptomyces boncukensis; assembly: GCF_011045075.1. Lineage (GTDB taxonomy): Bacteria > Actinomycetota > Actinomycetes > Streptomycetales > Streptomycetaceae > Streptomyces > Streptomyces boncukensis. Next base: position 23,242 of record NZ_JAAKZZ010000048.1, read on the forward strand.
GCGCGTGCGATGTATCTCCTCCTCGCGCGCCAGCAGGAGCGACTCGAAGGCGACCTCCGGCGCGACCGGCAGATAGCGCTCCTCCCCCTTCCCCTTGTCGGGGGCGAACCGCCCCACCAGATTGAGCTGTTCGAGCGCTGTGAGCGCCGACCGCACCCGGGGCGCGCTCAGCGCGAGACCGGACCGCAGCTCGGAGACGGTGACGGCACCGTCCACGAGCGCCTCGTAGACCTGCTGCTGGACGGGGTCGAGATCAAGTGCCTCCAACATGCTGCGCATCCTGATCGCGGTGGCGAGTTCACGTCAATGACCGATGCGTGCCAACGTCCCCGCGCGGCCCGCGCGTGGGTGCGCGGCCGGGACACCGCTGGGGCACAGGGTGCCCTCTCATACCCCCGGAGGGCATGCGGTTAGAGTGTCCTCCGTGAACAGGCGCGGAGGCGGCGGAGCGGGCCGGGGCAGCAGGGTGCTGTTCCTCGCCGCGCTGCTGCTGGGCATCGTCGCGATGCACGCGCTCGGCCCGCCGGTCGCGGAGGCCGGCGCTGCCGCTCCGGCGGCTCCCGTTGCCCTGGCGGCTCCGCCGACTCCGGCCGCCGCAGCCGCCGCGGCCCCCGCGCACGCCGAGGCCGACGGCCGTGCGCTCCACCCCGGGCACGGGGACAGCCGCGGGGGCGAGGACCACTCCGGGCCCCTGTCGGTCTGTCTCGCGGTGCTGATGCTGGGGGTGGCGGCCACCGCGCTGGTGCGGGTGGCGCTGCGGCGCGGGGCTGCGCCCTCGGGCGCCCTCGCGGCGGTGCGGGCGCGTGTGCTGCCGGTGCTGTGGCCGATGCCGCCGCCCGCTCGCCGGGCCGGCGAACGCCTGGCGGAGCTCTCGGTTCTTCGGGTCTAGACGGCGGTCCGGCGCATCCCGCTGAGCACGAGGCTGCTCAGCGGGGTCCGCCGGATACGGACAGGTCCGAGATCCGACTCCTACCCGACGAGGGGTACTCCGTCATGCACACACCCACCCGCCGTACGCTGCTGGCCGCCGGCGCCGGCCTCGCCCTCACCGCCTGCACCCGCGAGCGGCAGTCCCCGGACGGCAAGGGCGACCCGTATGTGTCGCCCTCCGGCAAGGAGGTCAGGGCGGCCGAGGCGCGCCGCGGCAAGCCCGGCCGCACCCGTACGCACCGCCTCACCGCCGCCCCCGCCCGCGTCGCCCTGGACGGCGGCACCACCGTGGGCACCTGGACGTACGGCGAGGAGCTGCCCGGCCGGGAACTGCGGGTCACCGCGGGCGACACCCTCGCGCTCACCCTCGCCAACCGGCTCCCCCGGGCGACGTCCCTGCACTGGCACGGGCTGGCCCTCCGCAACGACATGGACGGCGTTCCGCACGTCACCCAGCGCCCCGTCCCGGCGGGCGGCACGTTCGACTACCGCTTCACCGTGCCGCACCCCGGCACGTACTGGTTCCACCCGCACACGGGCGTCCAACTGGACCGCGGCCTCTACGCGCCGCTGATCGTGGACGACCCGAAGGAGCCGCTGTCGTACGACAGGGAGTGGGTCGTCGTGCTGGACGACTGGGTCGACGGCGTCCAGGGCTCCACCCCGGACGGGGTGCTCGCCGAGCTCCGCAAGGGCATGGGCGGCGGGGGCCACGGAGCGCACACGAG
>NZ_JAAKZZ010000490.1 GCF_011045075.1 Streptomyces boncukensis
AGGGTGTGGGGCGGGCGGCTGGGGCTCGTCTTCATCGACGGCGGACACACGGACGAGCACGCCACCGCCGACTACGAGGGCTGGGTGCCCCATCTCGCGCCGGGCGGCCTGCTGGCGGTGCACGACGTGTTCCCGGACCCGGCGGACGGCGGCCAGGCACCGTACCGGATCTGGCGGCGCGCGGTGGAGTCGGGGGACTTCGAGGAGAGATCCGTCACGGGGTCCCTGCGCGTGCTGCGGCGCAGGGCCTAGCCTTGCCACTCGTGTTCAGGGGAAGCCGATCCGGCCGTACGTACATCGCCGTCCTCGCCGCACTCGTGCCGCTGGGCTTCGCGGGGTGGCTGGTGTGGCAGGTGCTGCACGGCTCCGGCGACGGCGGGGACGGAGCGAAGACCCGGGCCGCTCCCACGCGCAGCGGGTCCGGAAAGGACGCGCAGAGCACCCGGGACGCCGGAAAGAACGGGGGCGAGGACGAGCCGGAAGCGAACGAGGACAAAACAGGGGACGGCCGGGGCGGGAAGCGCAAGGGCCCGCTCGCCGGGATGACCGTGGTACTCGACCCGGGCCATAATCCCCACAACCACAAACACCCGGACAAGATTTCGCGCCGCGTCGATATCGGCACGGGAATGAAGGAATGCGACACCACGGGCACAGCATCCAATTCCGGCTACCCGGAGGCGGAGTTCACCCTGGACCTCGCGCGCCGCACCCGCACGGCGCTCCAGGACCGCGGGGCGCGGGTGCTCCTCACCCACGAGGGGCGCGAGGCGCGGCAGCCGTACGGCCCGTGCATCGACGAGCGCGCCAGGACGGGAAACCGGGCGCACGCCGACGCGGTGGTCTCGCTGCACGCGGACGGGGCACCGAGCGGGAGCCGAGGATTCCATGTGATCCTCCCCGCCCAGGTGCGGCAGGGGAAGGCGGATACGCGCCGTATCGTCGCCCCCTCCCGGCGGCTGGGCACGGCGCTGCGCGACGCGTTCCACCGGGCGACCGGCGAGCCCCCCGCCAGCTACATCGGCGACCACCGGGGCCTGGACTCCCGGGCGGACCTCGGGGGTCTCAATCTGAGCACGGTCCCGAAAGTGTTCCTCGAATGCGGCAATATGCGTGACCCGCAGGACGCGTCCCGGCTCACTTCGGCGAAGTGGCGCACGAAGGCCGCACACGGGGTCGCGGACGGGATCGCGGATTTCCTCACGGCTTCGTCCCCGCCGCGTAGCAGTCCGCAATCCCCGGGGGCGCACCGGCCCAGCGCACGATAGATTCATCCGTACGATGGGCCACTCACCCCCGACAGACAGCCCATACCGACATCGAATCCGACTAAGGACTCCACGTTGAACATCCGCTCGCTCACCAGAGGCGATGGCGTAGTAATCGGGGGAGCGGTGCTCCTGCTGATCGCCTCATTCCTGCCCTTCTTCCAAGCCGAGGGTGACTGCTCCGGCGACAACTGCTCCTACAGCGCCTGGTCGAGCGCGACGATGCCGATGCTGCCGACGGTGCACCTGCTGGCCATCGCCGCCGCGGCCCTGCTGTTCGTCGCCCGCTCCATGCCGGGCCGCCAGCTCATCGGGCTCAACCTGGACCAGGTGGCCATCACCTTCGCGCTCGTCGTCGGCTGGGGCGGTCTGTGGTCGATGTTCGGCAACCTGTTCCCGTCCGTGGACAACGGCCCGGTCGGGGACCTCAACGACCAGATCGAGCTGGGTATCGGCGCCTATCTGACGCTGATCGGCGCGCTCGCCGTGGCCGTCGGCGCCGTGATCACCAATCTGGTCCCCGCCCTCAAGGCCCCGCTGATGGGCTCCGGCGGCCCGCAGCCCGGCCCCGGCGGCCCGTTCCAGGGCCAGCCGCAGGGCGGCTACGGCTACCCGGGCCCCGGCGGCGCGCAGCCGGGGCAGCCGGGCCCGTACGGCGGCCAGCCGGGACAGCCCGGACAGCCCGGACAGCCGGGACAGCCGGGCCCCGGACAGTCGTTCGGCGGCCCGCAGCCCGGACAGCCGGGCGGAGCGGCCGCGCAGCCCCAGCCGGGCGGCCAGCCGGGCGGAGCACCCGCCGGCCAGCCGGGCGGAGCGCCCGGACAGCAGGCGCAGCCGCAGGACCCCGGCTTCCAGCCGTTCTGGTTCGCGGTCCCGGTCGCCCGCCCGCTGTTCCCCGAGGACGGCTCGCCGCAGCCGGTCGCCGAGCTGGCGCCCGGCACCTGGTACCTCGCGGTCGAGCAGCGCGGGCAGGCGCTCGTGGCGCAGACCCAGGACGGCCGCCGGGGCGTGCTGCAGGACACCTCGGGCATCCAGCGCGGCTGACCCCGCGCGGCGCGCACCCGCGCCCCACGGCCCCTCGCCCTTCCGGGCGGGGGGCCGTTCCCCTATTCTGACCCCCCGTCAGCCGGCTCCGCGGCGGAAGGCACCGGTATGCGACTCGGTCTCGCGCTCGGCTACTGGGGCCGCGGCCCCGACCCGCGCCACCTCGACCTCGTACGGCAGGCCGAGGACCTGGGCTACCACTCCGTGTGGACGGCGGAGGCGTGGGGCTCCGACGCCTTCACCGCCCTCGCCTGGATCGCCGCGCACACCCGCCGCGTCCGGCTCGGCACGGCCGTGGTCCAGATGGCGGCCCGCACCCCCACCGCCACCGCGATGCACGCCCTCACCCTCGACCACCTCTCCGGCGGGCGGCTGCTGCTCGGCATGGGGCTGTCGGGCCCGCAGGTCGTCGAGGGCTGGTACGGCCGCCCCTTCCCCGCCTCGCCGCTGACCTTCACCCGCGAGTACACCGAGGTCGTCCGCCAGGTGCTGCGCCGCGAGGGCCCCGTCCGGCTGTCCGGGCGCTTCCACTCCCACCCGTACACCGGCGGCGACGGCACCGGCCTGGGCAAGCCGCTGAAGCCGATCACCCACCCGCTGCGCGCCGACGTCCCGCTGCTGCTGGGGGCCGAGGGCCCGAAGAACATCGCGCAGACCGTGCGGATCGCGGACGGCTGGCTGCCGCTGTACTGGTCGCCGGAGCGCGCCGGGATGTACGAGCCCGCGCTGGCCGCGGCCCGGGAGGGGTTCCTGGTGGCGCCGATGGCGGTGGCGTCCGTGTGCGACGACATCCCGGAGGGCCTGGCTCCGGTCAAGGCGATGCTGGGGTTCTATGTGGGAGGGATGGGGCACGCGACGCGGAACTTCCATGCGGATCTGATGGCGCGCATGGGGTACGCGGACGAAGCGGCCCGGGTGCGGAATCTCTTCGCCGAAGGGCGGCGCGAGGAGGCGGTACGGGCCGTGCCGGACGCGTTCGCGGACGAGATCTCGCTGGTGGGGCCGCGGGAGCGGATCGCGGAGCGGCTGGAGCGGTGGCGTTCAGGGCCCGTGACGGACCTCCTGGTCATGGCCCCGGACCCGAAAACCCTCCGAACCCTGGCCGAACTCACGGGGTGACCCGAAAGGGGCGCGGGGCGGTGTCCATGGCGGCTTCGCCGCGGGGCGCGCTCACCCCGGACGCATCCGCAGTCGGCGACGCGCGGCACGGGGCAGCCCGTACTCCGCCCCGATACCGGGCACCGTACGAAGACCCTCAGCAGCACTCCGGATCCATACCGGAAGGCAGCTCCGCTCCGCCGAAGACGCGGACCGTCGGCTCGTCGCCGCCCAGCGCGGCGACGGCCAGCAGCAGGGAGCCCGCCGTCCAGGCCGTCCGCTCCCGGGGCCAGATCGCGTCGTCCTCGAAGACGTAGCCCGTCCAGTACATGCCGTCCTCGGCCCGCAGGTGCTGGATCCACTCCAGCACCGTCCGCGCCCGCTCCGGCTCCCCCGCAGCCCACAGCGCGAGCGCCAGCTCCGCACTCTCCCCGCCGGTCACCCACGGGTTGGGCACCACGCAGCGCACGCCCAGGCCCGGGACGACGAACCGGTCCCAGCCCTCCTCGATGCGGGCCTTGGCCTCGGCTCCACGCAGGGCGCCGCCCAGCACCGGGTAGTACCAGTCCATGGAGTAGCGGGACTTGTCCAGGAAGCGCTCGGGGTGGCGTCGGATCGCGTGCCCGAGCAGCCCCGCCGCCAGCTCCCAGTCCAGCTGCGGCTCCCCCCGGTGCTCGGCGAGCGCCAGCGCGCAGCGCAGCGCGTGGTAGACGGAGGACGAGCCGGTCAGCAGCGCGTCGGCGCAGGGGGTGCCGTCCGGCTCGCGCTTCCAGCCGATCTGCCCGCCGGGCCGCTGCAGCCGCAGCACGAACTCGACGGCGCCCATCACGACCGGCCACATCCGGTCCAGGAACGCGCCGTCCCCGGTGGCGAGGTAGTGGTGCCAGACGCCGACCGCCACATACGCGCAGAAGTTGGACTCCCGGGTCCGGTCGGTCGGCGCGGACGCGTCCCCGTCGGCATACGCCGCGTACCAGGAGCCGTCCGGCAACTGGTGGTCGGCCAGCCAGCGGTAGGCGGCCCCGGCGCGGGCGTGCTCGCCCGCCGCGTCCAGCGCCATCGCGGCCTCGACATGGTCCCAGGGGTCCAGGTGGTGGCCGCGGAACCAGGGTATGGCGCCGTCGTCCCGCTGGTGCGCCGCGATGCCGGTGACCGTGTGCGCCGCCTGCCGCGCGGTGAGGACGCCGGGCAGCACGAGCCGGTCTGTTCGCCCGGGGATCGTCACAGGGCGGCCCGCGCGGGCTCGTGCGGCTTGGTGGCGTAGGCGACGAAGCTCTTGCCGATGAGCGGGTTGAGCGCGTGCTCGGCGAGGCGGGTGGCGAGGGGCTTCTTCATGATGTCCCAGACCAGCAGCCGGTGGTACGCCTTCACCGGCGGCGACGTGTCGTTCTCCACGCCGAACGCGCACTTGAGCCACCAGTAGGGGGCGTGCAGGGCGTGCGCGTGGTGGCTGCCGTACGGGCGCAGTCCGGCCTCCCGCAGCTTCCCGAGCAGCTCGGTGGCGCGGTAGATGCGGATATGGCCGCCCTCGACCTCGTGGTAGGCGTCGCTGAGCGCCCAGCAGACCTTCTCGGGGCCGTAGCGCGGGACGGTCACCGCGAGCCGGCCGCCCGGCCTGAGCACCCGCACCATTTCGGCCAGCACGCCCTTGTCGTCGGGGATGTGCTCCATGACCTCGGAGATGATCACGACGTCGAAGCTGTCGTCGGGGAACGGCAGCGCGAGCGCGTCCCCCTCCATGGCGGTGGCCGTAGCCCCGGGGGGCGCCTCGCCCTCGTCCCGCATCGCCGCGAACCAGGTGGCCACCTCGCGGATCTCCGCGGCGCTGCGGTCGAGCGCGACGACGCGCGCGCCGCGCCGGTAGCACTCGAACGCGTGCCGGCCCGCGCCGCAGCCCAGGTCGAGCACGCGGTCTCCTGCGGCCAGCGGAAAGCGGGTGAAGTCGACGGTCAGCACGAGTTCTCCAGGGGAGCCAGGGGAAAGGGG
>NZ_JAAKZZ010000491.1 GCF_011045075.1 Streptomyces boncukensis
CTCCTCGGGAGGCTCTGGGCGGGACCGGCCGTATCGCGCGTTTCGCTATATGAAACGAAACCGCTATATGAAACAGATGGTGGAGCTGCGCGTCCCCGGCGTCAAGGGGGTGCGCTCAGCCGCGCTTCACATACCCCCGGCGCCAGGAGATCTTCGCGCCGGCGGCCACCACCCGCTCGGCGAGGCCGGGGACCGTGTCGTCGTTGATGCGGAAGGTCGGCCCGGACAGGATCACGGCCGCGATGACCCGGCCGTCCAGGGCGTGGACCGGGGCCGCGATGGCGGCGAGCCCGATCTCGTGCTCCTCGCTGCTGGTGGCGTACCCCCGTTCGCGCACCGCCTCCAGCTCCGCCGCGAGCAGCGCCGGGTCGAGGATGGTGTGCGGGGTGTACTTCTCGGGCCCCTCCGCGAAGATCTCCGCCACCTCGTCCGGGGTCATATCCGCCAGGAAGAGCTTGCCCGCCGAGGTGGCGTGCATCGGGGAGCGCTTGCCGACCCAGTCGATGCTCGCGATGGCCGCCGCGCCCATCGCCTGGTCGATGGTGACCAGTTCGTGCCCGTCCGGGATCGCCACGTTCACGGTGTCGCCCACGGCCGCCGCCAGCTCCTGGCAGATCGAGCGGCTGAGCAGGGACAGGTCGTTCACCTTGCTCGCCCCGGCGGCGAGTTCGACCATCGTGTACCCGATGCGGTATCGCCCGCGCTCCGAGTCCTGCTCCACCAGGCCGCGCGACTCCAGCGTGGCGAGCAGCCGAAACACGGTCGTCTTGTGGATGCCGAGCTCCTCGGAGATCTCGGTCACGCCGCAGGGGCTCCGCGTGGCCAGCACCTGCAGGATCGATACGGCCCGATCGACGGACTGCACCGAGTGGTCGCGCGCCCGGGTCCCCTTGCTGGTCATGACGGAAGCGTATCCGGTGGCGGAGCGGCGGCCCGGCCGCCGCTCGTACGACCGTGTACCGCATCGTGCATCTGTTGCGTAATGCGAAATACGGGCGCTCAGCCGTCGAGGACCACGATGTCGAGGTTCCGCAGCCGGTCGGGCTCGGCCACCAGGTCGATGGCGGTGATCCTCCCGTCCTCGACAGTGAAGTCGAACGCCACGATCGTGCGCTTCTTCGACTGCCACACGGCTCCCACCGATCCGTCGATGACCGAGACGCGGGCGGCCTCGGCGCCGCCGGAGAAGACGCTCGCCACGCCGTGCGCGCCCTGGGTGAGGGCCGCGGCGCCGATACGGACCGCGGTGTCGTCGGCGCGCATGGCGACGTCGGGGGCCAGCAGGGCCAGCAGGCGCTCGAACTCGCCGTTGCGGGCGGCGCTGAGGAAGGCGTCCACGATCTTGTGCTGGCGGCGGAGATCGGGCAGCGGGGCTGCGCCGTGGACGCGGCGGCGGGCGCGGCTGGCCAGCTGGCGGGTGGCCGCCGGGCTGCGCCCGACGATCGGGGCGATGTCGGCGAACGGCACGGCGAACATGTCGTGCAGGACGAAGGCGAGCCGCTCGTCCGGTTCGAGCCTGTCGAGGATCACCAGGAGCGCCAGGCCGAGGGAGTCGGCCAGCAGGGCAGCGTGCTCGGGGTCGGAGATCTCCGCGTCGACGGCGGCGTCCGAGGGGGCGGCGTGCTCGTCGAGGAGCTCCGCGCGGCGGTTGCGGGCGCGCAGCATGTCGAGGCAGATCCGGCCGACGACCGTGGTGAGCCAGCCGTCGAGGTTCTCGACGGCCTCCGCGTCGCTGCGCTGCAGCCGGATCCACGCCTCCTGGACGGCGTCCTCGGCTTCGTCGGACGATCCGAGGATCCGGTGGGCCACGGAGCGCAGCCGCGGGCGCCTGTCCTCGAACGCGCGTGCCAGCTGGTCGTCCCCGTCCATGACCGCCCTCGTCCCTTCCGTCCCGCTCGGTGCGCCCGTCGCCCGTCGCCTGTCGCCTGTCGCCCGTCACATCTTCGCGCTGCCGCTCGTCACAGAAGTGACGCGGGCTGACGACCCGCCGCAGACGTTCCCGAAGGAAGGAAAGACCATGGAAGCGCGCATCCAGAACCCGGCCGTGCTGCTCAACGCCCATCAGCCCATCCAGAACATCTACCAGGGCATCTACTCCGGCGGTGTCCCGAAGACGACGCTCGACCTGGTCCACCTGCGCGCGAGCCAGATCAACGGTTGCAGCGCGTGCGTGGACACCGGCGCCCGCGGCGCCCGGGAGAGCGGCGAGAGCGAGGAGCGGCTGTTCGCCGTCGCGGCCTGGCGGGAGTCGCCCCGCTTCACCGACGCCGAGCGCGCCGCGCTGGAGCTGGCCGAGGCCGCCACCAGGCTGGCCGACCGCAGCGACCCGGTGCCCGACGAGGTCTGGAACCGGGCCGCCGCCCACTACGACGAGAAAGGTCTGGCCGCCCTGGTCCTGATGGCGGGGCTGACCAACTTCTTCAACCGTCTGAACGTGGCCACCAGGCAGGTGCCCGGCGCCTGGGGCTGACCGGCGGCGCGCCGGAAGCGCCGCAGGTCAGCTCGGTGGACCCGGCGCAGGCCGGCGCGCGGGACGTGACCGCTCCCTGGGGCGGGCCAGCACATCGTAGGGGTGCGGCAGCGGGCGGTCGCCGGCCTCCGTCAGGCGCGCCTGCTGCTCCGGCGTCAGCTCCCAGCCGCAGGCGCCCAGATTGTCGGTCAGCTGCTCCAGGGTGCGGGCCCCGACGATCGGCGCCGTCACCCCGGGGCGCTGCAGCAGCCAGCGCAGCGCCACCTGGGCCGGGGTGCGCCCCGTCTCGTCGGCGACCGCGAGCACCGCGTCCACGACCCGCCAGGTCTCCTCGGTGTCCCGGTCCCGCCAGCTCTCGCGGCCCTGCTGCTCCTGGACGGCCGCCTCGCGCGAGCCCTCGGGCGCTGCCGTCATGCCGCGCCGGTACTTGCCGGAGAGCCAGCCGCCCTGCAGCGGGCTCCACGGGATGACGCCGACGCCCTCCGTCTCGCACAGCGGCAGCAGTTCCCACTCCAGCTCCCGCGACAGGAGGTTGTAGAGCGGCTGCAGGCAGACGAACGGCTCCCAGCGGCGGAACCGCGCCACGTCGAGGGCCTTCTGCAGCTGCGACGGGGCCACGCTGCTGGCCCCCAGATAGCGCACCTTGCCGTCCCGTACCAGCGTGTCCAGCGTCGAGAGGGTCTCCTCGACGGGGGTCTCCACGTCCCACATGTGTGTCTGGTAAAGGTCGATGTAGTCCGTTCCCAGGCGGCGCAGGCTGCCCTCGACGGCCGTCAGGAGGTGCTTGCGGCTCAGGCCCGTCGCGTTCCCGCCGCCCTCGCCCATCGACCCGAACACCTTGGTGGCGATCACGAGTTCGTCGCGGTTGCCGCGCGTGGCGAGCCAGCGGCCCAGGATCTCCTCGGACGCGCCCCGACCGTAGATGTCGGCGGTGTCGATGAACGTGCCGCCCGCCTCCGTGAACGCGTCCAGCATGCGGTGCGACGCCGCCTCGTCCGCGCCGCCGCCGAACGTCATGGTGCCCAGGCACAGTTCGCTGACGCGCAGACCCGTCCCGCCCAGAAATCGCTGCTGCAGCTGCTGCTCCATGGATTCCGCCCCGCTTCCTCGTCGACTGGATGAGATCACCCAAGACGTGCCGGCGGGCGGGGGCAACACAATTTCCCGGAGCCTCCTCCCGGGCGCGACCGGGGGGAGCGCACGATGCTCGGTGCGCCGTGTCCGCGCGGCGCTCGGAGGCGCCGCACTCCAGGTGACACGAGCGTACGCGGGGCGGGCGGGGAAGGATGGGACGCATGCCGACCCAAACGCCCCGCGCCCTGTCCTTCGACGCCATTGCCGAGCAGTACGCGTCGGCCCGTCCGGGCTATCCGCGCGCGCTCTTCGACGCGCTGGAGGAGATGTCCGGCCGTGCGCTGTCCGGGGCCGCGGTGCTCGACGCCGGGGCGGGCACCGGGATATCCACCCGGCTGCTGCGGGAGCGCGGCGCCCGGGTCACAGCGCTGGAACGGGGGCCGGGCATGGCGGCGCGGCTGCGGGCCGACCAGCCCGCGGTGCCCCTGGTGCAGTCCGACGGCAACGCGCTGCCGTTCGCGGACGGCTCCTTCGACTTCGTCACCTACGCGCAGGCGTTCCACTGGACCGACCCCGGGCGCTCGGTTCCCGAGGCGATGCGGGTGCTGCGGCCCGGCGGGGCGCTGGCGCTGTGGGCGAACCAGCCGGACTCCCGGGTGGCGTGGGTCGCCGAGCAGGACGAGCGGCTGGGGGCCGGGCTGACGCGGCCGTTCGTGTGCGCGGAGGGCGCGCGGGAGGCGCTCGTGCCCTTCGGCGCCACCGTGGCCGTGCGGGACATCCCCTGGTCCCGCCGGGTCACGCTGGACGGCCATCTGCGCAACGTCGGCAGCCACTCCTACTTTTCCACGCTCCCCGACCGCGGCGAGGCCCTGCTGCGCACCGAACGCGTCCTGCTGCGCGAGCGCTTCCCGGAGGGCATGGTGGAAGAGCCGTACGTCTGCGTCCTCGTGGCCGGAGTGACAGCCGCCATCGGCGGCTAGGCGGCTAGGGAGCGTCCGGCGGATCGTGGTTGCCCTCTGCCGTGGCTGCCGGGCCGGGGCTGCCCGTGTCCTGCGGACTGCGGCGTCGCCGTGGCTGCGCGCGCAGTTCCCCGCGCCCCTGCGGGGCGCCCCGCAGGGGCGCGGGGAACTGCGCGACCAGCCACGGACAATCCGCAGACCGCGACGAACAGCAAGGGGCAGCCCCGGCCCGGCAAGATCCACCAGCGGCTACGCCAGCAGCGCGTCCGCGAAGCGCGCCCGGTCGGCGGGGTGTTCGCGGAACCAGTCACCCAGCCGGTGGCCCGCGCCTGGGAAGTCGAGGCGGGTGAGCCGGGAGCGCGCGGCCAGGGCCTCGGCGACCGCCTCCGTCACGGCCGGCGGTATCACCTCGTCCGTGCCCGGTACGGCGAGCACGGCGCGGCCCCGGTAGCCGCGGAGCGCCCCGAGCGCGGGGGCGCCGCGCCAGCTCTCCGGGCGCCGGATGATCTCGCTGAACCGCCCGTCCCCGTCGCCGAACGGCACGTCCCATGCCTCCGCCGCGTAGACGGCGGGCGCGCACAGGCCCAGGGCCGCGACCCGGTCGCCGAAGCGTCCTGTGAGGTCGGCCAGGGTCTGGCCGCTCATGCTGAAGCCGGCCAGTACCAGGGGTGACGCGGCCGGGACGCGCGCCTCGATCACCGAGGTGGCCTGCCGGAAGCGGCGGCGCAGACTCAGTTCGCCGAGCCGCCCGGTGCTGTGGCCGTGCCCGGAGAAGTCGAAGGCCAGCACCCGGCAGCCGCGGGCCCGGAAGTCCGTCAGGAGCGGTACGAGGCGGTCCTTGGTGCCGTTGCCCGCGCCGTGCAGCAGGACGGCGGTGGGGGTCTCGG
>NZ_JAAKZZ010000492.1 GCF_011045075.1 Streptomyces boncukensis
CCACACCCACCACACCCCTCGCGGCCCCCGCGGCTCAAGCGCGCCGTCCGGGCGGGCGCCGTACGGGGACTCGTCCCGCCCTGGCTGTGGACCCGGCTGCAGCCGACCGGCGTATGGGAGCTGCACACCTGCGACGGCACCCCCTTCCGCTACGCGGCCGCCGAGGACGACGAGCACAGCCGCAGCTTCGTCTGGACGGACCTGCGGCACTGGGAGGAGGCCACCTGCCCGGTCTTCTGCGCGCTGGCCCGCCGCTCCCGCGGCTTCCTCGGGGTGAGCGCGGGCACGGGCACCTGCGCGGGCCTCTACACGCTGCTCGCCTGCACCGCGAACCCCGCGCTGCGCGCGGTCACCGTCGAGCCGCACCCCGCGGCGGCGGGGCGGCTGCGCCACAACCTGGCCGTCAACGGGCTGGAGCAGCGGGTCAGCGTCGTCGAGCGGGCCCCCACCGACCGCGCCGTCGGCCCGCTCCCCGTCGACCTGGTGAAGATCGACGGGGCCGGGCCCGCGGCGGACGTCCTGCGCGGCATGCCCCGCACGCTCGCCCGGCACCGCCCGATCGTGATCGCCGGGTGCCCGGACCGGGACGCGCTGGACCGGCTGCGCGCGGAGGGCGCCGCACACGGCTACGAGACGGTGCTGCACCTGGGCACGGCGGGCCCGCGCCGCGCGCCCGAGGGCTTCACCCCGCCCGCGCGTCACCGCAACTTCCTGCTGACGGCGGGCTGAGGGCAGGCTGGGGGCGTCCGGGACGGGCGACGCACATCACCGTCGGGGCGGGTACAGAGCGCTCCGGAAAGTGGGTAGTCTCGTACGGACTGGATAAGTTACTGCTTAGTAGACCGGACGCTTCGTCAACCCCGCTGTGCTCCGAGGAGCCCCGTTATGCAACTCGCCGCGATCATCGTGTCGCTGGTCCTCATCGCGGTCGCACTCGCGCTGTTCGGCCGCGCCGTCCTCCAGATCCTCACCTTCGTGCGGCTCGGCCGGCCGGTGCCCGCGGGATCGCGGACCGACGCCCCCAAACAGCGCACCATCACGCTGGTCAAGGAGTTCCTCGGGCACACCCGGATGAACCGCTGGGGCGTCATGGGCGTCGCACACTGGTTCGTCGCGATCGGCTTCTTCACCCTGCTCCTGACCATCGTCAACGCCGTCGGCCAGCTCTTCCAGGCCGACTGGCTGCTGCCGCTCATCGGCGACTGGCTGCCCTGGGCGATGTACGTGGAGTTCATGGGCACCATGACGGCCGTGGGGATCCTCGTCCTCATCGTGATCCGGCAGCTCAACAAGCCGACGCGGGCGGGCCGCAAATCCCGCTTCACGGGCTCCATCACCTGGCAGGCGTACTTCGTCGAGGCCGTCATCCTCATCGTCGGCGTCTGCATCGTGGTGCTGCACGCCCTGGAGGGCGCCCTGCACGGGGCCGACCACTACGAGGCCGAGTACTTCATCTCCTACCCCCTGGTCGCGGGCTTCAGCGAGCTGAGCACCGGCACGCTGCAGAACCTGACGTACTTCTTCGCGATGCTCAAGATCGCCACATCCTTCATCTGGATGATCACGGTCGCGCTGAACACCAACATGGGCGTGGCCTGGCACCGCTTCCTGGCCTTCCCGAACATCTGGTTCAAGCGCGAGGCGGCGGGCGGCACCGCGCTGGGCGCGCTGCAGCCGATGGTCTCCGGCGGCAAGGAGATCGACTTCGAGACAGCGCTGGACGAGTCCGACGACGAGAACGCGGAAGAGGTCCGGTTCGGCGTCTCGCAGGTCGAGGACTTCTCCTGGAAGGGCATCCTCGACTTCTCCACCTGCACCGAGTGCGGACGCTGCCAGTCGCAGTGCCCCGCCTGGAACACCGGCAAGCCGCTCTCCCCCAAGCTGCTGATCATGTCGCTGCGCGACCACGCGTACGCCAAGGCCCCGTATCTGCTCGCGGGCGGCGGCAAGACCATGGAGGGCGAGGAGAAGGCGTCGGCCGAGCAGTTGGCCGACGTCCCGGCGGAGGCGCTGGCGGAGGCCGAGCGCCCGCTGATCGGCACCGCCGAAGCGAACGGCGTCATCGACCCGGACGTGCTGTGGTCCTGCACCACCTGCGGCGCCTGCGTCGAGCAGTGCCCCGTCGACATCGAGCACGTCGACCACATCGTCGACATGCGCCGCTACCAGGTGATGATCGAGAGCGCGTTCCCGAGCGAGGCCGGGACGATGCTGAAGAACCTGGAGAAGAAGGGCAACCCCTGGGGCCTGGCCAAGAAGCAGCGGCTGGAGTGGACCAAGGAGCTCCAGCAGGAAGCCGGCTTCGAGGTGCCGGTCGTCGGCAAGACGGTCGAGGACCTGACCGAGGTCGAGTACCTGTACTGGGTCGGCTGCGCCGGCGCGCTGGAGGACCGCGCGAAGAAGACGACGAAGGCGTTCGCCGAGCTGCTGCACATCGCGGGCGTGAAGTTCGCGATCATGGGCGGCGACGAGAAGTGCACCGGCGACTCGGCGCGGCGGCTCGGCAACGAGTTCCTGTTCCAGCAGCTCGGCGAGGAGAACGTCGCCACGCTGAACGCCGCGTTCGGGGAGGACGACGAGGACGAGAGCACCAGGAAGCCGAAGTCGGCGAAGAAGATCGTCTCGACCTGCCCGCACTGCTTCAACACGATCGCCAACGAGTACCCCCAGCTGGGCGGCGAGTACGAGGTCATCCACCACACCCAGCTGCTCCAGCACCTCATCGACGAGGGCAGGCTGGTGCCGGTCACCCCGGTCGAGGGCCTGATCACCTACCACGACCCGTGCTATCTGGGCCGCCACAACCAGGTCTACACGCCTCCGCGCGAGATCATCGGCCGGGTGCCGGGGCTGCGGAACGAGGAGATGCACCGGCACAAGGAGCGCGGCTTCTGCTGCGGCGCGGGCGGCGCCCGGATGTGGATGGAAGAGCGGATCGGCAAGCGGATCAACAACGAACGCGTGGACGAGGCGCTCTCCCTCGACCCGGACATCGTCTCCACGGCCTGCCCGTTCTGCCTCGTCATGCTGACGGACTCCGTCAACGGCAAGAAGAACGATGGCAAGGCCAAGGAGAACCTCCAGGTCGTCGACGTGGCCCAGCTGCTGCTCGACTCCGTGAGGACACCGGCCGACCCCTCCGAGGACGAGCCGTCCGAGAAGGAGCCGGAGCCGGAACCGGCCAAGTAGGGGCCCGGCCAGGAGGCCGAACGGGCCCCACCCACCTCCCCAATCGGCCAAAACCAAACGCCATGCCCTGCCAACCCGGGGGACCACCCCCGGACCCCCGGCCGGACGGCCGAACGAACCCCACCAACTCCACTATCGGCCAAAACCAAACGCCATGCCCTGCCAACCCGGGGGACCACCCCCGGACCCCCGGCCGGACGGCCGAACGGACCCCACCAACTTCACAATCGGCCAAAACCAAACGCCATAAAGCGCCAATACGGCCGGATCCGCACGGTGCGGGTCCGGCCGGTGTGGGTTTTTCCGCGAGCCATGGTCAAATGCGATCAGTTGATGCACCACACGAGCCAATCCGCCGTCGCGGTATACCCATCGCCCGATCCCCGTCCTAGCCTCCTTAGCGGCGAAGCGGAGGAAGCGTGCGGGCGCGTCAGCGCCACGTGGGCATGCGCGCTCGGCAGCGCGCCCGACGGACGCGAGGAGGACGCGAGTGTCGGACCGCGACGGACCGGTACCCGACGGCACGGTGTGGCGCCCGCCACCCGGCGCCCGGACCATCCCGGTGCAGCGGATACGCCCCGGCCAGCACGCCTTCGCCGCCTACGGGAGCGAGGCCGGCCAGTGGGAGGTCGTCAGCGCGTTCGTCCGGCACGGCCTGGCCCGCAGCGAGAAGGTGCTGCTCTTCCTCCATCCGCGGGTGTCCACGGACGAGGTGCTCGCCGGGCTGGGCGCGGGGACGTCACCGCTCGCCACCGCCTGGGACCGCGGGCAGGTGACGGTGAGCAGCATGCGCGCGCTGATCGCGCCGCACCGCGAGTTCACCTCCGCGCGCCAGTGGCACCGGCTGACGGAGGAGGCCGAGCTCGCCGTCCGGCAGGGGTACGCCGCGCTGCGCGCGTACATCGACATGGCCTGGGTCGACGACCTCGGTACCGATATCGCCTCCGTGCTGGAGCGCGAACGCTCGGCCGAGCACCTGTTCACCAACCGCCGCTACAGCGAGGTCTGCGCCTACGACCACCGCGCCTTCGGCCCCGAGGCGCTGCGCACGCTGCGCGCCGCGCACCCCGTCCATCTGCTGGACGCGCCCGGCTCCCTGCGGGCCGAGCACGGCGCCGGAGGCGGCACGCGGAGCATACGGCTGCTGGGCGAGGCGGACATCGCCACGCACGCCGAGTTCGCCGCGGCGCTGCGCGACGCCTTCGCGCGCGCCCGGCCGGACGGACCGCTCCACGTCGACCTGACCGCGCTGCACTTCCTCGGCGCGAGCTGCGCCGCCGACCTGCTGCGGCAGGCGGCGGGTGCGGCGGCCGCGGCCAGTGCCGGGGCCGGGGCCGGGGCCGGGGCCGGCGGACCCGACGCCACGACCGTCCGGTGCACCCCGATCCAGGCGCGCACCCTGCGCCGGCTCGGCTCCGACGCCGTCCGTTCACTGACCCTCGTCGAGGAGGGAAACGGATGCTGACTCCCGAGCTGCTCTGCCGTCTCCGCTTCACACTCCGGGACCTGCCCCGGCTGCGTATCGAGGTCGATACGTGCGCGGCCTGGGCCGGGCTCTGCGAGCCGCGCAGGGGGGAGTTCGTGGTCGCGGTCGACGCCGTCGCCACCAACGCCGTCGAGCACGCCGGCGGCGGGGGGCAGCTGCTGCTGCGGCACATCGGCAACGAGCTGGAGTGCCAGGTGACCGACTCCGGGCCCGGCTTCAGCGAGGACGTCATCCCGGAGCTGCTGCCCGGTCTGGACGGGGCGCCCACCGGCCGCGGCCTGTGGCTGGCCAAGCTCGTCACCGACCGGTTCACGGTCGGCGCAGCGGGCCGCACCGGAGCGCTCGTCACCCTCGCCGTCCGGCTGCCGGGCCCGTGAGGGGGCAGGGCCCGTGACGGGGCAGGGCGGCCCACGGGAGCGCGCGGGAGCCCGCGACGGCGCGGGTGGGGTTGGCCACATCCCGGAGTGACGCCCGCACCACCGGGTTCCCCTAGGGGATGTCACAGGTCAGCAGCGATGTCCGGCCAGTTTCCGGCAGCCGTGGCACCGAGGTCCGGGCGACAAGGTACGTTCGATTACGTGGCAGGTTTCAGGAGCGGACGCGGCCGGGGTTCCCGGGGCGCGCAGCAGCATGGGCAGTACCCCCAGCAGCCCCAGCGACCCCAACAGCCCCCGCAG
>NZ_JAAKZZ010000493.1 GCF_011045075.1 Streptomyces boncukensis
GCCCGCAGGGGGTGTGCGAGGTCGCGTACGGCACGCGCAGCTCGCCGTCCGCCGTCCACAGCCCGTTGCCGGTCAGCCAGCCGGGGGGCGCCGCGATGTGCCGCAACTCCCGCAGCCCCGGCCGCCACACGGCCAGCCAGGTGCCCTGCGCCGCGTCCACCCGCAGCGCCACCGCGCAGCTCTCCGGCAGCAGCATCTGCCGGGGCTGCACCGCGAACGGGGTGAGCCGGGCGTGCGCCGGGTGCAGCACCTCCGGGAAGCGCACGGGGCGGTGGCTGCCCAGCACGCCCCAGCCCAGCCGGTCCTCGCCGGGCGCGTCCGACCGTACGAGCAGCAGGCCGCTGTCCGGATCGGCCCGCAGCAGCCGGTCGTTGCTGTCCTCGGTGATCTGGAGCAGCGGGGAGACCTCACCGCCGCGTGCGAGGTCGGCCACGACGGTCTTGGTCACGGCGGCCCCGGCGCGCCGCGCCCCGGCCTCCGGGGAGCCGGGCGGGCCCGCCGCGCCCGGCGGCTCCCCGCCCGGCGGCTCCGCGTACGGCGTGCGGTCGACCGCCAGCAGCCGCCCCTCGCGGTCCAGCCAGGCGCCGCCCGCGCAGTGCCCGGCGATCTCCGCGACGCGCTCCGGCGCCCCGGAGCCGCCGCCCGCGAGCAGCCAGACGCCGGTCGAGCGCCCGTCCGCGCCGGGCGCGAGCCCGTAGGCACGCCGGCCGCACGGCGCGGGCGGCAGCAGCGTGAGCCGCTCCACCGCCACGGCCCCCAGCGGCAGCTCCCCGGTGTCCGGGCCCGAGGGGTAGAGCAGCGCCGGCGCGTACTGCTCGCCGGTGCGGCGCGCGATGAGCACGCGCCCGTCCGCGAGCGGCAGCACCTGGCTGTCGGCCGTCTCGGGCCGCTCTCCGGGCAGCGGTACGGCGTAGGGCTCGGGCCCGCCGAGCGTCCAGCGCTCCGGAAACCAGTCGGCCGAGCCGGGGCGGGCGCAGAGCCGCGCGGCGTACGAGCCGTCCGCAGCGACCGTGAAGCCGTCATCCATGACACAGGCGGTCATGCCGCGATCACCTCCAGTGACGAAGCTAGGGCTCGTACTTCCTGTCGAACAACGCGAGTTGAACCGCTTCACGCGTAAGGGTGACGAGGAGCACGGTTCGGCGGAGCGTGCGCCCCGGCGTGTGCAAGGGCCGCGCTCGGCCGGTCCGCGGGGTGTCGCGGGGTGTCGCGGGGGTGCCCGCAGGGGTGGCCGAAAAGTGAAGTAAGGTTCGCCTAAGTGTTCCGGGTCCCCCCGGCCCGGTGTCCCTCCCCTTCAGCTCCCTTCAGCTCGGAGAACCCATGTCGATACGTACCCGCACCGCGGCCGTCGCCGTCTCGCTGGCCGCCGCCCTCACCCTCGCCGCCTGCGGCTCCGACGGGGGCGACAGCGGCGATTCGGACAGCGGAAAGGGCAAGTCCAAGGAGAAGGCCGCCCAGGGCGGCCAGGACTTCTCGGGCGCCGCGAAGAAGACCGCGGCGTACGGCACCGACGCCAAGGCGGGCGAGTGGCCGCGCACGATCACCCACGCCATGGGCAGGACCGAGCTGAAGAAGCAGCCGAAGCGGGTCGTGGTGCTGGACGTCGGGGAGTTCGACAACGCCGTCTCGCTGGGCGTCAAGCCGGTCGGTCTCGCGCCGACCGAGGGCTCCAACAAGATCCCCGGCTATCTGAAGCAGCAGGCGGGCGACCCGGCGAACGTCGGCACCATCAACAACCTCAACCTTGAGGCCATCGCCAAGCTCAAGCCCGACCTGATCCTCGGCAGCCAGCTGCGGGCCGCCGACAAGTACAAGCAGCTGTCCGCCATCGCGCCCACCGTCTTCTCCATCCGCCCCGGCTTCACCTGGAAGGAGAACTACCTGCTGAACGCCGCCGCGCTGGGCCGCAAGAAGCAGGCCCGGGACAAGCTGGACGCCTACCGGGCGAAGGCGGAGAAGCTGGGCGCGGACATCGAGGCGCAGGACGGCAAGAAGCCGACCGTCACCATGCTCCGCTTCATGCCGGACCGGATCCGGCTGTACGCGAAGGCGTCGTTCATCGGCACCATCCTGCAGGACGTCGGGCTGCCCCGGCCCAAGAACCAGCAGATCAACGATCTCGCGACGGAGATCAGCCCGGAGCGGATGGACGAGGCCGACGCGGACTGGATCTTCACCGGGGCCTACGGCGACCCGAAGAAGACGGACCGCGCCAAGGCGCAGGACAGCCCGCTGTGGAAGAAGCTGGGCGCGGTGCGGAAGGGCCAGGCCGAGGACGTCAGCGACGAGACCTGGTATCTGGGCCTCGGCGTCACCGCGGCCGACGAGGTCCTGGACGACCTGCGCGGCCACCTCGTCAAGTAGCCCCCCGGGGGGCCCGGGGACGCCTCGGCCCGGCAGGTTGGAGAACCGGGCGGGGCAGGTAGCCTGGCCCCGTGTCCGAAACGCCCACGCTCCGCGAAGTCATCGACGCGCTCGACGCCCTGTGGCCGCGCGCGCGGGCCGAGGCGTGGGACGCCGTCGGCACGGTCTGCGGCGACGTCCCCAACCCCCGGGCCCGCGTCGGCCGTGTGCTCTTCGCCGTCGATCCGGTCCAGGAGATCGCCGACGAGGCCGTGGCCCTCGGCGCCGATCTGCTCGTCACCCACCACCCGCTCTATCTGCGGGGCACCACCAGCGTCGCGGCGGACACCTTCAAGGGCCGCGTCGTGCACACCCTGATCAAGCACGACATCGCGCTGCACGTCGCGCACACCAACGCCGACACCGCCGACCCCGGAGTCTCCGACGCCCTCGCCGGCGCCCTCGGGCTGCGCGTCCTCGGGCCGCTGGTGCCGGACGCCGGCGACCCCGCAGGGCGGCGCGGCCTCGGCCGGATCTGCGCGCTCGACCCGCCGCTCACCCTCGCCGAGTTCGCCGAGCGGGCCGCGGCCCGGCTGCCCACCACGGCGCAGGGCGTCCGCGCCGCCGGCGACCCGGACCAGCGGATCGGCACCGTCGCGGTGTGCGGCGGCTCGGGCGACAGCCTGTTCGCGGACGTACGCGCCGCAGGAGTGGACGCCTATCTGACGGCCGACCTGCGGCACCACCCCGCCTCCGAGGCCCGCGAGCACTCCCCGCTCGCGCTCGTCGACGCCGCGCACTACGCCACCGAGTGGCCGTGGTGCGAGCAGGCGGCGGCCCAGCTCGACGCCGTCGCCGAACGCCACGGCTGGGAGCTGCGCACCCATGTCTCGCGTGCGGTCACCGATCCGTGGACCGCGCACGCCCCGGCCGCACCCTGACTCCTCCGCGGCGTCCCCGCCGCCCCTTCCGTATCCGACACGAACCCGGGAGCCCCCAACTGAACGCCGAGCCCGCCGATCAGATCCGACTTCTCGACGTCCAGGACCTGGACACCCGCCTGACGCAGCTCGCGCACAAGCGCAAGACGCTGCCCGAGCACGAGGAGCTCCAGCGGCTCGAAGCCGACCTCGCGCAGCTGCGCGACCTGCTCGTGGCCGCGCAGACCGAGGAGAGCGACACCGCGCGCGAGCAGACCAAGGCGGAGCAGGACGTCGACCAGGTGCGCCAGCGCGCGGCCCGGGACCAGCAGCGCATGGACTCGGGCGCGGTCAGCAACCCCAAGGACCTGGAGAGCCTGCAGAGCGAGATCGCCGCGCTCGGCAAGCGCCAGGCCGACCTGGAGGAGGTGGTGCTGGAGATCATGGAGCGCCACGAGTCCGCGCAGGAGCGCGCCGCCGAGCTCGCCGAGCGCGTCGAGGCCGTGCACGCCAGGAACGAGGCCGCCACGGCCCGCCGGGACGAGACGCTCGGGCAGATCGACTCCGAGGCGGCCAGCGTGCGCCGGGAGCGCGAGGCCCAGGCCCACGCCCTGCCCGCCGAGCTGCTGAAGCTGTACGACAAGATCCGCGAGCGGGAGGGCGGCATCGGCGCGGCCAAGCTCTACCAGCGCCGCTGCGAGGGCTGCCGCCTGGAGCTGAACATCACCGAGCTCAACGACGTCCGCGAGGCGCCCGCCGACGCGGTCCTGCGGTGCGAGAACTGCCGCCGCATCCTGGTGCGCACCCCGGAGTCCGGCCTGTGAGCGACGCACGCGCGGCTGCCGGTGCTGTGAGCGGCCGCGTTCTTCTTGTCGAGGCCGACGGGGGCTCGCGCGGGAACCCCGGCCCTGCCGGGTACGGCGCCGTCGTCCGGGACCCGGACACCGGCCAGACGCTGCGCGAGACGGCGGAGTACATCGGCCGTGCCACGAACAACGTCGCCGAGTACCGCGGCCTCGTCGCGGGGCTGCGCGCCGCGTACGAGCTCGACCCGGAGGCCGCCGTCGTGGCGCGGATGGACTCCAAGCTGGTCGTGGAGCAGATGTCCGGGCGCTGGAAGATCAAGCACCCGGACATGCGGCCCCTCGCGGCCGAGGCGCAGAGCGTCTTCCCGGCCGGCGCGGTGACGTACGAGTGGATCCCGCGCGAGAAGAACAAGCACGCGGACCGGCTCGCGAACGAGGCGATGGACGCGGGCAAGGCGGGCCGCCAGTGGGAGCCGGGGGCCTCCACCGCAGAGCTGGAGGCTCCTGCGGACGCGGACACGGGCTCCGCCCCCGCGATGCCGCCGGTCGCCGGATGGGCCGCCGATCTCGGCACTCCGACCACCCTCGTCCTGCTCCGGCACGGCGAGACGCCGCTCACCCCGCAGAAGCGCTTCTCCGGCAGCGGCGGCAGCGACCCCGCGCTGTCCGAGGCGGGGCGGCGTCAGGCGGCGGCCGTCGCCGAGGCGCTGGCGGCGCGGGGCACCGTCCAGGCCGTCACCGCCTCTCCGCTGCGCCGCTGCCAGGAGACGGCGGCGGCGGTCGCGGAGCGGCTGGGGCTCGACGTCCGGACGGACGAGGGACTGCGCGAGACGGACTTCGGCGCCTGGGAGGGGCTGACGTTCGCGGAGGTGCGGGAGCGGTATCCGCGGGACCTGCAGGCGTGGCTGGAGTCCGGGTCCGCGCGCCCCACGGGCGGCGGCGAGTCGTTCGAGGAGGTCGCGCGGCGGGTGGCGGTGGCCCGGGACAAGGCGCTGGCGCGGTACGCGGGACGTACGGTGCTGGCGGTGACCCATGTGACGCCGATCAAGACGCTGGTCCGGCTCGCGCTGGGGGCGCCGCCGGAGTCGCTGTTCCGGATGGAGCTGTCGGCCGCGTCGCTGTCGGCCGTGGCCTACTTCGCCGACGGCAACGCGTCGCTGCGCCTCCTCAACGACACGGCCCACCTCCGCGACTAGCCGTTCCTCTCTCCGGGGAGGGGCTGCCCCTCAGCACACCTCGAAGACATGGCCCGCCTCCCCGCGGGGGCGCACATCCCGGTCA
>NZ_JAAKZZ010000494.1 GCF_011045075.1 Streptomyces boncukensis
GAGCACGGGGGCACGGGGGTTTGACAGCGCGTACCAGCGACCAGCAAGCAGGGCAGAAGTGAAGAAGGGGCCGCACCTCGATGGCTGACTGGGACAACCCTGATGTAGGGCTCCTCTACGAGATCAACGGGCTGGCGAAGGACGCGCCGACCTGGGCCGACCGCACCATGGAGTTCATCGGCGAGTACGGCATCGCCGTCGGACTCGTCCTGGTCGCGCTGTGGGCCTGGTGGGGGGTCGCGCGCAGGCGGGGCACGCGCGAGGAGGCGGTGTCGGGCTTCGCGGGGCTGCTCTGGGCGCCGCTGGCCGCCGTGATCGCACTCCTGGTGAACATCCCGATCCGGGAGTTCGTGGAGCGCCCCCGGCCGTTCGTCGACCACAAGCGAGTCGACCCCCTGATCGACGGAAAGAGCGACTACTCGTTCGTCAGCGACCACGCCACGCTCACCATGGCCATCGCGGTCGCCGTCTTCATGGTCCACCGGAAGTACGGGCTGCTGGCGATCGGGCTGGCCGTCACCGAGGCGTTCTGCCGGGTCTACATGGGGGTGCACTACCCCACGGACGTCCTGGGCGGGCTCGCGCTGGGCACCGCCGTCGCGCTGCTGCTCGCTCCGGCCGCGATGTGGCTGCTCACGCCCGCGGTGCGGGCCGGGGTCGCGCGCTTCTCCTGGCTGGGCACGCTGGTCTGGTCGGGCTCCGGCGCGTCCGGTACGGCGGAGCAGCGTGCGGATGCCGGTGCCCCTCGCTCCCCGCAGGACCGCGACCTGGCGGCCTGAGCCTTCTCGATTCCGGGTGCGGCGCCTCCCTGACGGGGCCTACTCGTACTCGCCCCGGTGCCCGGCGGCGTCGGCGCGGGCCCGGTCCCGCGCCCGGCGGGCCGGACCGCGCCAGCCGCAGGAGCACACGGCCGAGCAGAACGCACCGCGCTCGGTCATATCCGCCTCGTGCAGGCCCTTGGCGACGGCGGAGAGGGCCGCCTGGTCCGGCTGGTGTTCGGGGGCTCGCTCGCGCACGTGACCACCGTACCGATCCCGTGACGGCCTGTACCGGGGGCTCGTTAGGCGGTGGGGCGCGCGCAAGGGCGCGCGCGGGCGTGAGAGGTCGGCAGGATGGCGGTGCGGTGGCAGCGGCGGTGCGGCGCAGCCGCCGCACCGGCTCTGGTGGCCGCGCTGCTGGCAGCCGCCCTCACGCCCCTCACGGCCGGGTGCGCGGCGCTCGGCGGCACGGCCGACGGGCGGTCGCCCGGCGGGCCCGGCGCCTCCCGCGACGCCCGCCCCGCCCCCGACGCCGTACGGCGGGCCGCCGAGGCGCTGGTCCGCGCGGGCACCTCCCGGGTGCGTACGTCCATGGAGATGGCGAGCGGCGGCACCCGGGTCGTCGTCCAGGGCGCCGGCAGCTTCGACTACGCGCGGGGCACCGGCCGGCTCGTCGTCTCGCTCCCGCGTGGTACGTCGGGGGAGCGGCCCGGGGAACGCCGCCCGGTCGTCGAGCTGCTGACGCCCCGCGCCCTCTATATGAAGAACCGCGAGGGCGTGCCGCCGGGCAAGTGGGTGCGCGTCCCCACGGCCACCCTGCCGGACGGGAATCTGGTGTCGGGCGGCGCCACCGACCCGGTCAGCGCCGCCGAACTGCTGCGCGGCGCGCGCACGGTGCGCCGCCTCGGCGCCACCGATCTCGACGGCACCCGGGTGTGGCACTTCCGGGGCACGGTGGATGTCAGGGCGGCCGCCGACGCCGCTTCGCCCTCCGTACGGCGGCGGTTGACAGCTGCGGAGAAAGGGTTCTCCGGTCATACGATCCCGTTTGATGCGTACCTCGACGGGCAGGGGCGTCTGCGGAAGGTCCGCCATCGGTTCACCTTCGCCGGCGAGCGCGGGGATGTCACGGTCCTCTCGACGACCCGCGCGCACGGCTTCGGCGTCCCGGTGCGTGTCACGATGCCCGAGGACCGGGACATCTACGCGGGCGCGATCGCCGTTCCCTGAGCGGTACGCCTGACGCGCGCGTGATGCCGCTTCATGGCCGCCGTGGCCCGGTGGAAATGGTTCGTAAGTGCCATGCGCGGAGGGTGCGTCCCTCCCTACGCTGGGGAGCTGGGCCGGAAGACAGGGGCCGCTCCGCATCTCGACATGAGGGACACGAGGAGCACAGGAGGTGATACGTGTGCCTGTATCGACGCCTGGCGGCGGAAGCGCCGCCCGTGGTCAGCGGCGCTCCGTGATCCAGGACCACATCGCCCTCGCCGAGATCGAGCTCTGCGGCGAGCTGATGATCGCCGCCTCCGCGGCGGAGGAGCGGCTGAGCCTGGCGCGGATCGACGAGGTGCTGAGCCGTGCCGCGGGCGAGCTGGACGGGGTGCCGGAGTCGTCCCGCTGAGGGTTCAGCGGGCTCGCCGGCGGGCAGGGAGTGGTGCCCCTCCCGTCTGCTCAGGTGCGCATCAGCCGGGCGATGGCGGCTGTGGCTTCCGCCACCTTCGCGTCCATCTCGGCGCCGCCGTCGAGTGCGGCGTGTGCCACACAGTGCCGCAGATGCTCCTCCAGCAGCTGGAGGGCGAAGGACTGGAGGGCCTTGGTCGAGGCGGAGACCTGGGTGAGTATGTCGATGCAGTAGACGTCCTCGTCCACCATCCGCTGGAGGCCGCGGATCTGGCCCTCGATCCGGCGGAGGCGCTTGAGGTGGGCTTCCTTGTCCTTGCTGTAGCCGTGCATGCCCGTGGCGGCGTGGGCCGAGCAGCACTCGGAGGTGGCCTCGCCCACGGTGTCGGCCACACCGTCGGCCGCGCTGTCGGCCTGGCCGGTCTCTGCGGTCGTCATGGTTCCTCCCGTTGCGGGGCCGCGGCGCCACCCCTGTCTAGATACCCCTCGTGGGTATACGATACCGGACCTTCCGGAGGCCGGTTCAGGCCACGAGTCTCCATGGGTGACACTGGAGGACGCCGGTTAGCTGTGGCCGGATGATGCGCCTAGCATCGACGAGACCGATATCGACGCATTCCGAGGACCCCCAGTGCGCTTTCGTCTGACCCCCAGGGAGACGAGCTTCTACGACATGTTCGCGGCCTCCGCGGACAACATCGTGACCGGCTCGAAGCTCCTGATGGAACTGCTCGGGGCGGAAACCTCCGCGCGCGCCGAGATCTCCGAACGCATGCGGGCGGCCGAGCACGCGGGGGACGATGCGACGCACGCGATCTTCCACCAGCTCAACTCCTCGTTCATCACGCCGTTCGACCGCGAGGACATCTACAACCTGGCCTCCTCCCTCGACGACATCATGGACTTCATGGAGGAGGCCGTCGACCTCGTCGTCCTCTACCAGGTCGAGGAGCTGCCCAAGGGGGTCGAGCAGCAGATCGAGGTGCTCGCGCGGGCCGCGGAGCTGACCGCCGAGGCGATGCCGAACCTGCGCACCATGGACAACCTCACCGAGTACTGGATCGAGGTCAACCGGCTGGAGAACCAGGCGGACCAGATCCACCGCAAGCTGCTCGCCCATCTCTTCAACGGCAAGTACGACGCGATCGAGGTCATGAAGCTCAAGCAGATCGTGGACGTGCTGGAGGAGGCGGCCGACGCCTTCGAACACGTGGCCAACACGGTCGAGACGATCGCGGTCAAGGAGTCCTGACCTTCGTGGACACGTTCGCCCTGGTCGTGACCGTAGGGGTCGCGCTCTTCTTCACGTACACGAATGGCTTTCACGACTCCGCGAACGCCATCGCGACCTCCGTCTCCACCCGGGCGCTGACGCCGCGGGCCGCGCTGCTGATGGCGGCCGTGATGAACCTCGCCGGGGCCTTCCTCGGCAGCGGGGTCGCCAAGACCGTCAGCGAGGGGCTCATCGAGACCCCGCACGGCGACAGCGGGATGGCCATCCTGTTCGCCGCGCTGGTCGGTGCCATTGTCTGGAACCTCATCACCTGGTACTTCGGCCTGCCCTCCTCGTCGAGCCACGCGCTGTTCGGCGGCATGGTGGGCGCCGCGCTGGCCGGCGGTATCGCCGTGCACTGGTCGGGCGTGATCGAGAAGATCGTGCTGCCGATGTTCCTCTCGCCGCTGGTCGGGATGCTGGTCGGCTATCTGGTGATGTGCGCCATCATGTGGATGTTCCGGAAGGCGAATCCGCACCGCGCGAAGCGGGGGTTCCGGATCGCGCAGACCGTCTCGGCGGCCGGCATGGCCCTCGGCCACGGCCTGCAGGACGCGCAGAAGACGATGGGCGTCGTGGTGATGGCGCTCACCATCGCGGACGTCCAGGACCACAACGAGATCCCGATCTGGGTCAAGATCGCCAGCGCGCTGATGCTCTCGCTCGGTACGTACGCGGGCGGCTGGCGCATCATGCGCACCCTGGGGCGGCGGATCATCGAGCTGGACCCGCCGCAGGGGTTCGCCGCCGAGACCACGGCCGCGTCCGTGATGTACACGGCGTCCTTCATGTTCCACGCGCCGATCTCGACCACCCATGTGATCACGTCCGCGATCATGGGCGTGGGGGCGACCAAGCGGGTCAGCGCGGTGCGCTGGGGGGTCGCGAAGAACATCATTCTGGGCTGGTTCATCACCATGCCCGCCGCCGCGCTGGTCGCGGCGGTGATGTACGGGGCGATCAAGCTCGTCTTCGGCTGAGCGGCTGAGCGGCTGAGCGGCCGGGCGGTAGGTGGGGCCCGTCCGCTTCTCCGGAGAAGCGGACGGGCCCCGGGTCGCCCGACGGTGGCACCGCCATGCAGCACCGCGGGCAGCTCTGCCGGCCGCGGGGTCTCAGCCGAAGCGGCCCGAGATGTAGTCCTCCGTCGCCTGGACGGACGGGTTGGAGAAGATCCGCTCCGTGTCGTCGATCTCGATGAGCTTGCCGGGCTCGCCGACCGCCGCCAGGTTGAAGAACGCGGTGCGGTCCGAGACCCGCGCCGCCTGCTGCATGTTGTGGGTCACGATCACGATCGTGAACTGCTCCTTCAGCTCACCGATCAGGTCCTCGATCGCCAGCGTCGAGATCGGGTCCAGCGCCGAGCACGGCTCGTCCATCAGCAGCACCTGGGGCTCCACCGCGATCGCGCGGGCGATGCACAGCCGCTGCTGCTGGCCGCCGGAGAGCCCGGAGCCGGGCTTGTTCAGCCGGTCCTTGACCTCGTTCCAGAGGTTGGCCCCCTTGAGGGACTTCTCGACGACGGCGTCCAGGTCCTTCTTCTTGCTGCTGCCGTTGAGCTTCAGGCCCGCCGCGACGTTGTCGTAGATGGACATGGTCGGGAACGGGTTCGGCCGCTGGAAGACCATGCCGATGGTGCGCCGTACCGAGACGGGGTCCACGCCGGCGCCGTACAGATCCTCGTCGTCCAGCATCACCT
>NZ_JAAKZZ010000495.1 GCF_011045075.1 Streptomyces boncukensis
GCCGCGCAGGCCGTCGATCTGGGAGCAGGGTATGCACTGCGCCCGCAGTCTGTCGGACGAGCGGTACCTGCTGTGCATACCGTGGGACCTCCGCAACCGCCCCGAGAGCCCCGGGGCGATTGACGAGACCACGCCCGTCTCGCTCGGCGGCGTGCTGGTCCTGGCGGTCGTCCTGGTGGCGCTGGCCGCGTACTTCGGACTGCGGGACCGGCTGGTGTGGGCGGTCCCGGTGGTCGCCGCGCCGCCGGTGCTGCTGATGTACGCGTCCTTCATGACGCACGCCTCGGCGGACGCCTCCCCCTGGCCGGTGGCCGCCGCCTTCTTCATGCTGGTGATCAGCGGCGCGACGCTGCTGGCAGCGTACGCGGCGCAGGAGCTGGGCAGGCGCGTGCTGCGGTCCTGACCGTCACGCGGATCCGGTACCGCTCGTCCGACAGACTGCGGGCGCAGTGCATACCCTGCTCCCAGATCGACGGCCTGCGCGGCTTCCACGGAGACCGCGCCGTCGACCTCACGTTCACCCGGCCCGACGGCACCCACGCGGGCTGGACGGTGCTCGCGGGGCGGAACGGCTCGGGGAAGACCACGCTGCTGCGGGTGCTGGGGCTGCTGCTCAACGACGCCCGGCTGGCTCTGGGTGTACTGGACGGTCCCGCCGCAGTCACGCCGCGAGGACCGGCGGCAGGCGCAGCTCGAACCAGAGTGACTTGCCGCCGGGGCCGAGGGCGCCGTCCGCGAGGGAGCAGCCGCCCCAGCGGTCGGCGACCGCGTCCAGGAGGAAGAGGCCCCGGCCCTCGTCGGACTGCGCGGGCGGCGCCGGGACGGAGCCGCACAGCGTTGCCGGGGGGCAGGTCCGGCGCCGGGTCCCACACGCTGCCGCGCAGCACCGGGAAGAGCCAGTGCAGCCGGATTCCGGCCGGCCCCTTGGTGTGCCGTACGGCGTTGGTGACCAGCTCGGAGGCGAGGAGCTCCGCGCTCGCGGAGAGTGCGGAGAGTCCGTGCGCCGCGAGGACGACCCGCACCGTCGTCCTGGCGATGCCGGGGCCGCGCGGGTCGCAGGGGAAGGTGAGTTCGTACGCCCACTGCGAGTCGAAGGGGATGGGCTCGGGGTGCGTGTCCATACGCGTGCCTCCCGGATACCGGCGAGCCTGTTTGGACCTCACAAGCTAGCAGGCTTAATACATAACAGTGCTACGTATTCACTAGAACGAGTTAACTCGACTTGGGTGGTGGACCGACACTCGGACAGGGCAGCACACTGTGCGCGGACGAAGGGGACGCACATGGCTCCACGGCACGCACCGACCATCCGACAGCGCCGGTTCGGCACCGAGCTGCGCAGGCTACGCGAGGCCGCAGGACTGACCGCCGCGAAAGCGGCGGACGAACTGGGCACGGACCGGACCGTCATCGCCAACGTCGAGGGAGGCCGCTTCGGCATCAGCGAGGAGCGGCTGCGGCGTCTGGCCAGCATCTACGAGTGCGACGACGACGAACTCGTAGATGCTCTGGCCGCGATGACGGGCGGTCGGAAAGGCGGCTGGTGGGAGGAGTACCGGAGCAAGATCCCGCCCGGCTTCCTGGATGTCGCGGAGATCGAGCACGACGCCGTCAGGCTGCGCACGGTGCAGACAGCGCATCTGCCGGGGCTGTTCCAGACCGAGGACCACGCCCGGGTGCTCTTCGAGCTGGTAATGCCCCGGCTGCCGCGCCTGGAAGTGGAACTGCGGGTCGCGCATCGCATGGCCCGCCAGGCCGCGGTGACCGGTGCGTCGGCGAAGCCCTACAGGGGCGTGATCCACGAGGCGGCCCTGCGGATGCAGCCCGGTGGCCGCGAGGTGGCCGCCGCTCAGCTCAAGTACCTCACCGAGGCGAGCGAACGGGACAACGTGACCCTGCTCGTGATCCCGTTCTCCGCCGGAGGCTTCCCCATGATCGGGGAGTCGATCCTCTACGCATGCGCCGTCTCGCCCCATCTCGACACCGTTCATCTGGACTCCCCGACCGGCGCTGTGTTCTTCGACTCCCCGGCGCAACTGGCCAACTTTCGCAGCCGATTCGACGCGATCGAACGAGTAGCGTTGCCGGAGAGCAAGTCCCGCGACTTCATGCGTGTCATCGCGCGTGAGCTGTGAGAGGAACGCACGTGTACGAGATGCAGTGGGTCAAGTCGTCGTTCTCCGAGGACGGCGGAAACAACTGCGTCGAGGTCGCCCGCATATCCCCCGGACGGCTCGCGCTACGCGAGAGCGCGGATCCCGCACACGTGCTCACCCCGACCCGTGGAGCCCTTGACGCGCTGCTGCGCAGCGCGAAGGCGGGCGCTCTTCATCAGATCAGGTGATCACTTCCTCTTCGCACCCCGCCGCTGGTCCGGCTGCCTACCGTGAGGGCGTCGCTTGTGGCACGCAGTTTTCATGCCCACACTGAAGGAGGAGGTGTTACCCGATGACCGCTCTCGCCCACGAGATGCCGCCGCCCGACTGCGATGACGACGCCGAGGCTCCAGCTCTCCCCGACCTCGACCAGGTGCTGTGGCAGGCGTGGCAGGCCATGGAGCTCCCCGAGGGCTACCGCGCAGAGATCATCGAGGGAGCCATCGAGGTGTCACCGACCGGTCGCCGAACCCATGCCCAGGCCATTAACCGCCTGCGGAACGCACTAGTCCGCTTCCTGGGGGCAGGCACACACGCGTCGTTCCAGGACACCAACATGGTGCATGGCCGCAAGGTCTGGATCCCGGACCTCATCATCGCCCCTGAAGACCTGGAGCCGCACGAGGACGAGGACGGTCTCGGCATCCAGGCGTCCGCCGTCGCCCTCGTCGCCGAAGTCGTCTCCCCCGGGCGCCGCGCACAGCAGCGCGACCGCGAGCGCAGGCGCCGGGAGTACGCACGCGCCGGGATCCCCGTGTACGTGATCATCGACGATCACGACGGCGGCGGCTCCGTCACCGTGCTCAGCGGCCCCCTCCCCGAGAAAGCGGACTACAGCGACGTCCACCGGGTGCCCTACGGCACCGAGGTGACCATCCCCGAGGGGCCCGCGAAGGGATTCGCCATCAACGAGGACATCACCGGCCCGCAGCGCGAAGGCTGAGTCAGCCCGCCGTCGCCGCCCGCTGCGCGCGCTCCGTCGTCGCGATCGTCGCGCTGCCGACCACCCGGGTGCCCTCGTACAGCACGATCGCCTGGCCCGGGGCCACTCCGCGCTCCGGTCCTGCGGTAAAGCGGACGCGGAGCTCGTCGCCGGCCAGTTCCGCGCTGACCTCCGTCTCCGTGCCGTGGGCGCGCAGTTGGGCCGTGTACGGGCGCGATACGCCTGCCGCAGGGGGCGCGCCGC
Organism: Streptomyces boncukensis; assembly: GCF_011045075.1. Classification (GTDB taxonomy): domain Bacteria; phylum Actinomycetota; class Actinomycetes; order Streptomycetales; family Streptomycetaceae; genus Streptomyces; species Streptomyces boncukensis. Next base: position 3,343 of record NZ_JAAKZZ010000495.1, read on the forward strand.
ACCAGCGGGCGCGTACCGCCGTCAGCGACGCCACGTCCAGCGCTGCCGCCGGGCCGACCGTGACGGTGTTCTGCACCGGGGAGATGTCCAGGACGTACCGCGGCTTGCCGTCGGGGGCCGGGTGGCCCAGGCGGAGGCCCTTGCGCTGCCCGATGGTGAAGCCGTACGCGCCCTCGTGAGTGCCCAGCTCCGCGCCGGACTCGTCGACGATCGCGCCCTCCCGCGTCCCCAGGCGGTCCGCCAGGAAGCCCCGCGTGTCGCCGTCGGCGATGAAGCAGATGTCGTGGCTGTCCGGCTTCTTCGCCACCGAGAGGCCGCGCCGCGCCGCCTCCTCGCGGATCTCGTCCTTGGTGGTGAGCGTGTCGCCCAGCGGGAACAACGCGTGGGCCAGCTGCCGCTCGTCCAGCACGCCGAGCACATAGCTCTGGTCCTTCGCCGCGTCGCTCGCGCGGTGCAGCTCGCGGCCGCCGTCCGGGCGCTCCACCACCGTCGCGTAGTGGCCCGTGCACACCGCGTCGAACCCCAGGGCCAGCGCCTTGTCCAGCAGGGCCGCGAACTTGATCTTCTCGTTGCAGCGCAGGCAGGGGTTGGGGGTGCGGCCCGCCTCGTACTCCGCGACGAAGTCCTCCACCACGTCCTCGCGGAAGCGTTCGGCCAGGTCCCACACGTAGAACGGGATCCCGATGACGTCGGCGGCGCGGCGGGCGTCGTGCGAGTCCTCCACGGTGCAGCAGCCGCGCGCGCCCGTACGGAACGACTTCGGGTTCTCCGACAGGGCCAGGTGGACGCCCGTCACCTCGTGCCCGGCCTCGGCCGCGCGCGCCGCGGCCACGGCCGAGTCGACGCCGCCGGACATGGCGGCCAGGACGCGGAGCGGGCGCCCGGCGGACGCGGGGGCGGTGGTGGTGCCTGCGGACTCAGTCATAGCATCCTCCAGGGTAGACGGAACACAGGAGTGGGCCGAACGCGTTAGGAAGCCCGTGGAGATCACCAGGCGGAAGCTGCTCATCGGGGGCGGCGTGGCCGTCGGCATCAGCGTGCTGGGCGCCGCGGGGCGCGACGACGCGTCGCGCCTGTGGTGGCGCCTGCCGGGAAACCACAAGCCCCGGAAGGAGGGCGAGGTCGACGACGAACGGGCCCGCTGGGTCGCGGCCTCCTCCGCGAACTGGCGGCGGGCCGACCGGCCCGCCGACTACCGCATCGACCGCGTGGTGATCCATGTGACGCAGGGCAGCTTCAGCTCGGCGCTGAAGGTCTTCCAGGACCCGGGGCACGGCGCCGCCGCGCACTACGTCGTCGGCAAGGACGGCCATGTCGCGCAGATGATCCGCGAACTGGACGTGGCGTACCACGCGGGCAACCGCGGGTGGAACGAGCGCAGCGTCGGCGTCGAGCACGAGGGGTTCGTGGACCGGCCCGGGGACTTCACCCCCGCCATGTACGCCGCGTCCGCGCGGCTGGTCGCCGGGATATGCGGCCGGTACGACATCCCCGTGGACCGGGAGCACATCGTGGGGCACTCCGAGGTGCCGGACGCCGACCACACGGATCCCGGCCGGCACTGGGACTGGGACCGCTATCTCCGCCTCGTCCGGCGGGAGAGCCGGCGCGGTGGTCGCGCGTAGCGTCGCGGGACGCGGGCTGGTGCTGGGCAGGGGCTGCCCCTTGCTGTTGCGTCGCAGGCTGCGGGTGGTCATGGGCTGGTCGCGCAGTTCCCCGCGCCCCTGACGGGGCGCGTCCGTGTGCCCCGCAAGGGGCGCGGGGAACTGCGCGCGCAACCACAGAGGCGCCGCAGTCCGCAGGGCGCGGACCGGGGCAGCTCCGAACCGGCAGCCACGGCGGGGGCAACCATGATCCGCCCGAGACGCCTAGTTGTATTGCCCTGTGAGGTTGGGGACGCGGCTGGCGGGTGGTTTGCCTGCGAGCGCGGTGTGTCCGCGGTGGTGATTGTAGGAGTGCAGCCAGCGGGGGAACGCGTCGCGTCGTTCCTGCTCTGAGCG
>NZ_JAAKZZ010000496.1 GCF_011045075.1 Streptomyces boncukensis
CTCCCCGCCCGGACAGCCGCTCGGTGAGCGCCGCCCGCTCCCGCTTCAGCCGGGCCAGCTTCGCCTCGTACACGGCCCGCTCGGCGTCCGTGGCCGCCCGCACATCGCGGGCTCCGGCCCTCCACTGGTAGCCGGTCTCGGTGATCAGCAGATACGAGCCGTCGCTTAGGACGCGCTGTACCCGCCCCGTCCACGCGGGCTCGGACGGCGACTCCCGCGCCGTGCTCTCGTCCACCACGTACGCGCGCGGCTCGAAGCGGCGAGGAGAGGGACCGTGCGGTGGTGTTGCGGCCAGCATGCGGGCAATACGCCCGGCGCACTCCGCCTCATCGCCGAACGAACCGACCTCGTAGCCGATGCCGGTCACGTAGCGGCCTTCGGCCGTGGCAATCTCTTCGGCGAGAGCAGCGTTCAGCGGGTGTGCCACGCGCAGGCTCGACTGAGCCTCACCCATGACTACCCGTAGCCCGTGCGCGGCCAGGCGGTTGGCGAGTTCTTGGAGTTCGGCTTCCACACAGCAACCATCCCAACGGCCGTGACCTGCCGGGATACGACAACCTAGGACACGGAGTTGACCATGAGGACGGCTGCGATCACGGGTACTCGCTCCACCGGGCACCGCAGTCCCGACGATTACGCCGGGCTCTTTGCCGACTATCTCGCGCCCTTCGCCGAGGGCGCCCACTTCTACGTCGGGGGAGCGCAGGGTATCGACACGATGAGCCTGCTGTGGCTCGCGGCCAACACGAAAGCGCTGATCACCGTCGTCGTCCCAGGGAGCGTCGGTCAACAACCCGCCGAGGCGCGGCAGGCGATCACGCGGTGCCGCAACCGCATCAAGGAAATCACTGAACTCGGAGCCCCCGAACTGTGCACTCCCGCTTACCACGCACGGAACCGCTACATGGTCGACCGGACAGGCATGGCCATCGGCTTCCCTCACCATGCCGACGAGGCATCCGGTACCTGGCAGACCCTCAACTACGCATCGCAACAGGGAAAACCACGACTGATCGTGCCCGTGTAGTCACCGTGTGCGCCATGATGCTGGTATGGACGACAAGGCGGCCGCCGCAGCGACGATGAAACGGCTGCGCAACCGGCGCGGCCTGTCCCTGAACGACCTGGCCCGCGCCCTGTCGGTGACAGCCAGGGAGCTGTCCCAGCCCCACCTGCCCTCGGTCGCCTCGGTTCAGCGCTCGGTCACCCGGTGGGAATCCACCCGCCCGACGATGCCCGACGAGAGGTACCAGCTCCTTCTCGGTCTCGTGTACGCACGCACCCCCACCGGGCAGACTGCCCTTGGCGCAGGGTCGGACTTCGCCGAATACCTCGGAGCCCTCGGCATGCTCGGCGAGAGCGAGGGGCGGATCGCGGAACTACGCTCGGCAGTGGTGCGCCACGTGACGGACGCGGGCGACGGGATGCTCGCATTCCTCGCACCCGGTGTGCAGACCGGACTCGCACAGGCCCTGGCCGAACCGACCCGCACGGAGGAGCGGGTTCTCGCGGGACTCAGTGGTGTCGTGTCCGATGTCAACGCCCAGGTGGGAACTCTGCCGTTCGTCCGGCTTCAGCTCCTGCTCGCACCCGCGCTGGAGGCGTGCCGCCGGCTGCTGGCCGGCCCTGTGCCCGACCCCCTGATCCCGGAACTACGGGCCGTCACCGTGTCTGCCGCGACGCTGGCAGGCCGTCTCGCCTTCGAGACCCGGGACGACACGGCGTCCCGAGCCCTGTACGCCGACGCAACCAGCCAGGCCGAAGCGCTCGCCACCCCGTGGCGCCGAGCTGGGGTACACATGAGCCACGCTCTCGTGACCCTCTACTCCGAAGACGGCCTCGGCGGTGCGCGCCGCCTGGCCGACAAGGCCGTTCGCACCGCGCGCACGGGAACCAGTGCGCGGGTGCGGGCCCGAGCCCACGCCCTGCAAGCGGAGATCGCGGCACGGGAGGGGCTGGAGCGGCAGGCGCAGGCCGCGCTGGGCCTGGCCTGGTACGACATGGAAGCCCATCCCCAGAGCGACCCGTCACCATCTGCCTTCTCCCTCCCTCACCTGCGCGGGTTCGAGGGAGTGTGCGAACTGTATGTCGGAGACGCCCGGTCCGCGCACGACCGGTTCGACCGGTCGGCGGATTCCTTGTCCGCACCACGCGAGCAGGTACAGCGGGCGATCGTCAGGACGGACCAGGCGCTGGCGAGGATCAAGCTCGGCGAGCCCCGTGCTGCTGCGGATCTCTTGCACGAGTGCGTGGGTGCGGCGGCCTCGACCGGCGGCCGGGTTCCGGCGATTCGGTTGCGCAGGGCGCGACGGGAGCTGCGCCCTTGGCGACATGAAGCCTGGGTCGCCGACCTGGACGATCACCTGATGGACGTGCTCGGCAGCTAGCAGAGACGCAGCCCGGGACGCAGCGCCCGCTCAGCAGCTGAGAGCCGACGTGCGGCTGGTGCCCCTCCGCATACCTCTGCACCATCAAGCAATGTCACTCGATCGTATGAAAATCCAGTACTATCACCTCAACACTCGCACGAGCCACGCGAGTTGCGGTTAGCCTCCCATGGCACAAATGCCCGATCATTAACCCGTTAGGAGAAAAGTGAACCACCGGTCCATTCGCTACATCGCCTGCTGCGGCGCAGGCGCCCTCGCCATACTCCTCGGCCCCGCGCACTCCGCCTCGGCAGCCGAGAACGGCACCCCCCACGCCGCCCCCGCGAGCACCACCAGCGCCCAGGCCGGTGGCGGCCACCACCTCGCGAAGAGCGATGAGCGCGTCAAATACCTCGCCGGTCAGCACCCGAAGGCCGCCCCCGAGGTATTCACCGGCACATGGACCAGCAGCATGCAGCGCCCCGCGATGGCACAGGAGCGCGTCAAATACTGAACGCGCACGCGCAAGACCCCGTCACCGGCTCGGACGCACGTCTCACGAGCCGGTGACCTCCAGCCCGTCGAGCAGTCCTCGCAGCGCCCCGGCCTTCTCCTCCGCACCGAACCTGGAGTAGAGAACGATGGCCTCATCCGCGTAGCGACGAGCTGATTCCGGCCCCTGAAACTCCAGTGCGGTGCGCGCCATACCATCGAGCGCCCGCGCCGAGCCGAGCGCATACTCGGCCGACCGCGCCATCGACAGCGCCGTTTCGTACGACCGCATCGCCGCGTTCATCTCCCCCTTGGCCCGCCGTACACCGGCGATGCCGACCAGTGCCCGTTGACGCTCGTAGGCGGCGCCGACCCTGCTGGCAAGTTCCTCGGCCCGCTGGTAGGAGTTCAGCGCCTCGTCGTACCTGCTGACGCTCGCGTACACATCACCGATATGCACCCGGACATCCGATTCACCTGTGGAGTCGCCACTTTCGGGGAAACGCTTCAGTGCACGGTGGAAGTACCCGAGCGCCCGATCCAGATCACCCATCGCATGATGGGCGGCACCGATATTGGCCTCAGTGAGAGCCCTGTCCAGGGGGCCACCGCAGTCGCGTACCCGCTGAAGGGCCTCCTCGAAGTAGTGAAGGGCCTCGGTATGCCTGCCCTCCAGCAGATACGCCATACCCAGGTTGTTGAGTGCCGTCGCCTCGTCAAATAGGTAATTACCCGAGTAAATATCAAGAACCTTCTCAAAACAGGCACGTGCCGCGACAGAGTCGCCGAGGTAGTACAGGGAGGCGCCCCTCACGTTCAGTGCTCTGGCTTCAGAGAACACCGCTCCTACCGACTGGTAGAGCCGCAACGACTCGTCAAGCGCCTCGTGCGCCTCCGAGCGGCATCCGGCCGCCACCTGGGCCCGCCCTCTCTGCAGCAGGGCGTCCGCGCATCCGTGAACGTCCCCATCCGCCCGGAACAGCGCCAGCGCCTCCGACGCGCAGCGCAGTGCCTCCCCCGGGTCTTCCTGGGCCAGCGCGTCCGCGCGGTCGACCAGGGTCTGGGCCAGGCCGGTGCGGTCGCCCCGCTCGCGGAGGGCGGCGACGGCGGCGGCGTGCAGCTCGCCGGTGTCGCCGGCGTCCCAGCCCCAGCTCTTCAGCGTCTGCGCCAGCACGTGGGAGTAGTGCGCGGCGTACGCGGGGAAGCGGGCGGCCGCCGTGCGGGTCGCGGCGAGCAGGTTGGGGCGCTCGGCGGAGAGCCACTGCCAGGCGTCGCGGGCCTCGGTGAACTCGGGCGCGTACGGGGACTCGCCCTCGGGGCCGCGCAGCAGGCGGCGGCGCCGGGGGTTGACGAGGCGGTCGGCGCGGTCCGCGGCCGTCAGGTAGTAGGCGAGGACGCGGGTGACGGCCGCGTGCCGGTCCCGCGCGGGCTCCCCCGTCTCCGCGTCCTCCCCCGTGCGGCGGGCGAAGGCGCGGGTGAGGTCGTGCAGCGCGTACCGCTCGCGCTCGGGCTCCGCGATCAGATGGCCGTGCAGCAGCTCGGACACGGCCGCCCGGGTCTCCCCGGGCCGCGCGCCCATGAGCGCGGCCACCGCACCGGGCGCGAGGGTGGGGCCGGGGTGCAGGGCGAGGCGGCACAGCAGCAGCCGCGCGGGGGCGCCGAGCGCCGCGTACGAGAGGCGGAACGCGGAGCTGACCGTGTCGGCCTCCAGCTCGTCCAGCGGGTCGCTGGCCCGGGAGAGGCGGTCGGCGAGGTAGGGCAGGTCCCAGGACTCGTGCTGCCGAAAGCCGTTGGCCAGCAGCTGGATCGCCAGCGGGTGGCCCGCGAACGCGCCCACCGCGCGGCGCAGCGCCGCCGGGTCCAGGGCGCGCGTATCGCCCGCGATCCGGGCGAAGAGCGCGGCGGCGTCGCTGTCCGGCAGGACGCCGAGGACGAGGGAGTCCGCGCCCTCCAGCGCGGTCAGCGGGCTGCGGCTGGTGACGATGACCCGGCAGGCGGCGCTTCCGGGCAGGAGCGGTCGTATGTGGTCCGGGTCCCCGGCGTTGTCGAGGACCAGGAGGGTGCGGTGCCGCGCGGTCCACTCCCGCCACTGGCAGCTGCGCGCCTGTACGGAAGCGCCCTCGCTCTCCTCGCTGAGCGGCGAGGGCGGGGCGTCGTCCAGCGCGCCCGCGACGCGCAGCAGCAGGCTGAGCGCCTCGGCCGGTTCGCAGGGCGGCTCGTCGCTGTGTCCGCGCAGGTCGACATAGAGCTGTGCGTCGGGGTACGCGTCGCCCAGGCGGTGCGCGGCGTGCAGCGCCAGCGCGGTCTTCCCGATGCCGGGCATGCCGGACACCACGGTGACCGGCAGCGCGCTGCCCTGCTCGCCGGGTTCGGCCAGCAGGGCGGCGAGTTCGGCGGTGCGGCCGGTGAAGTCGCGGGTGTCGCGGGGGAGGTTGTTGCGCGGGGCGTCCGCCGAGGGCGCGGGAGGGGGACACGAC
>NZ_JAAKZZ010000497.1 GCF_011045075.1 Streptomyces boncukensis
GATCGCCCTCGACCACGTCGAAGGACTCGACGACGAGACGGTGTGGAAGCTGATGCGGGGCAACGCCATCCGCATGCTCGACCTCGACCTGGACCGCACCCCGGAGCAGTACCGGGCGCGCACCCGCGGGTAGATGATCTTTCTGGACACTGGGACAGATGGGACACTCCCCATGTTCCAGCCGTGCTCAGTGGGAACGGAGAGGCGTATGACCGCGCGACGCCCGCGGACCGCACGACGGGGCCGGCCGCATGCGTGACCTCCGCGAACTCCAGCTCGGCGCACAGCGGGGCTACCTGCGATACGCACCGCCCGCCTGGCCAGGCATGGCGCACCTGGCGAAACGGGTGAACCATGAGCTGCGCGAACACCCTCACCGCGGCATCGCCCGTACGCGCTGGGGCGATTGGCTCGCGGTCGACACCACCGACCTGATCCAGCGCTTCCTGTATATCTGGGGCACGTGGGAGCCCCATATGTCGGCTTGGCTCCGCCGGACGCTGCGCCCGGGTGACGGCTACGTCGACGTGGGCGCGAACATCGGCTACTTCAGCCTGCTCGCGGCCCACCTCGTCGGCCCCGGCGGGCGGGTCGTCGCTGTCGAAGCGTCCCCCTCGGTCCACCGCCGGTTGGTGCGCCATGTCGAGTACAACCGCCGGGACAGCGTCCGCACGGTCCACGCGGCGGTCTCCTCGAAGCCGGAATCCGTCGAGTTCGTCCTGGCGAGCGACCGCAACATGGGCGCGGCCGGCATCGTGCCGTACGAGGGGCAGGCCAAGGAACGGTTCACCGTGCAGGCCCGCCCCCTGCCCGAGCTGCTGGAGAACGAGGAGATCGCGAAAGCCCGAGTGATCAAGATCGATGTGGAGGGCGCCGAGGGCGGCGTGGTCCGCGGCCTGACCCCCGTGCTCGACCGGCTGCGACCCGACGCCGAGATCTCGGTGGAGGTCACACCCTCTCGCATGGCCCGGCTCGGCGAGTCCGTTGACGACCTGCTGCGCACGATGACGGCCCATGGCTTCCACGCATACCGCCTTCACAACAGCTACGCCCCAGCAAGCTACCCGGCAGCGATGGAGCATCCTCTGCCGCCCATGCGCTGGCGCGATCCCGTGGCGAACGAGTGCGACCTGGTCTTTTCACGACGCGACGTCGAAGCCCTGTGAGATATGCCGGGGATCCCGCCTTCGCAATGTGATCTTGTGACGCGGGGACGGCCAGGGGGATTCCACCCATGCCTGAGAGGGCGGTAAGTGGCCCAATACCGTTTTGCGCAATCGGCTCGATGTTGACGTTGTTGGGTGCGATCTCCAGGTCCATCGCCTCGCATACCGCCCGTGCCCGCAGCGGGCCGTCGGCCGCAGCGAACACAGCCATGATCTGCTGGTAGGCCGGATGCTCCGACCCTTTCGCGGCAGGCAGCACGGGAGGAGCCGGGTCAGGCAGTGCCAGCAGCGTCTTGTGGGTGATGCGGATCTCCTCGGCGGCGGTGTCGAACCCCGCCCAGCAGCGCGGTCAGCTCCGCGATCTCCTCCCGGGCCGCGGCGGCATGAGCGGTGATCTCCCGCTCCCGCCCCCGCCCCTTCAGCCGGGCGAGCACCGCCCCGAGCGTGAGCTCGCCCCCCGGCCGTGCGCCGCGCCAGGCAGGGGTGGAGGTGTCGGTCAACATCCTCGACATCCGATCGCTCATGGCCCAGTACACCCGGGACTCGGCGGAGGCGGGATGGTGCTCATAGTCCCGTACCAGCCTGCGATACAGCATCATGATTCCGTTCACCTGCTCCACCACCCACCGCTTGACCTGCGGGATGAAGCCCCTGTCGGCCGGATTGCGCTCGACGACTTCGACCTCGATGCCCAGCTTGTTCCAGTTCCGCCGACCAGACATCGGGCCGCACATCATCTTGCACGACAAACACAACGGGCCGTCGCCCCCCGAAGTCACGAACTCCAGCCGGTGTACTGGCGCCGGACACCGACGGTGTGCGTGCCCTTCTTCACGTCCCCGGTCTCGTCGACCACCAGCCCCGCATCCTCGTCGCCCAGATGCTCCAGCACATACTCACGCACGTCATCCCGCACGCGGTCGGCATCCCATCTGGCCCGGCCGAGCAGGTGCTGCATGTCGTCCGGACTCGCCTCTCCGGCCCGCTCGGCGATCGACCAGCAGTTCTTGCGCGGCAGATCCGACGGCAGTCTCAGCACCAAGTCCCTCACCCGGCGCCGGGGCTCCACCCGCGCGAACCGGCCCGCTATCCGGCCCATCAAGACCTCGAACGCCTCCTGCCAGCGGGCAAGGTCGACGCCGTGACCTGCGGCCACCGCACGATCGTTTGTCTTCACCCACCGATGATCAGCGGTGGCCGCAGCCTTCCCGCAGCCGGTCCACCAGCAAGATCACGGTCTACTGGTGCAATACCAAGTCGCGCTGATACCAGGGGCCTGACTTACCACCGAGGTCGGCCGGGTCAACCAGGACAAACCCGGCCTTGATCAGCACCCTCTGGGACGCGACATTCTCGCGGGAGGTGCCCGCCCGCAGGGTGCGCAGCCCGTGCCGCGCCACCGCCAGCCGGCACAGCTCCCGGACGGCCGTGGTCGCCACGCCGCAGCCAGCGACGTGCTGCGCGACCCGGTAACCGAGCTCAGCAGTGCCGTTCTCGATGTCGTACAGGTTGAACCGGCCCAGAACCGAGCCGTCCTCGGCAACGAGCACGTAGAAGGCGCAGATGCCGGCCTCCTGCTCGGCCAGCAGGGCGCCGTACCGGTCGGTGAACTTGTCGAAGAAGTCGTCGCCACGGTCGGGTACCGAGACAGCGAAGTAGGCGCGGTTCACCAGCTCGAAGGCCAGGACCGCCGGGGCATGGCCAGCATGCAGCCGCTTCAGCTCAGGCACCGCCCGACCCTAACCGGATGGCGCATTCAGAGCATCTGAGTTTCCGCCAGCGGCAGACAATCCCGAGACGGGCACACAACGATCTACAGCTGAAGTATGAGATCGGTCTTGTACGGCTGCCGGTCAGTCACGATCGACACTCCAACACGGCCAGGCATTCTGGTCAGCCCCGATGCTGCGGCCCCACCCATTCAGTGACGACAAGGACGACCTCACCGCACGTTCCGCTCTCTCAATAGGCGTCGAACTTGACATCCACGGAAGACGCGCCCCGCAACGGCGCGATCTCCTCGGCTTCGGCCTGTAGCGATTTCCTGTCGATGGACTTCCCGGCCCCGGTGAGATAGCCCTGTGACAGGGGATCGACGCTGGGCGATGGTGTCGTGCCGTCTGAGCTCCGGAGCTTGGCGCTCGTACGAGCTCCGGAGCGGAGCCTGCCATCCGATACGACGGGGCTAATGACAGGAGCTACCAGCGGCTGCCGATGCCACCTTTGGGCGCGATCCGGTCGATGACGTCAAGGTCCTCGGCCGTGAGGGTGAGGTCTGCGGCTGCGATGTTCTGCGTGACTCGGGACGGGTTGCGGGAGCCAGGGATGGGGACGATGTAATCCTTCTTCGAGAGCAGCCATGCGAGTGCGAGTTGGGAGAGGGTGGCGCCCTTCTGGGTGGCCAGTTCCGTCAGCTGGTCGACGATCTCGATGTTGGCGTCGAAATTCTCCGGAGCCCACCAGCCGACTCTTTGACGGAAGTCGTCGGCGGCGTATTCGGTGCGGGGCTTGACAGCTCCGGAGAGGAAACCGCGGGCCAGGGGCGAGTAGGCGACGAACCCGATACCGAGCTCCTCGATGACGGGTAGGAACGGCTCGGAGTCGTGGGCGAGGATGGAGTACTCCGCCTGCAGGACCGAGATCGGGTGCACGGCGTGGGCTCGGCGGATGTTGTCGGCGTCGGTGTTGGACAGCCCGAGGTACTTCACCTTGCCGGTCTCGACCAGCTCGCCCATGACACCGACGACCTCCTCGACGGGAACGGCGGGGTCGTTGATGTGCTGGTAGAGGACGTCGATGACGTCGATGCCGAGGTTGCGCAGGCTGTTGTCGACGACTTCGCGGACGTGGTCGGGGCTGGAGTTGGGCGCGAAGCCAGGGGCAGTGAACCCGAACTTGGTCGCAATGGTCACATGGTCCCGGATAGGCGCGAGGGCGTGGCCGAGGAGCTGTTCGCCCTGGCCCCACCCGTACATCTCGGCGGTGTCGAAGTGGGTGACGCCGAGCTCGTGAGCTCGGCGAATCGCCGCGATGGACTCGGTGTCGTCGGCGGGTCCGTAGCCGGTCGCGGTGCCCATGGCCCCGTAGCCGATGACGGAGACGGTAAGCCCTCGCCGGCCCAGGGTGCGGGTCTGCATGTCGGTTCCTCTCGTAGGCTTCTTGTCAGCATACGCCTACTCTGTCTGCACCAGACATCAGTGACCGCGATAAGATGCCCCACGTGGAGGAGAGCCGTGACCGGGCGCCGTCGGGACTGCGCGAGATGACGCGCCAAGCAGTGCGCCAGCGCATCGCGGAGACCGCGATCGACCTCTTTGTTGCGCACGGCTACGACCAGGTCACGGTCGACCAGATTGCAGCGGCGGTCGGGATGTCCACGCGGAGCTTCAACCGCTACTTCCCGAACAAGGAGGACGTCGTTCTCGGCGACGGCCCGACGTGGGGCGCGACGGTGCGTGATCACCTCGCGAGCCGGCCGGTCGACGAGGCTGCTTGGGAGTCCCTGCGCCATGCATTCGAGGCGCTGCTCATCAGTACCGATGCCGTCGACGTCACCGACGACAGACGCAAACGCGTGATGCGGGTGCTCGGAAGCACCCCGGCGCTGCGTGCCTATAACACGGAGAAGCACCTCGCCTGGGCGGGCATGCTCACCCCGCTGGTGGCCGAGCGGATCCGCGGTAAGGATGCCGACCTCCGGGCAGAGGCGATGGTTCAGGCAAGCCTCGCGTGTTTCGACGCCGCAATGCTCTGGTGGGCGCGACCGGACGAGACGCGCACGCCAGTCGAACTCCTCGACGCCGTTTTCACCACATTCGAGCGTTAGGCCATCCCGCGGCTCACGGGTTCACAGCGCTGTCTCGCGGCCGTCACACCCTCATCTGTGAAGAGCTCCATAACGGCTCCGCAAGCCCGTGATCAGGCCGTCCGATCTAGCCTCGGGCTTTCATGCGGCAGCTGTCCGGTGGTGATCAGAAACGCGAAGGATGCTCCTGACCTGCAACGATGGGACTTGTCTAGGCTTCAGGTCGTCGCATGAAAGACATCTCACGTGCCTAAGAAGTCAAGCTGCGGCGGCTGGAGCTGCTGAGAAGGAGGTGAATGCGTGATGCTCGTCGAAGAGCTGCCGGTTGTGCAGGCAGTGGTAGAGCTGACCGAGCAAGCGGT
>NZ_JAAKZZ010000498.1 GCF_011045075.1 Streptomyces boncukensis
CGGCGGGAGGAGGAGGGTAGCCGCCCGCACCGGCACCCGGGCCGCCGGACGCTCCGGGCACCGCGGTCACGGCACCGCCGCCGCCCCGGGCGCCCTGCGGTCCGCCGCCCTGCGGGCCGCCGCTCTGCGGTCCGCCGCCCTGCGGCGCCTGCGAGGTGCTGGAGGCGAGCGTGCGGCTGCGGACCCGGTACAGCCCGGTGTCGAGGTCCTCCGCCTTCTCCAGGTGGACCTTGATGGGACCCATGAACGTGTACCGCTGCTGCTTGGCGTAGTCGCGGACCATGCTGGAGAGTTCGTCACCGAGCTGGCCGGAGTAAGGGCTGAGGCGCTCGTAGTCGGGGGCGCTCAGCTCCACGATGAAGTCGTTGGGGACGACGGTCCGCTCGCGGTTCCAGATCGTGGCGTTGTTGTCGCATTCGCGCTGGAGGGCGCCCGCGATCTCCACGGGCTGGACTTCGGACTTGAACACCTTCGCGAAGGTGCCGTTGACGAGACCTTCGAGTCGCTGCTCGAAGCGCTTCAGAACTCCCACGGTGCACCTCCTTCCCAGATGCCCTCGGGCCTAGTGCGGCCCTGGTGCGTCTCCCAGTGTCCCCCGGTCCCAGTGTCCCCCGGGCGCGCGCATGCCGCGTCAGCGGTACTGCTTACTGATCGTATCCACGCGCGGGGATATCGACTGGTTCCCTGCTGGGGCCCTGTGCCCAAGTGTTGCCCCTCACAGTGCTGCATTCCACGGCCCCAGCCTTGCATGGATCGTAAGACCCTCCGGGGCGGGTGTCTCGCGGTGCGCTCGAATAGGGATGTGAGTCCACCCCCGGCAGCGTGCTAATCTTCTGGATGTCGGCAGGCGCCCACCGCGGGACTGGCGACACACCCAATGCGCGGGTGGCGGAATAGGCAGACGCGCTGGATTCAGGTTCCAGTGTCCGAAAGGACGTGGGGGTTCAACTCCCCCCTCGCGCACCATCGAGGAAGCCCCTCTGGCCAGCGGAAACGTGGCCGGAGGGGCTTTTCTTGTCGGGGCTTGAGCGGGCACCGGGCGGCACGGGCGGACTCGGGCGCCCGGTGCCCGGTGCCCGCGCTGCGCACGGTGTCGCGCTTGGCGTACATCGGGGAACGTAGGCGCGCGGAGAGCGACCGCGAGGTGCCCGAAGGGGAGGCTTTCGGTCCCTTCCCTGAGCGATATATCGCGTTGCCGACGGGGTCCAGGAGGGCACCGGCGCCGGCGTCCACGCTGGGGCCGGTGCCCCGCGGCGCGGGCCGCGAGCGGTGCGCGGGGAGGTTCCCGTGTGCCACGCTCGCGGCCTGGGCGAACGTGCTCGGTGATGCTCAGACCAGGCTCGTGGCCAGGGTCTTGCCCCGGGACTCGGCCTCCTGGTGAGCGCGGGCGCGGGACGCACGGGCCGTGTCGACCAGGCCGGCCATGGCCGGGTTGCTCTCCGCCAGGGTGAGCTCCGGCACGATGTACTGCACATCGAGGCCGAAGCCGCCCTCGCCCAGCACCTTGTCCAGGTAGGTGAGGACGAACTCGTAGCTCTCGCGCGGGGTGCCCGGCCCGTAGCCCCCGCCGCGGCTGGCGACGACCGTCGCCGGCTTGCCCGCCGCCGAGGGGCTCTCCGTGCCGTAGGTCCGGCCCATGACGATCACGTGGTCCAGCCACGCCTTGAGGGTGGAGGGGATCGTGTAGTTGTACATCGGGGCGCCTATCAGCAGCGCGTCCGCCTGCTCCAGCTCGCGGGTGAGCTGCTCGCGCAGCTCGAACGCCGCGGCCTGCTCCGGGGTGCGCTGGGCGGGGTCGATGAACCCGGCGACGGCGGCCGAGCCCTGCAGATGCGGGATCGGGTCGCTGCCCAGGTCGCGGTAGATCACCGAGCCGCCCGGGTGGTTCTCCTCCCAGCTCCGGCGGAAGGACGCCGCGACATCGCGCGAGACGGAGCCTTCCTGCGGATACACGGAGGAGTCGATGTGCAGCAGCGTGGCCATGGTGAGGGTCTCCTTGTAAGTTGTAAGCGGGAGAGGTTTCCTGCGTCGCTATGTATAACACAGTAGCTTACCTTTTTTCATCCGCTGTCGTGAGGGCAGTACCCTGAAGGCATGCCAGAGCTAGAGGAACAGCCCCATGAGCGCTCCCCCGGCGACGCCTGCACCGAGCCCGACGTCGGGCTCACCCGTGTCTTCCACCTGCTCGGCAAGCGCTGGACCGGCCTGATCCTGGCCGCACTGATGAACGGTCCCGGCCACTTCACCGAGCTGCGCCGCTCCGTTCCCGGCATCAGCGAGCGGATGCTCTCCGACCGGCTGACCGAGCTGGCCGCGCTCGGGCTGGTCATCCGGACGGTCGAGGACGGTCCGCCGCTGCGGGTCAGCTACGGTCTGACGGAGGCCGGACAGGCGATCCGGCCCGCCATGGTCGAGCTGACGCGCTGGGCGGAGGAGAATCTGCCGGGCGCCTCGGGGAAGTGCCCGCAGGAGTTCCGGGGCTGAGCCGCTCCGGACCGGGCCGGGAGCGGGCGCGCAGTCGGGGGGATGGATGACGGACACAGCAGGCGACGCCGCACGTGCGGAAGGACCGCGGATCCCGGCGGTGCGGGGCTTCGCGCCCTGGCCGCGTACGGAGTCGCCGAAGCGCGCGGGCAAGGCGCTGCGCGGGAGCGTCCCGCGCGAGGCGCACCGGCGGTTCGCGGTGCACGGCGCGCGCCCGGACCCGGTGGACGCGGTGCGCGCCTCGGGCGCCGGACGGCTGCCCGAGCTGGCGCCGATCAGGGTCGGGCGGATGGCGGCCACCCCGTTCGCGTTCCTGCGCGGATCGGCCGCGCTGATGGCGTACGACCTGGCCCACGGCACCCCCGTCAGCGGCCTCGCCGCACAGCTCTGCGGCGACGCGCACGCCGCCAACTTCGGCCTCTACGGCGACGCCCGCGGCGGCCTGATCATCGACCTCAACGACTTCGACGAGACCGCCACCGGCCCCTGGGAGTGGGACCTCAAGCGGCTCGCCGTCTCCCATGTGCTGGCCGGGCGCGAGGCGGGCGCCGACGAGGACGTCTGCCGCACGGCGGCCCGCGACGCCGCGGGCGCCTACCGCCACACGATGCGGCTGCTCGCCGGGCTGCCGGCCACCGAGGCGTGGAACGCGATCGCCGACGAGGAACTGGTCTCCCACGCCGACGCGCACGACCTGCTCGGCACCCTGGAACGGGTCAGCGAGAAGGCGCGGCGCAACACCAGCGCCCGGTTCGCGGCCAAGTCCACCGAGGGGCGGGCCGACGGCGGGCGCGTCTTCGTGGACGCGCCGCCCGTGCTGCGCCGGGTGCCGGACGGGGAGGCCGCGGCCGTCGCCGCGTCCCTGGCCGGCTACCTGGACACACTGCCGGAGGACCGGCTTCCGCTGCTGGCCCGGCACGCGGTGCACGACGTGGCGTTCCGCGTGGTGGGGACGGGCAGCGTGGGCACCCGCTCGTATGTGGTGCTGCTCCTCGACCACCGCGGCGAGCCGCTGGTGCTCCAGGTGAAGGAGGCGCGGCCCTCGGCGCTGCTGCCGCATGTGGAGCGGGCGGGCTTCCCGGCCGCACCGGTGGCGCACGAGGGGCGGCGCGTGGTGCAGGGGCAGCGGCGGATGCAGGTCGTCTCGGATGTGCTGCTGGGCTGGACGACGGTGGAGGGGCGGGCGTACCAGGTGCGCCAGTTCCGCAACCGCAAGGGCAGCGTCGACCCCGCGGCCCTCCCCGCCGACCAGCTCGACGACTACGCGCGGATGACCGGCGCCCTGCTGGCCCGCGCCCACTCGCACAGCGCCGACCCGCGCGCCGTCGCGGGGTACTGCGGCAAGGGCACGCAACTGGACGAGGCGGTGGCGGACTTCGCCGTGGCCTACGCGGACCGTACGGAGGCGGACCACGCGGCGCTCGTCGCGGCGGTGCGCACCGGCAGCATCCCGGCCGAGCTGGGGGTGTGAGCGTCGGCCGCGACAGCCCGAAGGGGCAGAGATCTCTTCCCCGTGCGGCTTCGCGCAGCCGAGGGCTGCCCCTGCCCGGCACCACGCGCCGGACGGCCGTAGGGTGGAGCTGATGAACGCCACCCCCGACGCGGACGCGACCCCCGGCAGCGAGCGGCTGGAGAAGGCGGTGCGGACCGCCGAGGCCGCCCTGATCGAGTACGAGATCGCGGTGGAGACCTTCCGGATCGAGGTCGAGAACTTCTCCCGGCTGCACCACCAGCGACTGGGCCCGATGTACGCCCGGCTCGACGAGCTGGACGCACAGGTCGCCGAGGCCGTCGCCGCCCGCACCGGCGACCCGGAGGACATCCGCAGGGCCGCCGAGGCACGGGGCGCGGTACTGCCGATGCCGCGCGTCGAGGAGCTGTTCTTCGGCTGGATCGACTCCGACGGCATGCTGCCCGAGGCGCAGGCCATGCTCAACGAGCAGCCGGTCAGCCCGCCCAGCCGGGTACGGCCCACCGAGGAGACCCGCAAGGCGTACCGCGACCTCGTCCGCAGGGCCCACCCCGACCTCGCCCAGGACGACGCGGAGCGGGAGCGCCGCGAAGCCTTTCTCGTCCGGGTGAACAAGGCGTACGCCGACGGGGATCTGGCCGCGCTCACCGCGCTCGCCGAGGAGTGGGAGGCGGGCCCGCTGCCGGAGCCGGTGGCCGAGCTGCTGCGCAGCGAGGAGCTGTACGCGCGGCTGGAGTGGCTGGCCCAGCGCAAGGAGATGCTGGCGGCGCGCGCGGCGGAGCTGGAGGAGAGCGCCATAGGCGCGATGCTGAAGATGGCGCCGGAGGACCCGGACGCCCTGTTGGACGAGATCGCCGAGCAGCTGCTCGGCAAGGTGGCCGAGCGTGAACGGGAGCTGGCCCGTCTGACGCAGGTACAGGACTGAAGTGAGGTTGGACTGGTGAACTCCATTCAGGTTCCCGTGGTGGACGTGGCGTCGGTCCCCGCGGACGGGCTGCTGCTGGACGTCCGGGAGGACGACGAGTGGGCCGCCGGGCGCGCCGAGGGCGCGCTGCACATCCCGATGAGTGACTTCGTCGCGCGGCTGAGCGAGCTGGAGGAGCGGGTCGGCGGCAGTGAGCGGATCTATGTCGTCTGCCGAGTGGGCGGACGGTCGGCGCAGGTCGCGGCGTATCTGGCGCAGCAGGGCTACGACGCGGTGAACGTGGACGGCGGCATGCTGGCCTGGGAGCGCGCCGGCCGGCCCCTGGTGGGCGACGGCGACGAGGCATTCGTCCTCCAGTAGACCGGGGCGGGGCTCCGGGCCTTGCCGGGTCCGGCGGGGTGCGCCGGGGGAGCAGGGGCGGCGAGCGCCCCGCGGCGGAGCCGCCTATCAG
>NZ_JAAKZZ010000499.1 GCF_011045075.1 Streptomyces boncukensis
ATGCTCGGCCCGGCCCGGACGAGCGCCCCAGACCGCGCACCTCCCGGGAGCGGTACGCCTGGGAGCCGCGCACCCCCTCGGGGCGCCGGGCCGCCGCCGCGGTGTCACCCCCGCGGGGCGGGGCCCATGACGCGGTACATGCCGATCGAGTCGTGCGCCGCGGTGTCCGTGAAGCCGAACTTCTCGTAGAGGAAGCGCGCGGGGCCGTCGGCTATCAGCGAGACGTACGCGCTCTCGGGCGCCCGCCGGTCCAGCTCCTCGGTGAGCGCGGCCATGATCCGCTTGCCGAGCCCGCGCCCCTGGTGCGCGGGGTGCACGCAGATGTCGGCGATCTGGAGCACGGTCCCCCCGTCACCGACGATCCGCCCCATCCCGACGGGCTCCCCCGCGTGCCGGAGCACCACGCCGTACCAGGTGTTCCGCAGCGAGAGCGCGACCGCCTCCGGCGTCTTGTCGGAGAGCCCGGCATCGGTACGCAGCCGGCGGAACTGCGCGACAGAGGGGACGCCCGCCCGCACCTCGTAAGGGTCAGATTCGCTAGACATGCATTACATACTAGAGCGTGTCCGGCGGACCGCTACGGGGCCAGCAGGACGTCCAGCTCGCTCAGGGCGTCCTCGGTGATGGTGCGCATGGTGGACTCGGCGCGCGGGCCATCGCCCTCGCGGATGGCCTCGGCGACCCGCACATGCAGGGTGACCGCCTCCTGGCGGGGGTCGCTGAACATCACCTCGTGCTCCGTGCGCCCGGTCAGCACCGCGGCCACCACATCGCCGAGCCGCGCGAACATCTCGTTCCCCGAGGCGCGCAGCACGGCGCGGTGGAACGCGACATCGTGCACCAGATAGTTCTCCAGCTGCTGGCCGCGGGACGTCGCCACCATGCCCAGCGCCTGCTCGGTGATCCGGGCGCAGTCCTGGGCGCCGCCCTGCTCGGCGGCGAGCCGGGCGGCCACCGGCTCGACCGCCGAGCGCAGCACCGTCAAGGACCGCAGCTGCCGGGGGCGGTCGGCCCCGGCCAGCCGCCAGGTGATGACCTGCGGGTCGTACACGTTCCACTCGTGCACCGGCAGCACCGTCACCCCGACCCGGCGCCGCACCTCCACCAGGCGCATGGACTCCAGGACCCGCACCGCCTCGCGGACCACGGTCCGCGAGACCTCGTACCGATCGGCCAGCTCGTCCGCGCGCAGCACCGTGCCCGGCGGGTGGACGCCCGCGGTGATGGCCGGGCCGAGCGCGGCGAGCAGCCGCGCGTGCAGCCCCTGGCCGGTGCGCCGGCCAGGCTCCCGCACCCCGGCCTCCTGGACGCCTTCGTCGCTGGTCACTGGGTCTCCCATGTCCTGCCCCTCCCCGAGAGGAACCAGCCTACGGGGTCGGCCTCGGAACAATTAAGTATGACTTTTAGTGGTTGATCTCTTGAATACATGTGACCTATGCGGTTGAGTATGCCCGGCGCCGAGGTCGAGGAAGACAGCGAGGTCGATGATGAGTGCCAGTCCCGCCAGCGTCGTGGTGGTGGTCATGGGCGTGTCCGGAACGGGCAAGTCCACCGTCGGTGCGCTGCTGGCCGCCGCACTGCGCGTGCCGTACGCCGAGGGCGACGCGTTCCACTCCCCCGCGAACGTCGCCAAGATGGCCGCGGGCACCCCGCTGGACGACGCGGACCGCGGCCCCTGGCTGGACGCCATCGGGGCGTGGGCGCGCTCCCGCGCCGGGCGCGGCGGCGTCGTCAGCTGCTCCGCGCTCAAGCGGTCCTACCGGGACCGGCTGCGGGCCGCGGCCCCCGGCCTGTTCTTCCTCCACCTCACCGGCGACCGGGCGCTGATCTCGGAGCGGCTGGCCGCGCGCACGGACCACTTCATGCCGGTCTCCCTGCAGGACTCGCAGTTCGCCGCGCTGGAGCATCTGCAGCCCGGCGAGCGCGGCGCCACCGTCTCCGTCGCCCGGGAGCCGCAGGCCGTCGTCGAGCGGGCCGTCGCCGCGCTGCGGGCGCAGCACGCCGGCCCGGCCCTGCGCGCCTGACCCGTACCCCCGTCCCAGCCGAACAGTAGGGAACAGCCGTGCTTCATCTCAGTGCCGAGATGCTGGCCGCCGGATCGGACTCGCCCGACCCGATCACCTCCGCGGGCAGCGCCCAGCTCGGGATCTCCGTCCTCGTCGGGATCGCGGTCCTCGTCGTCCTCATCACCCGGTTCAAGGTGCACGCCTTCCTGGCGCTGACACTCGGCTCGCTGGTGCTGGGCGCCGCGGCCGCCGCCCCCCTGGACAAGGTGATCGCGAGCTTCTCCGGCGGCCTCGGGGACACCGTCTCCGGCGTCGGCGTCCTGATCGCGCTCGGCGCGATCCTGGGCAAGCTGCTGGCCGACTCCGGCGGCGCCGACCAGATCGTCGACACGATCCTCGCCCGCGCGAACGCCCGCACCATGCCCTGGGCGATGGGTCTGATCGCGGGCGTCATCGGGCTGCCGCTCTTCTTCGAGGTCGGCATCGTGCTGCTGATCCCGGTGGTGCTGCTGGTCGCCAGGCGCGGCAACTTCTCGCTGATGCGGATCGGCATCCCGGCCCTCGCGGGGCTGTCCGTCATGCACGGACTGGTCCCGCCGCACCCCGGGCCGCTGGCCGCGATCGACGCCGTCGACGCCAACCTCGGCGTCACCCTCGCCTTCGGGGTGCTCGTCGGCGTGCCGACGCTGATCGTCGCCGGTCCGCTGTTCGGCAAGCTCGCCGGGCGCTGGGTGGACACCGAGCCGCCCGAGGGCCTCATCCCGCAGCGCCCCTCGCAGGAGCTGGACCGGCGCCCCGGCTTCGGCGCCACGCTGACGACGGTGCTGCTCCCGGTCGTCCTGATGCTGGCCAAGGCCCTCGGCGACATCGTCATCGACGACCCCGACAACCATGTGCAGCGCGTCCTGGACGTCATCGGCGCCCCGATGATCGCGCTGCTGGCCGCGGTCGTCGTCGCGATGTTCACCCTCGGACGAGCCGCGGGCTTCGACCGGGAGCGGGTCACGCGGACGGTGGACCAGTCGCTGAAGCCCATCGCGGGCATCCTGCTGATCGTCGGCGCGGGCGGCGGGTTCAAGCAGACGCTGATCGACATCGGCGTCGGCGACATGATCCTCGACTTCTCCGAGGACTGGTCGATCCCCACGCTGCTGCTGGCCTGGCTGATCGCGGTGGCCATCCGGCTGGCGACCGGCTCCGCGACGGTGGCCACCATCTCGGCCGCGGGCCTGGTCGCGCCACTGGCCGCCGATATGGGCACCGCCGAGTCGGCGCTACTCGTCCTCGCCGTCGGCGCAGGCTCGCTCTTCTTCAGCCATGTCAACGACGCGGGCTTCTGGCTGGTGAAGGAGTACTTCGGGATGAACGTCGGGCAGACGCTGAAGACCTGGTCGGTGATGGAGACCATCATCTCCGTCGTCGCCCTGCTCTTCCTGCTGCTGCTCTCCCTGGTGGTCTGAGGCGTCTCCCGCGGATCCCGGCGGTCCTCCGCCGGGGCTCCCGGGCAGGGGCCGCCGTTCCCCGCGCCCCCTCCAGGGCGCCGGTCCGCCGGCCGTGCTCGGGGGGAGTACGGCCGGCGGACCGGCTCCGGGCGGCCGGGCCGCCGGGGACCGGCGGACACAGATTTGCTCCGGTCTGTGTCCGCGTCCGCCGCCACAGAGCGGGCGCCGCGCCAGAGGGGGCGGGCGGCGCCGACACCGCGACCGTCCCGCCGATGTCCGGCGGCGCTTCAGACGACGGTGCAGGCACCGTACGGGCCCGGCCCGCCGCACGTCACTCCGTATCGCGCGGCGCTATCCGGATTGCGGGGGACGGCCGCGTGGCGTAGGTCGGCCCGGAGCGCAGCGTCTCGGACGGCGTCTCCCCGAACCGGGCCCGGTAGCGCTGCGCGAACCGGCCCAGGTGCGCGAAGCCCCAGCGGTGGGCGACCTCGCTGATCCGCGTCGCCCCGGGCGCCGAGGAGCGCAGCTGCGCGTGCGCCCGCTGCAGCCGCACCTCGCTGACGTACGCCGTCGGGGACATCCCCACATGGGTGCGGAACGCCTCCTGCAGGGTGCGCAGGCTGACCTGGCCGATGGCCGCGAGCCGGGCCGCGTCGTACGGCTCGGCCGGGTACGCGCGGACCATGTCCATCACACGCTGGACCGCTGAGGGCCGCATCGGCGCAGCGGCCTCCGTCAGCTCCGCCCGGTAGGTGTGGCCCGCGGCCAGCAGCAGGCCGTCCAGCAGGGTCTGTTCGATCCGGTCGCGGATCAGCGGCTGGGCCAGCAGCCCGTGCGGCACGTCCTGCTCCAGGAGGCTCCACAGCGCCAGGTCGGCCCAGCTGCGGCCGGGCCCCCGGGTGACGTCCATGGAGGTGTCGAAGCGCGGCCGGTGCGGCAGCGGCCTGCCCAGCAGCGCCTCCAGCCGGCGGTGCACGGCCAGCCTGTCCACCTTCACGGCGAGGCAGCGGCAGTCGACGGACCACCTGTCGACGTGCAGGTCCGCGTCCGCGTCGAAGATGCCCGCGCGCCGCGGGGTGAGGCACCGGTGGTCGTCGCGGCCCTGCCGGTAGCGGAACCGTCCCACGAGCGGCACGGCCACGTGGTACGCGCCCAACTCGCCGTAGCTGAGCCCCACTTCCGTGCCGAAGCTGGCCTCGCCCACGGTCAGCGCCCCCAGGTCGACCACGCTGAGACTGTGCAGGAAGTCCTCGTCCGGGCCGACGACCCGCAGCCGGCCCTCGTAGAAGTGGGTGGCTATCGCGTCCTCGGCCTCGGCGACGGATCGCGTGACGTACGCGCTGTACCCGGCTGCCCTGCTGTGTCCCGACACCATGCTTCCTCCCCCCGGCGACACAAGGATGACGCCAACCGCCGCGCTCCGCGAGACGCGCGCACCGCCGGGCTGTGCGCACGGCGCCGCCCCCGCGGCGGGACGTCCCCGCACCGGCGAACCGTTCGGGGGGATTCCACTTGTCCGGCACGGTGCACAACAGCGCGGTATCGAGCTCGCCGGCGCAGGCGAAACCGCTATGCTGCTGTTGGGAATTCCACCGGGAGAGCCCTCGATTGGAGCAGATCATGAGCAGCAACCCGTTTGACGACGCGGACGGCCAGTTCTATGTCCTGGTGAACGACGAGGAACAGCACTCACTGTGGCCTTCGTTCGCCGAGATTCCGGCCGGCTGGCGGGTCGTATTCGGCGAGGAGAGCCGTCAGAAGTGCCTGGACTATGTCGAGGAGAACTGGACGGATCTGCGCCCCAAGAGCCTGCGCGACGCCATGGCGGCCTGACGGGCTCACCTGTTCCGCTATTCCGCAGGGGGCCCGG
>NZ_JAAKZZ010000049.1 GCF_011045075.1 Streptomyces boncukensis
GTTCGTGGGTGGCGCCCGCCTTCTGCCGGATCACGCGGCGCTGCCGTAGCGGCGGGTCGTGATCGGCGGGATGTGGTGCGGTGAGGCGGCGGCGAGGATGGGGCGGGTGGAGAGCCGGTAGCGCAGCTCGGAGTCGGCCGCGGTGAAGCTGTAGAGCGAGCCGTCGCGCATCGCCTGTAGGGCCTGGTCGTGCTCGGCGACGTCGTCCCGCCATCTGCGCAGCGCGGACGCCGGATCGGGGGCGCGTTCGACGTCGAGGGCGTCATCGAGAGGATGCAGCAGACCGACGGGGGCCCAGAGCATGTCGGGGCGGGGATCGATCAGGCCGGAGAGGTGGTGCGACTGGTGTTGCAGCCACCGCAGGGCGAGCCGCGGGCTCGGGGCCCGGTACCCGGCGAGCAGCCACTCTCGCTCGTCGTCGAGCTGGACAAGCGTGCACTCGCACCACAGTCCGTGACGCGCCGGCGGCGCCACGGACGTGGCGCTCAGGGTGAGGGAGTGCGTACCGCCGATCACAGGAAGTCCCCGGGGACGGCCCGGTAAGGGCGCGTGACGACCTCGTCGAACGAGAGGTGCTCGGGGTTGGCCTTGAGATGCCGCGCCGCCCAGACCGGCGAGCCCTCGGTGCTCTCACTCGGTGCGCCGGTCTCCCCGCACACCGCGCACCGCATCACGATCCTGGTCGGCTTCGCATCGGGCTCGGTGTCGGGGACGATCGTGTACTCGCGGAAGCGGAAGACGGTACGCGTCACTGCTTCGCCTCTCCCTCTCCCCGAAGCTTCGCGAGGTGCTCGCGTACCTCGGCCGACAACTCCACTTGCCTTCGGCTGAGGTCTTCCGAATTGGGCAGCTCGCCTCTGTCCTGCTGCTGTCCCTGCTGATCGGGAGCGGGTGTCTGGTCGCTCATCGCTCACACCTCCAGCCGTTCCGAACGTGCAGCAGCAACAAGCGGTAGTCGCTGCGGAGTTGGGGGCACACGCTCAGCAACTCGTGACATGGTGTGGGTCACATTGCCAATCAGTCAAGCGGTTGTGTGGCAGATTGCCAATCTTACGCACGGCGTTCGGAATGCACGCCGCGCTACCCTCAACGACACGAGGCGACAAGGGAGATGGAGGGGCACATGGCCGTCGTCAGCAGCGGTAGCCCGCTCACTGCCAGGCGGAAGCTGGGTTCTGAGCTGCGCATACTCCGCGACCGAGCAGGACTTACGACAGAGGAGGTCGGCGCTCATCTCAACTGCCACAACTCCAAGGTGAGCCGCATCGAGCTCGCGAAACGTATGTGTACGCGCAAGGACTTCGCGGGGCTGATGGAGCTGTACGAGGTTGACGGCGAGAAGCGTGCGGAGCTCGAAGAGCTGATGACGCGGGCCATGCAGCGCATCCCGCCATGGTGGGATGCGTACGCGGACGTGATCTCGGCTAACTACGCCGAGTTCCTCGCGTACGAAGCTGAGGCGACGTGCTGCTGCGAGTATCAGCCGCTCTTGATCCCCGGCCCGTTGCAGACCGCCGAGTACGCACATGCCGTCACGGGTGTCAGCTTCACCGCTCTTGGCCCTGATCAGGTCGAGAGCCTCGTCGAAGTCCGGATGCGCCGCCAAGAGCGCCTACGCGATGACGTCCCCATGCTCTTCGAGGCTGTGGTAACCGAGGCTGCCCTGCGTCTGCGCGTCGGCGGCACCCAGGTCATGCGCGGGCAGCTCCGCCGCTTGCGGGAGGCGGCGAGCCTCGACAACGTGAAGTTCCGGGTCATCCCGTTTGATGCGGGCGAGAAGGCAGCCAGTACGGGAGCTTTCACCCTCTTCGGCATTGGGAAAGACACCAGTACCGACGTAGCGTTCACCGAGTCCGCCGACAACACGACGAACTTCCGCGATGATCCACTCGCGCTGCGACGCATGAACCGACTCTTTCGAAACTTGTCAGCCGCCGCGCAGTCAGAGGAAGATAGCGTTGAGCTGGTCGGACGTATCGAGAAAGAGTTGGTCTGAAATGAGCGAAATGGCCGACCTGTACGCGGTCGACCTTGCCGACGTTGTGTGGCGCAAGAGCTCCTACACCGCTGGCAACGGCAACTGCGTCGAGGTCGCCGACACCCCGGGGGCCGCCGGCGTCGCTGTGCGCGACTCCAAGAACGTCGACATCCCGGCTGCACGTGTGTCCCGGCGGGCATGGTGCGCGTTCCTGGCGTCCGTGGCAGAGGACACCCTGTCGGCCTGATGACAGACGCCCGCGAGAAAGCTGAGCTGTACGCGCTGGACCTGTCCGGCGTGACGTGGCTCAGCGCGCCAGGTAGCACACCCAGCGATCGCCTAGAGATCGCCAAGCTACCCGGCGGAGCCGTCGCGATGCGGAATCCTGCGGACCCCAACGGGACGGTCCTGCGGTACACCGCTGCCGAGTGGCAAGCCTTCACCCTCGGCGTGCGCGACGGCGAGTTCGACCTGCCGTCGTAAGCCTGATCACCGCGCTGGAACGCAGAGAGCGCCCCCGGTACGGCCTGGCGAGGCCGTACCGGGGGCGGCGTTGTCAGTGGGTGATCTGCCAGAGGGAGAGGCCGAGCCCGGCGACGCCGACCAGTGCGGCGAGACTGGGCAGGGGCCACTGGCGATGTTCGAGGTTGGTGATGCGCTTGTCGTGGTCGTCGAGGGCTTTGTCGGTCTGTTCGCTGCGCTGGACGAGCAGGGCGAGCGAGCCGTCGACGCGGGCGAACCCCTCGGCCATGGTGCCGCGCAGCTTCTCCAGCTCGACGGCGACGTCGGGGTGCTGGTCGGTCACGGGCGAGCCTCGGCGTCGTCGGGCGGGGGCTCCTTTCGCAGCCAGCGGGGCAGCAGGGCGTCGACGGCCGGGAGCGCCATGACGCGGGTGACAGCCGCGGCGACGGCGAGTGCCCCGGCGACCCAGGGCAGGGATGCGGGGATGCCGGACGCATCGACGATGGCGGGAAGCGCCGCGGCGAGGGAGAGCACCCACGCGACGGCGGTGCGGATGGTGCGGCGAGTGGCGTCGGACATGGCGGCGCCTCCTTACTTGACGATCTTGAGGGTTTGGCCGACGTAGATCTGGTCGGGGTTGCTGATGCCGTTCGCCTTGGCGAGTTTGGCCACGGTGGTGCCGTAGCGGGCCGCGATGGCAGAGAGGGTGTCGCCGGGGCGGATTCGGTGGCGGCGCGTCGTGCTGCCGCTTCCCTGGCTGGGGATCTTGACCTTGTCGCCGGGGTGGATCAGGTTCGGGTGGCTCTTGTACGAGGGATTCGCGGCGAGCAGCGCCGACAGCGAGAGTCCGTGCCGGGCCGCGATGCCGGAAAGCGTGTCACCCGACCGCACGGTGTATGCGGTTCCGCCCGGCTTCGGGGTCGGCTTGGGCTTCTTCGGCGGCGTCGGCTTACCGGACGTCGTGCCCGCCCACTTCGCGAGCGCCTCGCGGTTCGCGAACGCGGCGACGTTGGTGTCGACGGGTCGGTCGGTGTACTGGTGGATCACCCACGGCGCCTGAATGCCGGGCTTGCCCGGCTTCCCGTTGTAGTGCGCGATCCACAGCCCGTCACCTGCGAAGGAGGAGGTGTCACGGCGCAGCCAGAAGTCGACGTTGCAGTACAGGATCACCCGGTGGGTATCGCCCCGGAGCCGCTGCACCTCCCGTATGAACTGGTCCTTCTCCGCGGAAGTCGCGGCGGTGCCCGCACTCGTGCGCTCCCAGTCGAGAGCGAGTATGTCGCCCTGGACGCTCGCACACTTCTCGACGAAGTACGCGGCCTGAGCCTTGATGTTCCCGGGCCACAGGAAGTGATAGAAGCCCACGACCAGCCCGGCCGCGCGGGCGTGCGCAGCCTGCCCACGTTGGTGCGGGTTGACGTACGAGCGGCCCTCGGTGGCCTTGATGATCGCGAAGTGGTGGCCTCGGGTGCTGAAGCGCTCGGGCTGGTACGACGAGACGTCGACGCCCGTGATGGCCATGGCGATCTCCTTTCGAGCATGAAGAAACGCCCCGGCCGGACGGCTCGGGACGTGGACGGAGCACGACAGGTGGTCAGCCGGTGGTGACATCGCTTGGTGACGTGTTCGGGCTCTTCGACGCGTCGTTGATGCTGTTGGCGACGTTGCCCCACCGCTGCACGCCGGTCACGGTCGATGTGATGTTGATGCCGTTCGACGTCGTCCCGCGCACGCGGTTGCCGATGAGCCGCGGCCGGGCCGCCGACGTCGAGATCTGTATGCCGTAGCCGGTCAGATCGTGCAGGTCGCAGTCGGTCACGGTCACGTCGGTGCCGGACCACAGGTGTACGCCGTTCACGGCCGTATCGGTCACCTGGCACCCGGAGATCGTCACGTGCGTCGCCGGGGCGGCCGGTGTCGAGCGGGAATCGACGGTGATGCCGGCGCCGCCCGAGCCGTTGACGGCGCATGCTTCGATGCGGCCGCGGCGGGTGCCGAGCGAGCTGATCGCCGTCCCGCCGGTGCCCGCGGCGAGCACCTTGTGTACGGCGTAGTCCTCGACGTGCGTGAGGCGTACGGCGTTGCTGGCGACCCCGGTGACGCTGATCTGATCGACGCTCACGAGCGAGAGATAGCCGGTCTCCTCGCCCGTGATCTCGACGGTGTCACCGTAGGTGCCGCCGCCGGTCATCGTCACGTCGGAGATGGTGAACCCGGCGAGCGGCTGCGAGCCGCTGATCGTCGGCGAGCTGCCGCCGGCCGGGGTGCGGTGCGCGGTCTTGCTGCTGTCGAGGGGGTGTACGAGGATGCCGCCGCCGCAGTCGCGCATCTGCACGCCCTCGATCACGACGTTCTCCCACGTGTACGCGACGATCGCGTACTGCGTGCAGCCCTCGAACCGGCTGTTGGTCACGCGCACGTCGCGGTGCTGCTTGTCCGGTGACGCCGAGTGCGAGCCGATCCCGCGCGGCCATGACGTCGTGCCCCGAGTGCCGGACGGGCCGAAGGTGCAGCCATCGATCAGGATGTCGGCGCACGGGGTGTCGTCGTAGGGGCCAAACCCGCCGAAGTACGCCGGGCCCTTCGCGAGGTCGAGCTGCACTGCCTCGCTGAAGTCGCGGCCGCCCGGGTCGGTGTAGCCGAGGAAGTTGCAGTTCAGGACGCGGCCGGTCTTCGTCGAGTTGAACTCGATCGCGTGGTACCCGGGGACGTCGAGCACGGTCACGTCGCGGACGGTGACCCGCTCGGCGTGCCCGATCGAGATGCACACGTTCGCCGGCGTGACGACGGTGCCGTGCATGTCCCACACGCCGCCCTCGACGCTGATGTCGCCGTGCCCGCTGTACCCGCCGTGCTGCTGTCCGGCGTCGCCGTTCAGCAGCACCGTCACGGCCGCGGCCCGCACCATCCGGGCACCGGGCAGACACCGCAGGTGCGTGTTCCGGTAGATCCTCAGCGGCAGCGTGACGAGCCGGTACGTGCCCGGCGGGACCAGGACGACGCCGCCGCCGGTGTCGCGGGCCGCGTTCAGCGCGGTTTGGATCGCCGGGGCGTCGTCGCTCTCGCCATCGCCGGCCGCGCCCCTCTGTCGCACATCGAAGATCCTCGCGGCGTCGAGTCCGCCGCCGGGCAGCCCTCCGTCGACAGTGAGCTTCCCCGTGACCGTCAGATCGCCGTCGATGGTTCCGCCGGTCGCGTCGAGCTTGCCGTCGAGCCCCTTGAGCGCCTCCCGCGCGACAGCCAGCGCACCTGCGCCGACCTCGCGGCCTTCTTCGAACCAGCGCACCGGCTGCCCTGAGATGCCGTTGTACTCGTACTCGATACCGAGGATGTCGCGGATCTTGAACGCGCGGATCGCGCCGGGGGTGTCGCTGTCGGCGGGGTTGCTGCGCAGCTCGCCGATCGGGGTCTTCCCGTCTGCCTCGTACAGCGCGGTCACCGGCTGCCCCGTGTCGGCGACGCGCACGATCACGGGATAGTCGGGCATCACGTTTCCGGTCGCGTCCGTGAGGACGGCGGCGCCGTTGCTGCCGTATGTGTAGAGCGGCACGTGTGGTTTCCTCTCAGTCCATCCAGTAATCGCCGGAGATATCCACCCATGGGGTGCCGGTCTCGCCCTGGTACCACCACAGGAGGTCGCCGGGGTCCCCGTAGCTGCTGCTGGTGTTCTTGCCGAGCACTTCGAGACGCCCGGCAGCGTTGATGGTGGGGCCGGCCATCGAGCACGCCGACGCCCAGGTGCGCAGCCCGTCCGGGGTGCAGTCGGCCGGAACACTGCCGAGGTTCACGGCGTTCGGTGCGTCGATCTTGGCTCCGTCGGTGCGGGTGATCCGGCCCTTCATCGACACCCGCAGGTCGCGCCGCCTGATGCCGATTCCGACGTCACCGGTCTCGAACCCGCTCTTGAGCGTGATCGGCCGCCAGTCGGGCAGCGGCTCCCACAAGGTGATCCATGTGTTCTCGGACGCGGACGCCTTGAGCCACGTCGTGCCGTCGGCCGCGATCGCGAGGAGCTGCGCCGGGCCGTCTGCGAGCCGGTTGTCGCGGTCGGCCTGGTCCTCGACGAGCTGCAGCAGATGCGGGTCGACCGCCTCGGCGAGCTCGGCGATATCGGCCGGGACGGTCGGGCTGTCGCCGCCGGCCGGAACGGGAAGCTGGGCGTATCCGATGGTCGCCACCGGCACTCTCCTTACGCAGAGAACGAGATCGTGATCGTGCCGCCGGTGAAGGCGGCGTAGTCGGTGCGGCCGCTGGCGTAGATCGCCAGCCCGCGGGCCGCGCCGGATGCGAGCGCGTCGCGCCACGACACGGGGAGCGTCGCCGTGCCCTTCGCGCCGGCCGACAGCGACAGCAGCTCTTGAGGGCCCGCGCCGAGGTTGAGTTGCCTGCCCGGGGGCGAGGCGTGGTCGTGCAGGTAGAGGTGCATCGGCCGCTTGGATGTGACGCCGGTGTTCCGCTTGCGGGCGAAGGCGACGGTCATCTTCGCTACCGCCTGGCCCGCGCACGCGTCCGTGATCTGCGTGCCGTAGAACCATGCGCCGCGCCGGTTCCCGGCGCCTGTTCCGTCGCCCTGGGTCGGCGTCGTCGCGTAGTCGTCCGGACGCCCGCCTCGCCACGACCCCGAGCTCGTCGGCACCACCTTGGCGGCGGGCGGCGGCCGCCCGGCCGGCGCGTCCGGCGAGGTGTCGGTCGGGTTGTCGACCTGTGCGTACAGCTCGACCTTGCCCTGCGAGGTCTTGCGCATGAACAGCCCGTTCACCGTCTGCCACCCGCTGCCCCGGGGGCCATCGGTGCCCCAGGTCGCCGCGCGCACAACCTGTACGTTGTGCGCGATGCCGTCGGCGATCTCGCCGATCCGGCTCTCGTCGGCGTCCTTCGGGTCGTCGCCCAAGCGCCACATCACGACCGGCTGTGTGCCGGGGCGCATCGCGACCCAGTCACCGGCCGCCCGGTTGCGGTAGGCGTCGGTGCACGGCACGTCGAGCAGCAGCGCACCGCCGTAGTCGACGTTGACGGCGCCGGAGTCGGTGACGTCGACGACTTGCACCGTGACCGTCTTCCCCGCGGCGGCGCCGTTGCCCAGCCGTGCGATGTCCTCGCCGAGCTGCTCTCGCACTCCCACGTCAAAGCCTCCGTGCTGATGTACGTGTCTGGCAGGTCATCGACGCGGCGCCGAGCGTGCGCGGGCAGGCGTCGATGATGTGGCGCTCCCACACCCCGGGGTCGACCTCGACCTCGACGACGTCGCCCGGCTCGATGCCGGGATGGCTGTACATGTCGAACGAGAGTGAGCTCTGCACGCCGAGGCTGTCGGCGAGCTTCGCGGCGCCGACCGTGTGCGCCTGCGCGGCGCCGGTGATCAGCGCCGACGCGTACCGCTCGACGCGCAGCCGCAACCCGGTAAGGCCGAGCCGTTGCGGGGCGAGAGGGTCGCGCACAGGGTCCGGCCCGGCGTAGGTGAGCGAGTACGGGTTGCCGTCCCACACCGCGACCGGGCCAACCGCGGGCTGTCCGTCACCGCTGTCGCCCGAGACGACCCAGCAGTTCACGAGCCCGTCGGCTGACTGCTCCCGAGCCGGGTAGGCGCGGCCCTGCCCGTACGGCAGGCGCCATACGACGGAGTCGTCGAGGGTCGGTACCGGGCCGAAGGTGATGATGCCGCGGGCGTCTGCCCACACTTCGGCGCCCAGCGCCGGAGCGATCCCGGTCGAGGTGCCCGAGCTGTCGGTGCCGCCGCTGAGTGCCTGCCACCGTTCCTCGTCGACGAGGAACGCCGGAATGCGGGCATCGGCGTCGACACCCCGCTTCCATGACACGACGGCGGACGGCAGGGCCTCGGCGACCAGGGCCGCGGCGATATGGCGGGCAGTGTCGGCCGCGATGGACCGTGCCACCGGCAGCGCAGCGCCCCGGATCACGTCTTCGAGCCCGAGCAGGTTGACCGTTGCCGCGGTGCGGCCCTCGCGTACCTGGTCGACGACGTACCACCCCGCCGGCACCCAGTACGTGTCGCCGCGCGGCGGTGCGATCCCTTCCCACAGCCGCACATGCGTCGCCGCGACGTTCACGCCGCCGCGTCCGGTCGGTACGCCGATCAGGTCGGCCGTGCCCGACCACCGGCATTCCGCGGTGCGGTCCGGCTTCACCTCGGCCGACCCGACCGTGCACTGCTGCCAGTTCGCCCCGCCGTCGTTGGACCACTCGGCCCGAACGGTGCGGCGAGTGGCTGTGGGCAGTGCGGCACACACCTGCGGGGGGAGCCGCATCATCAGGTGATCCCGTCGGTCGACAGCGACGCGTATGAGTCGTAGGAGGCGGCGACGCTCTCGTACGAGTCGAACCGCTCGGCGACGGTGTCGTACGACCAGCCCGGCATGCGCATCGGCTGCGCGGCGGTGTCCGGCCGGTCGATCGGCTCAATGGTGAACGCGAATTGGTAGCCCCCGGACGATCCGAGCTTGCCCGTCGGCGACGGACCGGTGATGTCGTCCGGGACGAAGAACGCGTCACGCGTCAGGTACGCGGGCCGTACCTGGGCGAGCAGCACCCCGGAGCGCAGCAGCTCGCGCACCTGGTCGACGTCGCGGGGTGGCACGTCGACGGTGACCTTCACCGTCTCGGCGCCGTGCGCGTCGTAGGCGACGACCCGGTACGGGCTGCCCGCCGCGTCGAGGGCATCCTGCCGCCCGGCACTGCTCGGGCTGTCCCACCCCACGATCACCACGCGCAGTGACAGCCCCGGCTCGTCGAGGGACTTCACCCACAGATCGAGATCGTCGCCCGGCTCCGGGGCCGGCACGGTGACTGCGAGGCTCGACGCCGGGCCGGTGCTGCCATCGGCGTATACGGGTGTCGCGGAGTAGATCACGGCCACACCGAGCGGCGCCTCATGGTCGTACGCGGTGCCGACGCCCTCGATTGCCCACGCCGCGTCTCCGGAGCGCACCGGCACGGGCACGGCCGTGCCGGGGTCTTGGCGCTCGATCCGCACCTTCCGGATGTCGGCCGCTCGGGGCGCCGCCTCGCCGCCTCCCGGGGGCGAAGCGGCGTTGTACGACAGCACCACCCCGGCCCACCGCTCGTCGACGAGCGCAGCGAGCCACCCGTCGGGCGAGGTGACCCGCTCCGGCGGCGTCACCGGCGGTGCGGACGGGTCGACGATCATCGGCATCGGGTTACCTCCGTTTCGCACCGGCACGGCTGCGCTGCCGGGCGGTAGTCAGACCGGCGTCGACACGGGTGTCGACGTAAGCGTCGAGTTGTGTGCCGTCGGCCAGGACGAGGGCGAGTTGCTGCCCGTCCTCGAAACCGCCGTGCGGCTGCTGTCCGGTCACCGGCAGTACCGCCGCGGCCATGCGGCGCACGGCGTCGGTGTCGAGCTGGGAGAGGGCGGCGCGGACGCCGCCGACGCGGGCGGCGCCGACTTCGTCGGCAAGCCGCTCGGTCGCGGCCGTGAGCGCCTGGACGCCGCCGAGCGAGCTGCGACTATCCCAGACCCGCGCCCCGCCGCCGAAGCGCACGAGCTCGGGCCCTTCCTCGCCTACCCACGCGAGCTCACCGGGCCGCGGCCGGCCACCCGTGGCGTACCCACCGCGCCGGTTGTAGGCGCGGGAGAGCGAGCCGTACCGGCTGAGCGCGTAGCGCATGCTGGCGTAGATATTGGCGAGCGGATCCCACACCCCGCGGCCGCGCAGCCGCCCTGCGTACGCGCGGAACGTCGGGTCGATAACCTGCATCAAGCCCTTGGACGGCGTGCCGTTCCTGGCGTTGACGTCCCACCGGTTGATGGCCCTGGGGTTGCCGCCGGACTCCTGGTTCATCCGGCGCAACACGGTGTTGAGCAGCGATGCCGGCTGTCCCACCATGCGCAGGGCTTGCAGCACCAAGGGGGCCCAGTGCTTGACACCCGACCCGCCGATGTTCGTGCTGCCGCCCCCGCCGAAGAACGACGTCGCCGCCCCCACGATCTTGTCCTTCAACCCGGTGAGCATCTTGAGCGGGATACGGCCGGCGACCTTGGCCCACTTCGACTCGCCGATCTTCGCGATCTTGTCGCGGACGAACTTGGTCGCCTTGTCCCACATCTTCCCCGGGTGGCTGAGGAAACGGACGCCGTCCATCACGACGCCGCCGATCTTCTTCGCCTTGTCGACGGTCCAGTCGACCGCCGAGCTCCCCCACCCCTTGAGCTTGCCGAGCACGCCGCCGTCGGCCATCAGCTGATGACCGGCGGCCTCCCACAGCGCGCGGGCCCGACCGCGGTACTTGGGGTCGGTCGGGATGACGTACTCGGGATGTCTCGGGTCGCCCTCGCCGACGATCGCCGTCGGCCGGTTGACCTTCATCGGACGCGCCGGGCCCCACTCGTCGCCGAGGGTGCCGCCGGACGCGAGCAGCTTCGGCGCCTTGGGCAGCTTGCCGAGCCCGACGAACCCGGCGACCTTGTCCCACACCGCCTTGATGCCCTTGGTGTAGACGAACTCGATGATGAAGTTCACCGGCTTCGCCGCGATCTTCGAGACCTGCGACCACGCCTTATCGATCGCCGTCTTCGCGGTATCGAACGCCCCTCCGAAGAGCGCGACGCCCCGCTTCCCCGCGTCGAGCGCCGGCTTCAGCGCCTTCGACCACAGCCAGGACGCGGCCGAGCCGATCCCCCGGAACGCGGGCTGAATGGCGTTGCGGTACAGCCACGTCCCGACGGCCCCGACAGCCCGCATGCCGGCCTTGACCAGCCCGAAATAGACCTTCACGCCGCTCCACCACCACGACGCGACTGCGACGATTCCGCGGAACGCCGGTTGGATCGCGTTGCGGTACAGCCACATCCCGACACGGCCGACGCCGGTGAACCCGGCCTTCACCAGTCCGAAATAGAGCTTCACACCGGCCCACCACCACGACGCGAGAGCAACGATGCCGCGGAAGGCGGGGCCGATCGCCGCGTTCCACAGCCACCCGGCCACGGCGCCGAGGACCTTGAAGGCGAGCACCATCGGCGTGATGACGGCGACCACAACGACCGCGAACAGCACCTTCGCCGCAAGGCCGATAGCGGAGAACACGGGCGCAAGGACGGTCGTCCACAGCCACGACGCGGCCGACCCGATCGCTTGCAACCCGGTCCAGATGCCCGAGATCACCGGTTGCAGGTACGACCACGCGAACGACGCCGCGGTCTGTATGCCCGACCAGGCACCTTGGACGATGTTCCGGAAGGTCTCGCTCTTGTTGTACGCGACGACCAGGGCGGTACCGAGCGCGAGTATCCCGGTGATGATCAGCCCGACCGGGTTCGCGTTCATCACGGCGTTGAGCACGCCCTGCGCGACCGCATAGCCGCGTGTGACTGCGGCTGTCGCGACGAGCACACCGCGGTACGCCGAGATCGCAGCCGTCGTCACCCCGGTCACGGCCGCCGAGGCGCCCATCGTCACACCGATGCCCGCCAGGGCCACACCGAAGGGCAGGAGCCACGCGCCGTAGTCGCGCACCCAGCGGGCCCCGTCGGCGAGCGCTCCCCCGACCGCCTTGACTCCGCCAGCGGTGGAGACCGCGGCCGACTCGACCGCGCCGAGCGCGACGGGAAGCCCTTCGGTGACGGCCTCGCTCTTCGATACGGCGCTGACCAGCCCCG
Source organism: Streptomyces boncukensis (assembly GCF_011045075.1). GTDB lineage: Bacteria > Actinomycetota > Actinomycetes > Streptomycetales > Streptomycetaceae > Streptomyces > Streptomyces boncukensis. The sequence goes on from NZ_JAAKZZ010000049.1 coordinate 12,078, forward strand.
TTGCTTTCTCCGTGAGCGCGGTGACGCCGTCGAGCAGCCCGCTGTCGCCGATGGCGATGAGCAGCCCTTCCCACGCCGACTTGAGGGCCTTGATGGAGCCGTTCAGCCCCTCGTTCTGCGTCTTGGCGATCTTCGAGGCGGTGCCGCCCGACGTCTCCAGATCCTGCGTGAGGTCCCTGAGCGCACCCGACCCCTGTGAGACGAGCGCCTGCATCGCGGGCCCGGCCTCAAGGCCGAAGATCGACATCATGTCGGCCGTCTTCGCGCCCGACTTCTCCAACTGCTCGACGATGTCGACCAGCGGCAGCAGCTCGCCGTGCGAGTCCGTGACCGAGACGCCGAGCTTGTCGAGCGTCTCCGCGGCCTCGGCCGAGGGCTTGAGCAGGTTCGCGATCGAGCCGCGCAGCGCGGTCCCGGCCTCGGACCCTTGAATGCCGGCGTTGCCGAGCAGCCCGATCGCGGCCGACGTCTCCTCGAACTTGATCCCGGCCGAGGCGGCGACGGGACCGACGTACTTGAAGCTCTCGCCGAGCATCTGCATATCGACGTTCGCCGAGGTGAAGGTCTTGGCGAGGACGTCGTTGAGACGCCCGATGTCCTTCGTCTTCATCCCGTAGCCCGACAGGATGTTCGACGCGATGTCAGCGGCGTCGCCGAGCCCGATCGCACCGGCCGCGGCGAGGTCGAGCACGCCCGGAAGCGCGGTCATGGTGTCCTTGGCGTCGAATCCCGCCATGGACAGGAAGCCCATGGCCTCGGCCGCCTCGGTCGCCGAGAACTGCGTGGTCGAACCGAGCTTCTTCGCGAGGTCTTCGAGCTGCGTGAACTCCGCCCCGGTCGCCCCCGACACCGCCTTGACCCGGTTCATCCCGGCCTCGAAGTCACCGGCGGTCTTGACCGCGGCGACCCCGATACCGGCGACCCCGGCCGCTACGGCGGCGCCCGCGACGGCGACGCCGGTCTTCATCGCGGCGCCGAACGACCGGCCGGCCGCTCCGCCCGCCTGCCGCCCGGCGACGGTGGACGGCCGCGCGAGCTGCTGCCGCAACTGCCCCGCGAACCCGCGCACCTCCGGGACGATGGAGACGTACCCGACGCCGACCTCGACCGGCACGATCGATCACCCCCTTTCGGGGAGTACCTGCGAGGTGATGCGGTCGTACGCCGCGCGCGCCTGCGTCTGCTTTTCGTGCTTGGCCGCCTCGACTTCGTCGGGCGACGGATCGCCCGGCCGCCATCCGGGCTCGGGCATCGGGGCCGCGGGCGTCTTCGGATCCCGGTGAGCGTTCGCGAACTGCGTGACCAGCAGCCCGAGCAGGTCGACCGTGTCGGCCGCCGCGTAGTCCCGATGCGTCCAGTGGTGCCCGGCCTGCGCGCGGGCGGTCGCCGAGTCGGGCGGAAGATGCTCGACCAGAACGCGCAGCAGCCGTAGCGTCATCTCGCCGCGCCAGAAAGCGGCGAGCGGGCCGCCGGGCCCGTGGGCGTATCCGTAGTACCGGATCAGATCCGCTTCGACGGCCTCGGGGTGATCGCCGAGGACATCGAGAATGGTGTAAGCGATCTCGACCGGCTCGTCGCCGGCCGCTTCTTCCTCGCTTACCTCTTCGTAGGGCGGTGCTTCTGCATCATGTCCTGCATGTCGATGCGGGCCGCCACGTAGACGAGCATCAGCCCGTTCGCGTCGCCGCCGCTCTTGACGAAGTCGCTCCACTGGTCGCCGAGCAGCACGCGCGCCTTCGCCTCGTCGCCCTCGGCGGCGTCGATCTCCCGGGCGAGATCATCGGTGGTGAACATCGGGTGCGGGAACGTGAACACCTTGCCGTCGTCGGTCTCGACCTCGACGAGCTCGCCGCCGACCGCCTCGGCGTACGACGCCTTGACCGCCGACAGCTTGTACCGGCTCTTGCTGGGCTTGCTCATGGCTGTACCGGCCTTTCCTGAGGGAGTGCGGGGAGAGCATCGAAGGGGCGGCGGGGGCGCTCACTCATCACCCGACGGTGGCTCGGGCGGCTCGGCAGGGGCGAACACGCGCCACCCGGGACCGTCCACCCAGTTCGCGCACGGAGTCTTGAACGCCGGGTCGCGGTAGGCCGTGAAAGTCACCGGCCGCTGTGTCTCCGTGCTGCGCGCCCACTGCTCGTCGTCCCGCTCGGTCAGCCGCGCCCGCGGGAAGAACTTGATCACGTAGATCTCCTCGCCGCTGTCGTTGTAGTCGAGCCCGATGAACAGCAACCTGCGATAAGGATTCTTCGGCACGGCCGACCGCTTCCACGACCACGGCTTGCCGACCTCCGGCAGCGCTCCCTCGCCCGACAGCGGCAGCCCCTCGAAGAGTGCGACCGTCGCCTGATTGGTCTCCTGCGGCACGTACTGCGCCGTCAGCACATCCGACTCGACGTCGCTGCGGGTCGGCTCGACCGACTGCGAGCTCGTGACGTCGGACATCGACAGATCGCTCGTGAAGGTCAGTCCATCGTCGCTGGTGTAGCCGACGGGCACGTACGCAGCCGGGATCGCCGAAAGTGCGCCGGTCTCCTCGTCGAACGGCTGGTCGATCACGTCCGCCGAGAAGTCCGCCGCGAACACGGCTTGTACGAGCTGCTTGCGGATGTAGTCGTTGCGCAGACCGTCCTCGATGGCGGTCGGCGTCGGTGTGGACATAGGAGTGTCCTCCAATGCGATACCCCGGCGCGCACCGCGCCCAGGGGGAGAGTTTCAGGGCAGGGGAAGCCGGTGTCAGCCCGCGGTGCGCTTGCCCGCGGTCGGGGCTAGGGCGCGGCCGCGCAGGGAAATCTCGACGGCGAGCGCGTACCGCGGCGAGCTCGTTTCCTTGTCCGGCAGCAGGTTCGGGCCGCCGGCCTCGGCGACGTCGTAAGCCGTCGCGCCGCGCCATCCCCGGATGTCGGCGAGCAGTGCCCGCACAAGCTGCATGAGGTCGTGCGCGTCTTCCTCGCTCGCGCCCCAGCAGTGCACATCGAGCCGCGGTCGGTCGGTGACAAGGTCACGCTGCATGCCGCCGATCCGCTCGATCCGCACGAACTGCGGCGGCCGCGGGTTGGGCACGCGTGTGCCGACGTGTACCGGCTGCCCGATGTCGGCGAGCCCGGAGCGCAGATAGCTCCCGACGAGCACGGCCGCATCGGGAAAGACGACCGGCCGACGCATCAGCCGGTGCTCCGGGCGCCGTCCAGCCCGCGCAGCAGCGCGGCCCGGGACACCTCGGGGTCGCTGGTCGAGTAGTCGCCGATAACGGCGCCACGCACGCGCTCGTCGCCGGTCTCGACATCGGTGCGGAACTGCCCAGCCGCCGTCGAAGCAGCGGCGGCGGACTGCGCGCCCGCGCGGGTCTTCCGCTCGATCAGTGTGCGTGTGCCGGGCGTGCGCAGGAACCCTGCGATAGCCGGACGGTGGGCCCGGAAGCGGTTCAGAGCCATGGGATCACCCCTCTACCGATTTCAGCCGGATCTCGTAGTGATGCAGCTCGATCGGCGCGTACGCCGGCCCCGGCGGCCCGATCACCTCGAAGTCGAGCGCTTGCCAGTGCACGCGGTCCTCGCCGTGCACCGTGAGCGGGGTGCCGTGGACATCGACCGGGTTGCAGAGCATGAGCCATTCGCCGATCTGCGCGTTCCGCTGGTCGGTGTCCTCGGCCCCGGTGTTCTGCTGCAACCACGCCCGTACCGGCGTCCGGGTCGAGGCCGACCAGTCGTCGACCGTGTTGCCGTACCGGTCCGTCGTCTTTCCGGGGTGCTCGACCTCGACAAGGTGTGGCAGCAGATCGGACCCGATCACAGCCGCCCCCGTGTCCAGCCGAGCGGCTGCCAGTCGCACGGGTCGGGGCGCCACCCGGGCAGCCCCTCGTCGCGCATGCCGAGGGTGTACGCGCCGTCGGCGTCCGGGTCCGCGTTGTCCTCGGGCTGCAACATGTCGATCTCGTCCTCGGTGAGGTAGAGACCGCCGTTCTCGCCGAGCGTCTCGGAATACTGGCCGATCGACCTCTGTCGGTACCCGCCCGGGTTCGCCATGACCCGGCGCACGACGGCGACCGCGATCGCTTTCGTCGTCGCCGGGTCCGGCGTGAACCCTGCCGGGATGTGCCGCCGCATGAGCGCCGACGCGTCGTCGAGGTACGCCTCGACCTGCGAGCGCTGCGGCTCGACGAGCCGGACGCCCGCGCGGGCCTCGTAGTCCTCGACCGTCGCGAACGGCGGCGGCGTCGGCGTGCTCATGGCTGCTACACCTCCGGCTCGATGACGCCGGCCGCCTCGCACGCGGCGATCACGTCCTCGCGGGTGGCGTCCGCGGGCACCTCGACGTCGTGCTGCTCGGCGAACGTGCGCCACGCGTCGACGCCCGAGCCGCGGCCCGAGCGGGGCGGCGCCTCGCTCGGGGCCGGCGCCTGGTCGCCGTCGCCCTGGTCGTCGAGCTGCTGCTCGCCGCCGTCGTCCTGGTCGCCGTCGGTCGACGCCCACGCATGGGCACCGATCCGGCGGGCGACCTCAGGCGGCACGTCGTCGCCGGGGCCGTAGACAGCCCCGGCGACGTGCACGTACGCGATCAGGCGCCGCCGGCTCATGCGAGTACCTGCGCCTTGAGCGTGAGGTTCGGCTCGCGCAGGATCGGCATACCGACCGCGGCCGCGTGCGTCCACAGCCGGACCGGGTCCTTCGTCTTCCACGTGCCGGCCACGATGCCCGGCTGATCGCCGGGGGCGAGTGAGTAGTCGTCTTCGAGCGCCTCGGCCGTCGTACCGAGCAGCGTCGCGCCGAGCTCGGTCGGCGACGCCGCGCTCGACGCGCCCGCCTCGGGCAGCAGCACGAGCGCGTTGCCCGGCGTGATCCGGGTCGAGGTGCCGTCGACCCGCACCTGCGCGTCGTACATCTCGATCGGCGGCAGACCCATGGACTCGATCACGGTCGAGACCTGGTCGGCCGAGACGAGCGGCGTCTGCCCCGCGGGCGCGAGCGGGAACGCGAGCCGCTGCACCTGCTCGCACTGCCGCATGTTCTGGAACACCTGCCGCGGCATGAGGATCACGGCCGGCGCCGACCCGTTGGTGTCGATGTAGGTCTGCACCCACGCTTCGAGGTCGTCGATCGGCGTCGCGTTCGCGTGCTCTGACCACAGCACCGCGGCGACGACCGAGTGCTCGGGTGACCGGCCAAAGTCGACGGTCTGCTGCAACTCCGGGATCGGCGCTTGTGCGTTGACGAGGGTCTGCCCGCGCACGAGCTCGAACCGGGCGCCGATGTTCCGGGCGAGACGCTGCGCGTCCCGCGCGATGAACGGCAGCGCGTCGTCGCGGGTGAGCTTCCGCAGACGCAGCCGGTCGTACTCGTTGAGCAGAATCTTCTCGGAGATCGGGGGCAGTTCGCCCATGACCTTGCCGAGCCCCTCGCGGCGGCCGATCTTGCTCTCGGCGTCCCACGAGCGGTACGACGCGGTCTCGGACAGCCCGCCGCCGCCCTTGACGAACTCGTACGCGATGTCGTCGACCTCGACGTTCGGCAGCCACCGCGACAACGTGAAGCGGTTCACCTGAAGATCGGCGAGGGCGGCTCGGATAAGGCCGGTGAGCTCAGTCGGCTCGATGAACTCGGTGTCGAGAGTCCAACTCATGATGATCTGTCCTCTCAGACGAACCGGATCGAGCCGGCGACGTCGGTCTTACCGTCGGCGTCGACGGGAACGGGCAGCCTCGACTCGCGCACCTTGCCGTGCGTGAGCAGCGCGGCCGCGGGGTCGAGGGTGTTGTCGGCCGGGGCCTTGACCGCGGCGAACAGGAACCCGACGAGCGCGCCCCGTCCGTCCTCGGCCGCCGTGTCGTACGGCCCGTACTTCCCGGTCTCGGCGATCAGTGCGAGCGGGATACCCGACTTGAAATACCCGTCGGGGTAGTGGGTGCTTGCGGTGAATGTGCTCGTGTCGAGAACGATCGTCTCGGTCGAGTCCGTGCCGTGCGCGGACCCGAGCCACGACTGATCGTCAGACCCGAACTGCTCGGTTACCTGAGCAAGGATCATGATCCGCTTCCTTCGTGTGGTCAGCTCTTGTCGGCGCCCTTGCCGAGCAGCGAGGCGTACAGCTCGCGACCGGCAGCCACGCCGCCGCCCGAGCCCTTGCCCCCGCTCCGGCGGGCGCCCTGGTCGAATCCGCGGCCGCGGCGCCGACGCGTGTCGCGCCCGCCCTCACGGTCGTCGTCCTCGTCGTTCTCGTCCGTGCCGGACTTCTTCGGCGCGAGCCGCTTCACGAGCTCGGCGAGCCCCGCCTCGTCGACCTCGCCGTCGTCGCCCACGTACCGCGACAGGTTGACGTCGTCGGCGACCTCGGCGGCGTTCTCGATCGCGCCCTTCGCCGCGGCGAGGAACGCCTGCCGGGCGAGCTTCGCGCCGTGCTTCGACCGTTCCTCGGCGAGCGCCTTCGCGACCGCCTCGTCGATCTTGCGCTCTTGCTCGGGCAGCCCCTCGCGGCGCAGCCGGTCGCGTTCCTTCGCAGCGCTGGCGTTCTCCTTCGCACGCTGCTCGTGCTTCCGCGCGAGCGCCTGCCACTTCTCGGCCTCGGCCCGCCAGTCCTTGCCGTCGTCGCCGGTCGACCCCTTGTCGGAGTTGCCGCCGTCGTCGCCGTCCTGGTCGCCGTCGCCCTGGTCGCCGCTGTCGCCGCCGTCGCCGTCCTCGGCGCCGCCGAGGATCGGCCACACCGGGTACAGCTCGTCGGGGTCCTCGCCGTGGCGAGCCTTCCGCCAGCCGAGGGCGAGCTGCCCGGTCCGGGCATGGCGGGGCAGGGTGCGCGTGCGCATGGTGGTGTCTCCCGTGTCGGGTCAGGGTGAGCTATTGGGGTGCGCCGTGTCGGCGCCCGGGGTCACGACGAGACGTCGTCGGGCCCCGTGAACTCGTGTCGGCGGACGGCAAGCAGCGGCCCGTACTCGCCGTGCTCGCGGGTGATGATCACCTGCCGGTAATCCGGTGTACGGCCGCCCGCGTCGGACTGCCCGACTACCTTCGCGACGGCGTCGTGCGCCTCGCGCAGCAGCGCCTCGTCGATGATCTGCCCCGGGTCGCGGTTGCCGACGAGCGGCTCGGGCTTGCAGTTGCAGCCCGGGTGAATCGGCATGAGGTTCTCGACGCGGTACCGCTGCGTCGAGGCGATCGTGCACAGCGCGCAGTTCCCCGGGCCGCGCAGCGCGCGCCGGAAGTACCGCACGCCGCCGCGCTGCATGGACTGCCGGGCCGCGTGCGTCCGGGCGAGCTGCATGTCGGTCTCGGTGATCGACAGCAGCCGCGTACGGCCCTCGGCGACCGCCTGCGCGTACGCCTTGCCCTGCGCAAGCGCCGTCCACGTGGTGACGAACGGCCGGGTGTAGACCTCGGCCGGGTCGACGCCGCGCAGGGCCTCGTCGAGGGCGACGCCGGTCGGCGCCGCCGCGCCGCCGAGCATGTCGGCGATCATCGCGGACAGATAGGCGTCGGTGATCTGCCCCATCTGTTGCTGAGCGGCGAGCACGACCGGCAGCACGTGCTCGATGAACTCGGCGGCGTTGCCGTCGCGATGACCGCCGAGGCTGTCGAACGCGTCGAGGACGAACTGAATCACCCGCGATCGCAGCGACGTCGACAGCGAGTCGTATCGCTCGGTGAGCGCCGTCTGTAGGGCCTCACTCATCCGTCGCCCCCGCATCCGGCAGGTTGCCGGCCGTCGGCGCCGGCAGCAGCGACGCGGCGAGCAGCCGCTCGGACGCGGCGGCCGCGCTGATGCGCTGCACCCGCTGCGGGGTCTCGCCCATGTCTTCCGCGATGACCGCGAGCGGGTAGCCGATGCTCGACAGCTTGGTCGCGGCGTCGGCCTTGACCGCCGGGGACAGGTATTGCGGGTCGGTCCACCGCACGGTGGCCTCGGTGTAGTCCTCGGGCATGCCGGCCTGCGCCGCTGCGAGGCTCATCACGTCTTCGAGTCCCTCGCCGAACGCGGCGATGTGCTCGCGGCACTTCGCGACATGCATGAGGTCGAGGGCGGCGACGGTGTCCGCGCTGATGTTGATCAGGTCGCCCGCGTAGTAGTACGCGGGGGTCTGCGACACGATCAGCATGTCGCGGACGTCGGCCGCGTGTTCGTCGAGGAACGGCCGCAGGTCGGTCGCGTCGAGCTGGCCGAACTGCGCGTTCTCGCCCTCGGACGCCCACACCGTATTGGGGCCGGGCGTGAACGGCTGCTCAACGACCGTGATGCCGGTCGCCGGGTCGGTGCGCTTCACGAACCGGTGCCCCTTGACCCACTTCTGCCGAAACCCGGAGTACCGCGACGCCGCCATGCGGTTCAAGATCCCCATGTTCACGCGGTCCTGAATGTCGAGCACGCCCGCGAACTCGGGCTCGGGGTCCTCGCCGAGATCGGGCATGCGCGCGAACTCGACCAGGGGCAGACGGCCGAGGTCGTGCGGCTCGCCCTCGTCGCTCTCGCCCGCGTACACCCACGAGTCGGGCCCCCACGGCAGGCGCCCGCTCGTACGCTCGCGCGTCCGGTACGGAAAGCTGCGGTCGTCGTAGAACACGCGGGCGTGCCCGTAGCCGTCGACGTCGTCGTGCCACGCCTTGAGCCCGACGTACGGCTCGCCGGTCTCCGGGTCGTACTCGACGATGCACTCGCGCGGGTGCTCGGGGGTGATCAGCGGCGAGGGGCGGCCGTTGTCCTCGACCCGGGTCGGGTGCGGGCCGACGAGCATGTACCCGACGCTCTGCGTCATCGCGACCCGCCACACGAGCTTTTGCCGTGAGTCGAGCCGGTTCGCCTGCCACCACCGCGACGCCGCGCTGTCGGGCTGCCCGTCCGGGCCGGTCACCCCGAGGGCGAGCAGCCGGTGAACGGACGCGTTCGAGATCATCCCGCAGAAGTTCGTGCGGCTCTTGCGCTGGAAGTCGACGAACGCCTGTTCGGCGTTCCGCGGGAGCTGCGGAAGATCCGGCTTCCCGCGGTAGTACCGCCACCAGTCGTCGAGCTGTCCCTGCCGCTTGCGCAGCTTCCGGCCGAGCCGCAACAGCCACCAATCCGGCGAGTCCGGGGTGTCGTCGAGCACGTCGTCGCCCCCTTTCCGGGCTCGTCAGAAAGTGCCGCCCCACATCTCGGGTTCCTCGACGTTGACGCCTGCCGCGATCGCGTCGAGGCGGCACTGCCACGCCAGTACGGCGGCGACCGCGGCGTCGATCTTCTTCGCCGAGTCGGGGTGTTCCTTCGTGATCTGAATGCCGCTGCGGGTCTTCCGCCGGCGCGCGTTGAGCAGATGCCGCACGAGGGCCGACGACCCGTCGTGCGTCAACTCGCCCTCGGTCAAGGCGGTGTGGAACTTCTCAAGGGCCCTCACGATCAGCACGGACCGGCCGCCGGTCATCCACCATTCGATGGGGTGCGCGCGGGTCGCCTGCACCTTGAGCCGCCGCCCGTACGCCGCTTCCCAATCCGCGACGTGGCTTTCCCACTTGGCGGGGTCGGCATACATGCCGACGACGTCGTACTTCTCGAACGCCTCGTGCACGGCCGCGAGCACCTCGACGACCGGCACCTGCCACTCGCCCGGCTTGCCGTCCGGGCTGACCGGCATCCGGTCGGGCTGCTCCCACACACCGATGGGGAACACGTGCCCGTCGGACAGTCGGCACCCGACGAGGGCGGTCGCGTCGGTGACCTTGCGGTTCCTCTTCCGCGAGCCGTCGAACCCGAGCACGATCCGCTCGCCGGGCTGCACTTCCTTGTCGAGGTCGGACGCCGCGCGCACCTCGGGCTCGGACAGCCACGAGTCGGCGGCGTGCGTGATCTGGTTCAAGTAGTCGGCCCGCAGCTCTTGCGGGTCGTTCGAGGTGTCCCAGAAATCCGCGGCGAGCCGCTCGATCGGCGACCACCCGGGCGCGCACGGCGGGTCGTGCAGCACGCACCCGTCGGGGTGATCGCTGCTGTCGCCGTACGCGACCCGCAGCCCGTAGACGAGCGACTGCTCGTCGGTCATGTCGGTGTCGGCCGGCGCTTCGCGGTGGTCGTACAGCAGCCCCGTGCCGCGCGACCGGCCCTCGCGTATCGCTTTCCAGTCGGCCGCGGACTGCTCGGCGACCGATTCCTCGCCCGGTGTGAAAGCGTTCGGGGTCTCGATCAGGCTGCCGCCGATCTTGCCCGCGTTGAACCGCATGGTCTTCGCGAGCTTCCGGCCGCCGTTCGCGGGCAGCCAATCCTCGGTTTGGTCGAGGCTCGCGAAGCACGCCTTCGCGCCCTTCGCCGAGGTCGCGCTCGCAGTGATCGGCTCGATCTTCCCGCGCCGCAGATAGACGACCGTGTCGAGCGGTTCGAGCCCGTACTCGTCGACGACCGGGCCCGAGCGCGCCATTTCGAGTAGCGGCATCCACGAGTTCTCGGTCTGCTTCTCCGTCGCCGCGGCGAGCTGCACGAGCGGCGTACGGACCCGGTCCCAACCCATGCCGACCGGCTCGCCGTCCGCGTCCCACCCGTTGGGGACGACCGGGCCGCACGCCTCGGCGAGCGCGATCGCGGACACGAACGGGGACTTGCCCCACCCGCGCGGCCGGCTGACGACGCCGCGCCGGATGATCCGGCGGCCCGTGATCGGGTTGAGCTCGTAGTACCGCAGCACGAACTCGGCCATCTCGGCAGTTGGCACGTACGGCTCGTACTCGGGGCGGTCCGGCGCCGCGAGATACGCGGTCATCCAGTCGAGCACCTGCCACCCGAGGGTGGGCAGCTCGCCCTCGTACTCAGGACCCCGCCACGGCATGACGGACCCCCGAACTACTCACCCTTGCCCGTGCCTGTCTTCCCGCCGGGCAGCGACCGCAGTTGGCCGTAACGTTCTTTCGCCGACGGGGCGCCGGACGCGCCGCGGCCCTCGTCGGCCCCGTCCGCCTCGGCGAACACCATGCGCAGCCGGGCCCGGTCCGCCGGCGTCGCGCCGAACGCAGCGACGCGCAGCCGCAGCTCGGCCGCGGCCGACAGCTCGCCGCGCCACAGCCGAGCGTGAATCAGGGCGGTGTCGAGTAGGTACTGCCAGTCGGACGACCCGAAGTGGTCGGCCTGTGGGCTGTCGATCCACATTTGCCACCACTCGCGGGTGCGCTCGGGCCACACGAACTCGACGAGGTCGCCGTCGCGTTCGACCCGGAAGTCGGGGAGCTCGGGGGGTTCGGCACGCTCCCACCGCAAGACGGTCTGCGGGATCGCGTCCTTGTTGCGCCGGGCCCGACGGCTCGGGTCCTTCGGCGCCGGTCCCATACCGGCCATGGCTGTACCTCCCGTGTCGGGTGCGCGCCGCAGCACACCCGTGTCGGGCCGCTACAGCAGAGAGTCGAGGACGTGCCGCAGGTCGCCGAGCCGACGAGGCGTGTCGCCCCACGTGTCGGCCGTGACCGCGATGTACCGGCCGTCGCCGTACAGCTCGACCGAGCCGCCGCCGTCGACCGTGATGCGGCGCCCGCGCGGCAGAGCGCCCGTGCCCCACACGTGCAGCCCCTCGCCGGACACCGACCGCTCGACCCACGTCGGCCCGGCGGCGTCGAGGATGCGCTGCGCCCACGGCAGCGCCTCGCCCTGGTCGTCGAGGGCGTGATCGAGGTCGAGGCACACGACGCCGTCGCCGTCGAGGACGAACCCGAGCCCGGCACCGGCCGTCGAGGCGGCCGCGGCCCGGTACGTCGACCACGTCTCGGGGTCCGTGCTGCTCGCGACCGCACCGTCGACGGCGACCGGCACCTTCGATGAGGTGCGGCGCACCCACCGCGGGCGCTGCGCGAGTTCGGCCGGGACCGTGCGGCGTGCGCGCGACCGGGCCTTGCGGCACCGCGGCGAGCACGTCACAGCGTGAGCCCGAGCCATGATCGGCATGGGCCCGCCGCACTGCTCGCACGTCCGGTTCTCCATGAGTCCAGTATACCGCGATGTCACGCTTTTAGTGCTCTGACCTGCATGTTTACGTTCTGCAGAATGGGGGCGACAGACTGAGAGGCGATCTGCGACCCCTCGTCCGCGCGCCATCAAATCAGCCTGCCGCCCCGCTGCTCGCCCGCCAGCGAGCCGCCCACGCCCCGCAGCGTGGCCGTTTTGGCCAGACCCGTACGGAACCCGAGCCGCAGCACCTCCCGAGGCCCCGATCGGGCGGGGGAGGGGAGTTACCCCCCAGGGGGCGCGCTCAGATTCCGGGGCCGGTCTTGCCGGTCAGATCAGTCCGGGGTGCCGCTCGGCCGGTCGCTGCCGCCGCACGGCCCACCGCGCCGCGTTGCCTTCGCGCGAGCTCTTGATCGCGTGATGGTCGGTGCACAGTACTTGCAGGTTCTCGGGTCGGTGGTCGTTGCCCGGCTTGATGTGGTCGACCTCGGTCGCGTGCTTGCCGCATGCGACGCCGTGCTCGTGCCATCGGCAGCGGTGGCCGTCACGGTCGAGGACGAGCGCGCGTCGCTGCGGCCAGTCTGCGGGCAGCTCGCTACGCCGGTCGCTGCCCGCCCATCCGCCGCTCACGGTTCGGTGTCCTCGTCCTGGTCGCCATCGGTGCCGTGCTCGATCACGTCGGCCACGGCTCGGAGGAACGCGGCGAGGTCGTGTCGGTAGTGGTCGGCGTCGGTGGTGAGGTCGCCGGCGTGTACCTCGCTGTCGCCGACGCGCAGGTGCACGGGTGTCGGGGTGGGGG
>NZ_JAAKZZ010000004.1 GCF_011045075.1 Streptomyces boncukensis
CAGCACGGCCACGGCGCCGGCCGCCGCCAGCACGGCGCACCACGCCAGCAGCCGCGCGACCGCCTTCCCGGGGGAGCCCGGCATCCGCGTCCGGTCCATGGCGCCCTCTCCCGTGGTGTTCGGCCTTCCGGCCCGCTGCCGGCCACCAGTCTGCGCACCCCCGCACGGGCGGGCACCACGGGCGGGCCGTACGAGTGAGCCCGGCCGCAGTCCTAGATGCGGAAGGAGTGGAGGGAGAACTCTCCGTCCTTCTCCAGGCTGTCCAGGACCACCCGCTCCAGCGGCGCCGCGTGGTGGGCGGAGAGCTGGCGGGAGGGGTCGAGCCGCTGGAGGAGGCGCTCCAGGCACAGCACGAGCCAGCCGCCTGCGGCGAACTCGCCGCCCAGGTCCTTCCGGTTGACCTGCCAGGTGAGCAGGCAGGAGGCGGCGGCGTGGTACACGGCGTGCTCGGTCGCGACCGACTGGGCCCGCACGCTGCCGCTGTCCCAGTCCCGCTCGGCGGTGACCGAGGACCAGCATGCCGTGCTGCGCTCCCGGAACTCTCCTACCAGGCCGCGCAGCTCCGGCAGGACCGGGAGGGGATCCGGCGCCGCGGCCAGCTCCCCGAGGTGCCGCTCCGCCTCGTCCCAGCCGGTGGTGATCTCGTCGTGCCCCCGGTTGCTCAGCTGGAGCCGGGAGCCGTCGGGTTCCCACCGGGGCGCGTCCCGCGTCATGCAGAAGACCGCCTCCAGCAGCCGCCGGCGCCCGGCCGCCTCCTCGGCGGTGGCCTCGCGCGAAGCGCGGCGCAGGACGTGCGGGAGCTGGTGGGCCACCCCGTGCAGGTTCACATGCGTGGTGCCCTCGAAGACGCTGGCGATGGCGTGGTCCCGCTGCAGCTTCTGGAAGATGCCGTCGGCCACTCCCTCGCGCAGATAGCCGCGGGCGCCCAGCACCGCGGCCATGCTCGCGACGACCTCCTCGGCCAGCACCGGCACGAAGAACTTCACCACGGAGGACCACAGGCTCAGCCGCGACGGGGCGACGCTGAGGGCCCGGCTGACCGGCACCGCCACGCACTCGCCGATGAGCAGATCCACATGGGCCTTCAGCAAGGTGTCCCGGATGACGGGCAGGTCGTAGACGGGGCGTCCGTACAGCTCGCGGTCGTGCGCGTAGCGCAGGGCGATGCGGATGGCGGCGTCCATCGTTCCGATCGAGAGAGCGGCGATGGCGGTGCGGGTGATCTGGAGCGCCTTCAGCGTCTGGGCGAGACCGGTCCCCTCGTGCCCGATGACCGAGGAGGCGGGTATCGGGGCCTCGTCGTAGACGATGCCGCTCAGATCGTGCCCGCGCAGGCCGGCGGTCCGTACGGCGGGCAGCTGCGCCCAGGTTCCCGGGGGCAGTTCGGCCTTGTCCACCAGCAGCAGCGAGAACCTCCTCCCCTCCTCCGCACGCGCGAAGGTCGTGACGAAGCGGGCCCTGGTGGCGTTGCCGACGGGCCACTTGGCTCCGGAGAGCACGAGGTGGCCGCCCGTGTGCCGGACGGTCGTCGCGCTGGACATCAGATCGCTGCCGTGGTCCGCCTCCGAGACCCCGAAGCAGGTGAGCCTGCCGCGCAGGATCTCCGCCGCCAGCGCCTTCTTCTGCTCGTCCGACCCCCAGAGCCACACCGGATTGGCGCCCAGCAGGGCCGAGCCGAACATCACGGCGACGGTGAGATTTCGCTGCGCGACGGTGCGGGTGACGCAGAAGAGCTCTTCGAGGTTGCCGAACCGGCCGCCCTGCTCCACCGGCACCAGAAACTCCTGGAATCCCCAGGAGCGTATGGCGTGAATCGCGCCTTCGGGAAGTTCGTTGCGCTCCTCTGCCGCAACTGTCTCTCGATAGGAGAAGGGCCCTCCGGGTTCCCGAGGGTTTCCCAGGAATGTGCCCAGTTCTGCGGCAGCCGCTCGGGCCGAGGTCATGCCAGGGTTTTCGGTGCTGGTCATACCATTTCCCTTCTGCCGCGCTATCCGAACTCAGCAGTCGCCATCCTAGGCGCCGCAATAGCGGTTCTGAAGCCGGATCCATGCCGCAGGACCACGATGAAAGAGCTCCTTTAGCTGTCGATAGCCATCACTTTTGCGGGCACCACTAGTGTGGCTCCGCGACGTCAGGAAAAACCGGTGAGAACAGTGGGGGTCCCTTGCACCAGTCGAATCCGGCATCTTTTTCGAAGATGATCCAGCAGCACGTCCAAAGGGGGGACCGTACTGCTTTCTCCTTCATCCGGGACGCGAAGAACGGAGAAGTCAGCAACACGCTCACCTACCGGGAGCTGGACGCGTCGGCACGCGGGATCGCCGCCCGGCTGACCGCGGACGGCGGCCCCGGGCAGCGAGTCCTGCTGCTCTTCCCGGACGGGCTCGACTTCGTCAAGGCGTTCGTGGGGTGCCTCTATGCGGGCGCCGTGGCCGTGCCGGCCCCGCTGCCCGACCGGTTCCGGACGGCCGCCGACCGGGCGGCCGGGATACTGCGCGACGCGGGAGCGGGCACCGTGCTCACCGACCGCGCGCACCTCGACAGCGTCCGGGCGTGGCTGCGCGCCCAGGGCGCCCCCGGGACGGCGTGCGCCGACGCGGGGACCCTCGCGGGCACGGCGGAGACCCGGAGCCCTCCGGCGCCCCCGCCGGAGAGCCTCGCCTTCCTCCAGTACACCTCGGGTTCGACGAGCGAGCCCAAGGGGGTGATGGTCTCCCACGGAAACCTGCTGGCCAATCTGGAGTCGATTCACCGCACCATCGGCGGCACGCCGGAACTCAGCGCCGTGGGCTGGCTGCCCGTCATCCACGACATGGGGCTCGTCGGGCAGCTGCTGTCGGTGCTCCGCGCCGGAGGGCATCTCGTCCTGATGCCGCCGAACGAGTTCCTCCGCCGCCCGCACCGGTGGCTCAGCCTCGTCCAGGAGTTCAGGGCCACCCACACCGCCGCTCCGAACTTCGCCTTTGATCTGTGTCTGCGGCGGATCACCGACGAGCAAGCGGCCTCCCTGGACCTGACGAGCCTTGAGGTCGTGCTCAACGGGGCGGAGCCGGTGCGCGCGGACACCATGGCCGCGTTCGCCGACCGCTTCGCCCGCGCCGGCTTCGACCCGGCCGCGTTCTCGCCCTGCTACGGCATGGCCGAGGCGACGCTGTTCGTGTCCGGCAGCCCGCGGCTGGAACCTCCCGTCACCGCCGCGGCGGACCCGGAAGCGCTGGCGGAGGGCGTGCTCAGACCGGCCGCGCCGGGCGCGGCGCAGCGGCGTCTGGTCAGCAGCGGCCGCCCGCTGGGCGCCTCGGTGGCGATCGTCGACACCGGGACCGGGGAGGTGCTGCCCGACGGCCTGGTCGGCGAGATCCGGGTGCGCGGTGCGGCGGTGGCCCAGGGCTACTGGCGGCGCGGCGCCCTCACCCGGGAGACGTTCGGGCAGACCACCGCGGTGCCGGGCGCGGAGGAGGGCTGGCTGCGCACCGGGGACCTGGGGGCGATGCGCGCGGGCGAGCTCTTCGTCACAGGACGCCTCAAGGACGTGGTCATCGTCGGCGGCCGCAACCTCTATCCGCAGGACATGGAGTACGTCCTGCAGCGTGCGGACGAGCACCTGCTGGCCGACGCCGGCGCCGTGTTCGGCCGGACGGCGGGGAGCGCGGACGTCGTGGTCGTCCAGGAGGCCAGGCCGGTGCTGTTCCGCTCCGGGGATCCCGAGGAAGTCGCCGGGAAGATACGCCGGGCTCTGGCCCGGGAGTTCGACATCTCCCCCCGGACGGTGCTCCTGACGCGGCCCGGGACCGTGCGCAAGACCACGAGCGGGAAAGTGCGCCGCTCACTGATGAGGCAGCTGTTCATCGACGGCGCGCTCGAAGGCGCCGGCTACCGAACGGACGTCCCGGCCGGAGCGTCGGCCGGGCAGAGAGGACAGTGACCATGGCGAGCAGTGCTGGGGACTCGACCGACGAGTTCCGGACCTGGTTGACCGAGCGTGTGGCCTTCTACCTGGACCAGCCGGCGGAGAGCATCGACCCCGCCGTCGAACTCGCCGAATACGGGATGGACTCCATCTACGCCCTCAGTGTCATCAGCGACATCGAGGACCGGCTGGGCATGGAGCTGGACGTCGGCGAAGTGCGCCAGTACCGCACCGTCGACGCCCTGGCGGACTATCTGGGGCAGTTCGGCGCCGCGCGCACGGAGCCGGCGCCGGAGCCGGAGCCGGCGCGGACCGCGGGGGACGTCTGATGGCGCTGCCCGATCGGCCGCGGCTCGTCGCGCTGGGCGACTCCATGACGCAGGGCCGGGACGACCCGGCTCCCGGGGGAGGCTGGCGCGGATGGGTACCGCGGCTGGCCCGCCAGCTCGGCATCCCCCGGGACACGGTGGCCAACACCGCGGCGGAGGGCGCCACGGCGGCGGACGTCGTCGAACGGCAGATCCCCCGGGTGCGGAACGCGCGGCCCGGGATCGTGGCCTTCATCTGCGGCATGAACGACATCACGGGCAGCGGCGATGCCGCGGAGTCGAAGCGCGGCTGCGAGGCGCTGCTCTCCTGGGCCGCGGGGACCGGTGCTCTGGTGCTCACCTCGGGTGTCGTGCCCTGCTGGGAGAAGCTGCCGGTCTCCCGGGTCCGGCGGTCGCGCCTCCAGCGCGACGTCGCCCGGTTCAACCACGACCTGGCGGCCCTGGCCGCCGCGCACGGCGCGTCGTGCCTGGATCCGGCGGTGCTGCCCGAGGCGCGGGACCCCGCCATGTGGGCCGGGGACGGCATCCACTTGTCGCCCCTGGGCCACCAGGTGATCGCGCGGGAGTTCACCCGGCTGGTGCGCCAGAGGCTGCCGCTGGAGGCGTCGGCGCGTCTGTCGCTGGGCCTGGGCCTGGAGGTGGGGACCTGACGGGCGCGGTGCGCCGGCCCGTCCGCCGGCGGGCCGGCGCGCTGCCGGCGAGCGGGCGGCTCAGCTCCCGAGGGGACGTCGGGCACCGGACGTCCTGAGTGCGTCGCGCGTCACCGCGAGGAACCCGTCGGCGATCTCGGCATAGCCGCGCGCCGACGGGTGGAACCGGTCCGCGGCGAAGAACACGCGCGGCTCGTCCGCCATGGCGTCAGCGGGCAGCGGCACGCAGAACGCGCCGTTCGCCGCAGCGCAGGCGCGCAGCGCCCGGTCCATCCGCTGGGCCCGCAGGCCGAGAGCCGCCCGCAGGGGCTGCGGAAGCGCGGGGAACCTCCCGACCGGGGGCAGCCCGCAGAACACGAGCGGCGGGGCCGTTCCCAGCCGGTCGCGGACCGTGGCGATCAGAACCTCCAGATCCCGCCGCCAGTTCCGCAGCCCCCGGTACCGGAGAAGGTCGTTGATCCCCACCACGACGATCACCAGATCCGGGGACGCGACCGGCCCCTTGGCCAGCTTCCTCGCGGTCGACTCGGCGGTGGCTCCCCCGCGCGCCACCACCTGCCAGCTGACCGAGCGGCCGGTCTCCGCCGCCCATCGGTCCGCCAGCCGGCCGGCCAGGCCGGCGCTGTGGTGCGGGACGCCCACTCCCGCGGCCATGGAGTCCCCCACGACGAGGAGCCGCAGCGCGGGCTCGGCGCCGGGCACTCCTCCGACGGCACCGGCGGCCTCGGACAGCCGCGGCGTCCGCTTTTTCACCCGCAGGATCTGCGGGACGAGCACGGGCAGGAGCAGCAGCGAAAGCCGCTGGACGGTGCGGAGTACGTGGTCGTTCACCGGGGCCTCGCCGCCCCGGCCGGGCCGCCGGCGGCTGGGGTGTCCTGCTCCATGCGGGCCCCGACGGTCCGGGCCAGGGTCATGGCGGCAGGCAGCGGGCGGACCATGACCACCAGGCTGGTCACCAGCCCGGCCGCGTCGTATTCGAGGACGTCGACGCCCTGCAGGGGCTTGTGTTCCACTCGCGCGTCGAAGAGCAGCACATGGGTGCGGCCGCCCTCGTCCCGGCTGTCGTTCCACAACTCCTGTGTGTAGCGGAACTCCTGGAGCACCTCCGACAGGACGCGGAGGAACGCGGCGACCTTCGTACGTCCCCGGTAGGGGCGGACCATGACCGGGCTGAAGAACGTCACATCGGCGGCGAGCGTCTTCTCCACCGCGGTCATGTCGCGTAACTCGACGGCCTCGCGGAAGGCGCGGACGGGCATCATGCAGACGGGTCCCTTCGTGGTCGGAGTTCCGGCCCCGTGCGTCACAGGGCCGGAGTCAGGCGGGTTTCCAGGGCGGGGTCGCGGTTGAGAATGGCCTGCTGCAGGGACTTGAGGCGGGCTCCGGGCTCCAGGCCGAGCTCTTCCACCAGGGCGCTGCGCACGGCCCGGTACGTCTCCAGCGCCTCGGCCGTCCGCCCGCAGTGGTACTGAGCGATCATCAGCTGCTCGTGCAGCCCCTCGCGCAGCGGCTGCCGCTTGATCAGCTCGGTCAGGCGGGGAATGGTCGTGCCGTACCGGCCCAGCAGCAGGTCCATGGCGATGTGCTGCTCCTGGGCCGCGAGCCTGGCCTCGTTGAGCCGCCCGGCCTCGGCGTTCAGTTCGGCCGGCCCGGTGATGTCGGCCAGGGCCGGCCCGCGCCACAGCCCCAGAGCCCGTCCGAACAGCAGGGACGCGCGCTCGATGTCCCCGGCGCACTCGGCCCTCCGCGCCGCCGAGCACAGCGCCTCGAACCGGGCCAGGTCCAACTCGTGCTCCTGGACGGCCAGGATGTAGCCGGAAGGCGCCGTCACCAGCCGGGTGGAGGCATCGCGCTCCGCGCTCCCTTCATGGACCGAGAGATGTCTCCTCAGTCTGCAGATGTAGACCTGCAGCGCCGTCTTGGCGGTCCTCGGCGGCGCCGAGTTCCACATCTGCTCGACCAGGTCGTCGGCGACGACGACGCGGTTGGCGTTGAGCAGCAGCAGGGCGAGCAGTTCGCGGAGCTTCCGCGGGGTGGGAGTGATCAACCGGTCGGGTTCCTGATACACGGCGACCGGCCCGAGCAGCCTGAATTTCACCAGTACCTCCACTGAGCACTGAGCCGAGACCTGTGTGGCAGTTGCGATGTGCGCGCGGCAGATGCCCGGACTCCGGTCACGGGCAAGCGGGTCCGCCGCGCGGGTTCGCCGAGGGGAGCTCGGCGGCACACCGGCGCGGGCCTGCGGAGCAGTTGTGGAGGTACGAGCGCGCTTCTATGCCCCTCTTGCCCCCGTTGTTACGCACTTGCCCGATCCCTTGATCATACGGTTGACTATCGTTCCGAGGCGCTCTGCTGTTCGTTGGACTGCTCCGCGATGATGAACCGTTCTCAACTGTAGGTTCAGAGGCGGAGAACAGTAATCGACTTCCAGTCGAGTTCTGCGAGGTGATGGTGGATCAAGCAACCGGGTCTCAGGGCGATCAGACGCTGGCCGGCCGCCTTGAGGCGCTCTTCGATCGCGTCCGACCCGCGGGCCTGCGGGGTCGCAGGTACACGAACGACGAAGTCGCCCTTGCGATCAAGAAGGACGACTACGCGGTCCGGGTGAGTGGAGCCTATCTCTCCGCTATCCGCAGGGGGTCGAAGACCAATCCGTCGACCGACCTCCTGCGCGCCCTGGCCCGCTTCTTCGGCGTCCCCGCCTCGTACTTCCTGGACGAGGATCCCGACGGGCAGGTGGATGCGGAGATCGCCCTCGCCCGGGTCGCGCAGAACAACGAAGTCCGAAACCTTGCGATGCGGGCCCTGGACCTCTCGCCGGAGAGCCTGACCGCGGTCAGCCAGATCGTCGACGTCTATCTGCGCAGCGATGGTGCCCCCTCAGGGTCCGGCACGCGGAATGAGCACAAGGAGTAGACCGACGGAGGGCTGTGCCCTGATGGACAAGAGAGCCATGCGACGGAGCTGTGCGCTGTTGGTCCGCGGGCTCGTCAGCGAGCGCCCGGATGATCCGGGCGCCTGGATCGACCCGCTGTGCGGACGGCTGCGGGAGCTGTCGGGACGCGCCGTACGGCACAAACTGGTCGCGTTTCCGCCCCGCACCGTCAGCGGCCTGTGGGTGGCGACGGAGGATACGGACCACATACTCTGCGAGCAGAACACCAGCCCCTGGCATCAGCTCCTGATCACCGGGCATGAGGTCTGGCACATCCTGGACGGCCGCCGGCCCGCCGCCGGCGGAGCCCGCTGCCTGCCCGCGGTGGACGCCGGCTCGCTGAGCTCCGAGGCCCTCGGGCGCATCATGGCCGCACGGGGACCCTACGACGCCCGAGCGGAGCGCGAGGCCGACCTGTTCGCGTCACTGCTGCTGGCCAGGCTGACCAGCCGGTCGTGGAAGCCGGGGTACGGCACCCCGAGCGACGTCGCCGTCCACCGGGTGGACAGAACGCTGCGCGGGGTCGCCGGGAGGGATGGCCCGTGATGGAGCGCAGCGTGGGCTACTGGGCGTGCGCTGTGCCGCTGTGGCTGGTGTTCGCGTCCAAGGCGATCGAGCTGACGAGAGCCTGGCACGACCCCATGCGCCGCGCCGTGTGCGCGACGCTGCTGTCCTGCGCGGCGATTCCCACCCTCACCGCGCCCGCGGCGATGGGCGCGGTCAACGACCTCTCCGGGGTGCCCAACCTGGGCATCTTCGTCGTCTTCTCGCTGGGGATCACGCTGGCGGCCTCGGTGCAGGTCCTCGTCGTGTACTGGCAGGAGCCGGACGGCCAGTCCGCGGTCGTGGCACGGCGCTGGATCGCGGGATACGGGGGCGTGCTGCTGGGGATGTCCGGGCTGTTCTGGGCGGGCGAGGCGCCCGTCGAGCGCCGCACCGACTTCGAGACGTTCTACGCGGACACTCCCTACATCTCCGAGTTCGTTCTGCTCTATCTGACCGCCCAGGCGGTGGCCATGGTCAGTGTGAGCCGGAGGTGCCTGCGCTGGGCCCGGCTCGCGGGGGACCCCTGGCTCCGGCGGGGCCTGAGGCTGATCGCGACCGGCGCGGCGTTCGGCGCCGGTATGAGCGTGGCCCGGGGCCTGGCGATGGCGGCCCGGTGGCTCGGCGGCAACTGGGACGTGCTCAACACGAGGGTGTCCGTCCTGTGCACCCTGCTCGGGCTCCTCCTGGGAGTGCTGGGTTTCGCGCTCCCCGCGTGGGCCGGACACCTCGTGGGCCCCCGGGAGGCGCTGCGCTCCTATCGCGGCTACCGCGAGCTGTATCCGCTGTGGAACGCCCTGCGCACCGCCGTGCCCACCATCGTGCTCCCCGCCCGGATCCCGTGGTGGAGCGTGCAGCTCCGGCTGACCCGGCGGCTGGCGGAGATCAACGACGGTCGGCTGGTGGTGTGGCCGTTGACGGACCAGCGGGTGGCCCTCCGGGCCCGCCGCCTGGGGCGGCAGGCCGGCCTGTCGGCCGCCGAGCAGAGCGCCGCGGTCGAGGCCGCGCTGCTGAAGGGCGCCCTCGACGCCCGGCGGGCCGGTGCCGACGGCGGGTCCGCCAAGGAGCCGCCGCCCGAGCCGGCCGACCCGGTCGCCGTGCCCGGAGGGCTGAGCGAACTGGAGTGGCTCACCCTCGTCGGCCGGGCCTTCGCCGGCGCGGTCGCCACGGCGGCGGCGCTGCCGCGCAGCACCGCCTGAGCCCGGCGGCCCGGCCCGCGTCGCGCACCGCCGCCGCCCGGCTCCGCCGGAGGAGCAGCACTCAGGGGCCAGAGTGGCCCGGGTGGCGCGTGGTGGAGGTGTGTTCCGCCTCCTGGACGTCGTCATTGACGGCACAACAAGAGATGCGGATCGTGGGGGACTTGACCAGCGGGGCGCGGACCGAAGCCTCGGATCTGCCGTGGCGCGGAAGCGGCGGGCGGATGTCCGCACGCGTGGAGCGCCCGCCGGTCCAACGGGTGGATTCCTGGAGGAACACAAGTGGACGGAACAGCGTTACACGACGACCGACTGCCAGCAGTGGAACGGCCCGTCCGCAGTCAGGCACCGCGCCTGTCCGGACCGCACACTCCCACACCCCCTCTTCCCTCGCCCCTCCGCGCCGGGACAGCCGACGGCGCCTTCGAGCACCTGCTCGTCCTCGACGCCGGTCCCGAGCATCTCGCCGCGCTCGCCCGCTACCGCGGCGCCGCGCCCGTCCGCGGCGTCTTCACCCTCACCGCCGGCGGCCGCCTCCTGCCGCGGCTCCGCACGGAGCTGACCCGCGCCGAGACGGCCCGCCTGCACCAGGTGCTGCGCCCGCTCGGCAGCGCGTCGGCCGCGGGCGACGTGCTCTATGTGCGCCGTGCCGACCTGCCGCTGGACGACGGGGACGTGCGGCGGCTGACCGGCGTCCGGCTGGCCGCGGAGGGCGGGCCCGGCGCCGCGCTCGCCCGGTTCCTCTCCTGCCTGCTGGACGACCCCGTTCCGCTGGGGCCGCCGGATGAGCTGCGCCTGGGACGGATCGCGCTGGACCTGCTCCTGACGGCCCTGTGGCGCCACCTGGACGCCGGCAGCGCGGGTGCCCCTCCCGACCCCCGCCAGGAGCTGATCCTGCGGCTGCGGCTGTACATCGAGGAACACCTCGCCGACCCCGCGCTCTCGCCCGCCGTGCTCGCCGAGGCCCACCACATCTCCGTACGCCAGCTCCACCGGGTGTTCCAGCAGCAGGGCGCGACCGTCGCCTCGTGGATCAGGGCGCGCCGTCTGGAGCGCTGCTGCCAGGACCTCGCCGACCCGGCCCAGGCGCATGTGCCGGTGCACGCGGTCGCCGCGCGCTGGGGCTACCGGCGCGCCCCCGAGTTCACCCGCGCCTTCCGCGCGGTGTACGACATGCCGCCCAACACCTGGCGCCGGCGCGCGCTGCGGGCCGCCGGGACGGTGCGGGAAGCGGACGCGGGGCGCCCGCGATGAGCGGGCCGGCGCACCGGCAGCGCGGCCTGCTCCGCCGCACGGGCACCTCGCTGGTCTCGGCCCGGCCCGCCGCGCGGGCCCTGCTCGAACACCACACGGGCCTGCGCGCCGCGCGCCTCGCAGCGGCGGCGGCCGACGGGCTGCGCGAGCGGCTGCGCCCCACGCGCGGCCGGATGCGGGCGCTGACGGCCGGACCGGGCGGCCTCGCGTGGCGCGAGGTGCCGCAGCCCCCGCCTCCGGGCCCCCGGGGCGCGAGCGTGCGCCCGATCGCCGCGGCCACCTGCGACATGGACCGCCCGCTCGCGCTGGGGGCCACCCCGTTCCCCCTCCCGGCGCACCTCGGCCACGAGTGCGTCGCCCAGGTGCTGGAGGTGGGGGACGAGGTCACCCGGGTGCGGCCCGGCGACCAGGTGGTGGTCTCCTTCCAGGTGGCCTGCGGCCGCTGCCCGTCCTGCGCCGGGGGCGCGACCGGCGTGTGCGAGGAGGTGCCGCCCTGCTCCATGTACGGCTTCGGGGCGATGGGCGGCCACTGGGGCGGCACCTTCTCGGAGGTCGTCGCGGTGCCGTACGCCGACGCGATGCTCTTCCGGCTGCCGCCCGGCGTCTCACCGCTCGCCGCCTCCAGCGTCGCCGACGGGGTGTGCGACGGCTACCGGCACCTGGCCCGCCACCTGCCGGGCCTGCTGGACCAGGACAAGGACACCGAGGTACTGATCCTCGCGGGCCTGGCGCGCCGGCCGCTCTTCTCCCCGAGCGCGGCCCTGTACGCGGGGCTCGCGGCCCGGGCCCTCGGCGCCCGCGAGGTGCGGCTGTGCGACAGCAGGCCCGCGGTGCGGGAGCGGGCCGCCCAGCTCGGCATGGTCCCGCTGGCCCCGCGCGAGCTGGGCCCGAGGCAGCGGGCCCGGCTCGTCATCGACCGCAGCTGCCACCGGCGCGGGGTGCCGCTGGCGCTCTCGCTCACCCGGCCCGAGGGGGTCTGCGCCTCCACCGGCGGACTGCACCGGGTGGCGCGGGTGCCGTATCTGACCTCGTTCGGGCGGCGGGTGACGCTCCAGCTCGGCGACTCGCACAACCAGGCCGCCGTGCCCCGCGTACTGGAGCTGATCGCCGCCGGCGAGCTGCGGCCCGAGCTGGTCATCAGCCGGACCGCGCCCTTCGACGACGGAGTACGCGCGCTGCGCGCGCATGTGCGCGGGGACGCGGTCAAGACCGTGCTGGTGGAGAGCCGATGACGGCGCGGAATGCCAAGGGGTGGGCGCTGAGCGCTAACGACTTCCGCCCGGCCCGTGTGCGAATGTTCCCTCACACCGGCTCCGCCTCCGGTGTGCCGCACGACGGCCTGGCAGGAGTAGCGCCCGCATATGCGACACTCCGTCCCGATCGGCACCGCGTCCTGATGAGGTGAGATGGCTTGACCGCATCGTCGTCCGCACGGCAGTGGCGGGCACCCAACCCGGAGTTCGCGAAGGTCGTCCAGGACGCGTTCGAGAAGCAGTCCGCGATGGCGCTGCTCGGCGCGACGCTGGAGGTGTGCGAACCGGGCGTCGTGCACATCGGGCTGCAGTGCCACGAGCGGGTGATGTCGCACATCCCGCCGGCTGTGCACGGCGGGACCGTCGGGATGATCGCGGACAGCGCCATGGGGTTCGCGGGGCTCACGCTCGCGGACGTGGGCGAGCAGGGCGTGACGGCGGAGTACAAAATCAACTTCCTCGCACCGGCCGTCGGAGATCAGCTCATCGCGCGCGGCGAGGTGTTCAAGAAGGGCGCCAAACTCACGGTGGCCACCGCCGAGGTCGTCGCCGTGCAGCCGGACGGCGCCGAGAAGAAGGTCGCGATGTCCACCGCCACGCTCATCCCCTTGTGACGCCCCGATGACGCCCTGTGCGGCGCCCCCGGTGACGTGAGCAACCTGGTGTCGAGAGGAATGCGATGACCGAGCCCGACACGGAATTCCGCACGATGCTCTACACGGTCGACGGTCCTGTCGCCCGCATCACCCTCAACCGGCCCAAGCGCGGCAACGGCATCACCCTCGACATGGCCGGAGAGCTCCAGCGCTGTGTCGAGCGCGCCAATGTCGACGCAGCCGTCCATGTGATCGCGCTCACCGGCAACGGCCCCGGATTCTGCGGGGGCTACGATCTCGCGAGCGCGGAGAGCCTGAACGCCTACGACCCGCAGAGCGCCGAGGCCCCGGCCGGCGGGCCGCTCGACCCCATGGTCATGGCCGCCAACCACGACCAGAACGGCACCTGGGATCCGGTGACGGACTACCAGATGATGTCCCGCAACGTCCGCGGCTTCATGAGCCTCTTCCACTCGGACAAGCCGGTGCTCGTCAAGGTGCAGGGCTTCTGCGTCGCGGGCGGCACCGACATGGCGCTC
This sequence comes from Streptomyces boncukensis, assembly GCF_011045075.1. Classification (GTDB taxonomy): domain Bacteria; phylum Actinomycetota; class Actinomycetes; order Streptomycetales; family Streptomycetaceae; genus Streptomyces; species Streptomyces boncukensis. The sequence continues at coordinate 13,203 of NZ_JAAKZZ010000004.1, forward strand.
TGCGCCGATCTGCTGGTGGTCGCCGACGACGCGAAGATCGGCTATCCGCCGGCCCGCGTCTGGGGCACCCCGACCTCCGCGCTGTGGGCGGCCCGGCTCGGCGTCGCGCGCGCCAAGCGGCTGCTGTTCACCGGTGACTGCCTCTCCGGCACCGAGGCGTACGAGTGGGGGCTGGCCACCGAGTCGGCGCCCGCCGACCAGCTCGACGAACGGTTCGAGACGCTGGTGCAGCGCGTCGCGCGGCTGCCCGTCAACCAGCTGGTCATGCAGAAGCTGCTGATCAACCAGGCGCTGTACGCCCAGGGGCTGCAGGCCACCCAGGTCCTCGGCACCTTCTTCGACGGGGTCTCCCGCCACTCGCCGGAGGGCTTCGGCTTCCAGTCGCAGGCGGCCGAGCACGGCTGGCGCGAGGCGGTACGCCGCCGCGACGAGCCCTTCGGCGACGCGGGCTCCTCCACCTTCAAGGGCTGACAGCGCCGCAGGGGGCGTCGCACCAGCACTGCCGCACCGCACCGCACCGACCACGGGGGACGTGTGAGTCACTACAGGGGAAATGTCGGCGATCTGGAGTTCAACCTCTTCGAGGTGCTCCGTATCCAGGACGGTTCGGGCTCCGCGTCCGGTGAGCGGCCCGACGAGGACACCGTGCGGGGCGTGCTGCGCGAGCTCGACCGCTTCGCCGCCGAGCAGCTCGCCCCCTCCTTCGCCGAGGTGGACCGCCACCCGCCCGTCCTCGATCCCGCCACCCACGCCGCGCAGCTGCCGCCCCCGCTGCGCGACGCCTTCGACAAGCTGTGGAAGGGGGAGTGGCACCGGCTCCACCTCCCCGCCGAGCTGGGCGGCTACGGGCTGCCGGGCTCCGTGCGCTGGGCGGCAGCCGAGATCCTGATGGCGGCGCACCCCGCGCTGCACATGTACTTCAGCGCCGTCCCCAACTGCGCCGACCTCGTCCACCGCCTCGGCAACGCCGAGCAGCGCGGCTGGGCCCGGCTGATGGCCGAGCGCGGCTGGGCCGGCACCATGTGCATCACGGAGCCCGAGGCCGGCTCCGACGTCGGCGCGCTGCGCACCCGCGCCGTCGCGCAGCCGGACGGGAGCTGGCATCTGGAGGGCGTCAAGCGCTTCATCACCGGCGGCGAGCACGACCTGACCGAGAACATCGTGCACCTGGTCCTGGCCCGTCCGGAGGGCGAGGGCCTCGCCCCGGCCCCGGGCACCAAGGGGCTGAGCCTGTTCCTGGTGCCCAAGTTCCACTTCGCGGCGGAGAGCGGGGAGCTCGGCGCGCGCAACGGCGTCTTCGCCACCCACCTTGAGGACAAGATGGGCGTGCGCGGCTCCACCACGGCCGAGCTGGTCTTCGGCGGCCACGGCACCCCGGCCTGCGGCTGGCTCATGGCGGACGAACACCGCGGCATCGCCCAGATGTTCGAGGTCATTCGCTGGGCCCGGATGCTGGTCGGCACCAAGGCCGTCGGCACCCTCTCCACCGGCTATCTCGGTGCCCTCGCCTACGCCAAGGAGCGCCGCCAGGGCCCCGACCTGACGCGCCTCACCGACCCGACCGCGCCCCGCGTCCCGATCATCGACCACCCGGACGTGCGCCGGCAGCTCATGCTCCAGAAGGCGTACACCGAGGGACTGCGCGCCCTCTATCTCTACACCGCCTCCCTCCAGGACCGCACCGACGCGCCGGAGCCGGGCGCCGCCACCCATGCGCAGGTGCACGACCTGCTGCTGCCCGTGGTCAAGGGCGTCGGCTCGGAGCGCGCCTACGAGCAGCTCGGGCAGGCGTACCAGGTGCTCGGCGGCTCCGGCTATGTGCGCGACCACCCCTTCGAGCAGTATCTGCGGGACGCGCGGATCGACTCGGTCTACGAGGGCACCACCGCGATCCAGTCCCTGGACCTCTTCTTCCGCAAGTACCTCAAGGACGGCGGGCTCGCCTGGGCCCGGATCGCCGCCGGGATCGAGGAGACGGCCACGGCCCCGGACGCCGGGGGCCCCGCGGACGACTCTGCCGACGGCGACGGCCCCGCCGACGCTCTCGCCGAGGAGCGCGCCCTGCTGCGCGTGGCCCTCGCGGACGTCTCCGCCATGCTCGGGGCGCTCTCCGCCGCCTTCGGCGAAGCGGCCGGGGACCCCGGGCACCTCTACCGCATCGGACTGCACTCCGTACGGCTGCTGATGAGCGTCGGCGACCTCCTGGTCGGCTGGCTCCTGCTGCGCCAGGCCGACATCGCCGCCGCGCCCGGCTCCCGTACGAGCGCGGACTTCAAGGCCGGCAAGGCGGCCGCCGCGGCCTTCTTCGCGCGCACCGTCCTGCCCGAACTCACCGCCCGCCGGCGCATCGTCGAGAGCGCCGACCACCGCCTCATGTCGGTACCGGCCGGGGCCTTCTGACCCGTACGGCCGACCACCCCACCCAGCGGACCGGTCCGTCCACAAGGAGAGCACCCATGATCACCGTCGAAGAAGTCACCAAGCTCATCCACCGGGAGATGCGGGGCAAGGCCCCCACCGGCATCGAGATAGCCGAGGACACCAAGCTGGGCGACCTCGGCCTCTCCAGCCTCCAGGTCACCGAGATCGTCTTCACCCTGGAGGAGACGCACGGCGTCGAGTTCGACCCGGCGCGCGCCGCTGACGCCCGGACCCTGGGCGACCTGATCGCCATCGGGAACGAGGCGCTCGCCGCTCAGGACTCCGCGTGACGCACACGCCCAAGGAGTGATCCCATGGACGGCCGGAAGCACTACGGATTCATCCTCGTCTCGTCGCTGCTGCCGCTCTTCGGCGTGGTGGCGGCCATGGTCCTGCTGTGGAACAGCCTAGCGGGACCGTCCGACCTCGTCGCCTTCCTCGTGATGTTCGTGATCGCGGGGCTCGGCGTCTCCACCGGATACCACCGGCTGCTCGCGCACCGGTCGTTCCGCACCTACCGCCCGATCAAGATCTTCTTCGCGACGGCCGGCGCCATCGCAGGCCAGGGCCCGCCGCTGATCTGGGTGGCCCACCACCGCAGGCACCACCGGGTCGCCGACAAGCCGGGCGACCCGCACAGCCCGTACCAGGAAGAGCAGCCCGGCATCCGGGGCGCCCTCAAGGGGCTGTGGCACTCGCACCTCGGCTGGCTGTTCGACCCGGGCCTCACCAGCGACCCCATCCGCTACTGCCCCGATCTCGCCCGCGACCGGGATCTGCGGGTGATCTCCCGCTGGTTCATCCCGATCGTGCTCGCGGGCATCGTGCTGCCCGGACTCATCGGGTTCGCGCTGACCGGCACCCTCTTCGGCTTCGCCACCGGTGCGCTGTGGGGCGGGCTCGTCCGCTTCTTCGTCAGCAACCACATCACCTACGCGGTCAACTCCATCGGGCACTACTTCGGCCGCCGCCGCTTCGACACCCCCGACGAGTCGCGGAACGTCGCGTGGCTCGCGATCCCGTCCTTCGGCGAGGCATGGCACAACAACCACCACGCCTTCCCACGCTCCGCCAGCCACGGCATGCGCTGGTGGGAGGTGGACGTGAGCGCGCTGGTGATCTCCGGCCTGAAGTCGGCCCGGCTCGCCTGGGACGTCATGGAGATCGACCGCGAGCGCCAGGAGCGCCGCGCCGACGGGCTGCGGAAGACCGGCGGCGGCCGTCAGGGGCGCTCCGCGCCGCCCGTGCCGCTCGCCGAGCGCAAGGACGCCGTCGTCGGGGTCGCGGATGTCGAGTGACGCGCGGCGCCCGGAGCGCCCGGAGCATCCGGAACACCCGGAGAACACGGCGCGGGACGTGCGCCCCCAGGGGCGCGGGGCGGCGGACAGCGCGGGGCAGCCGCTTCCCAGCCAGGGAAAGCTCTGGCAGCGCCTGACCCGCGACACCGCGGCGTTCACCACGGCGCTGCACGCCTGGGACGGCGACACCTACCGGGAGATCCCCTGGCCGCGCCTGGTGCGCGACGCCGAGGCGATGACCGCCGGGCTGCGGGCCGCGGGGGTGCGGCCCGGCACCACCGTGGCGTCGGTGCTCACCAACTCCGCCGCCACGGTGCGCGGCCTGCTCGCCGTCTGGCTCGCCGGCGGCGCCGTCGCCTCCCTGCCCGTGCCGGTACGCGGCATGAGCGCCGAGGAGTACCAGGGCCGGCTGCGCGCCATCTGCGGGCAACTGCGCCCGCCGGTCCTCCTCGTCGAGGAGCGGATGCGCACCCTGCTGCCCGAGCACCTCGGCTCCGGCACCCGGGTGCGCGCCTGGGAGGAGATGGACGGCACAGGCCGGATCGACCCCGCCCCGCCCGGGGACGACGAACTCGCCTTCGTGCAGTACTCCTCGGGCTCCACCAGCGCGCCCAAGGGCTGTATGCTCTCCACCCGCGCGATCACCGCGCAGCTGGAGCTGCTGGGCGAGCTGATCGACCCGCGGCCCGGCAGGGATGTGACGGTCGGCTGGCTGCCGCTCTCGCACGACATGGGGATGTTCGGCATCCTGCTCACCACCTGGTGGGGCGGGGCCGACCTGTATCTCTCCACGCCGGAGCGGTTCATGTTCGCGCCGGGCACCTGGTTCTCCGACATGGCCGCCGCGGGCGGCACCCTGACGGCCGGCACCCCGACGGGCCTCTTCCTCGCCGCGCGCTCGGCCAGCCGCGCGCCCCGGCTGGGCGACGGGCTGCGCGCCCGGGTCTGCATCGTCGGCGCCGAGCGCGTCGAGGAGCGGGCCCTGCGGTATGCCGTGGACGTCCTGGGCCCGTACGGCTTCCGCGAGGAGGCCCTCATGCCCGCCTACGGCCTCGCCGAGGCCACCCTCGCCGTCACGGCCACCCGCCGCGACGAGGCGCCCCGCGCGGTCACGGTGGACCCCACAGCGCTGGCCGCCGGCGAGCTGGTCGAGGCGGATCCCGCCCAGCCGGACGCCACCCGGCTGGTCAGCGCGGGGGCGCCCTGCGCCGGGGTCGAGCTGCCCGCTCCCGGCACATCGGCGGTCGGCGAGATCACCGTGCGGTCGCCGAGCCTGTCGCACGGCTATCTGGGCGACCCGGACGGCACCGCGGACCGCTTCGCCGGCGGCGTCCTGCACACCGGCGACCTGGGCTTCGTGCGCGACGGGCACCTCTATCCCGTGGGACGCGCGGACGATGTGATCTCGCTGGCCGGGCGGAAGGTGTACGCGAGCGAGATCGAGTCCGCCATCGACACCCTGGAGGGGGTGCGGCGCGGCTGCTCGACCCTCATCGGGCACCACGAGGGCACCGCGATGCGCTTCACCCTCTTCCTCGAACCGCGCGGCCGGGACCTGGACTTCGAGGCCCTCGCGCGCAGCGCCGCCGATCTGGCGATGCGGCGCGCCGCGGTCGGTCTGGACACCTGCGTCTTCCTGCGGCGCGGCGCCCTGCCCAAGACCCCCACCGGCAAGATCCAGCGGCACCGCTGCCGCCAGCTCTTCGACTCGGGCGGCTTCGAGCCGCTGGCCACCGTCGAACTCGCGCCCGCCGGGGGTCCGTCATGACCGGCGGTGCCCGGCCCGGCGGGCACCGCACCGTGCTGATCACCGGTGCGTCCGGGGTGATCGGCCGCGAAGTCGCCCGGGAGCTGGCGGACTTCCATGTGATCGGCACCGCGCACAGCGACTCCCGCCCGCTGCCCGTGGACGAGACGCTCCGCTGCGACCTGGCCGCCGAGCGGCTGGGCCTCGGCGTACCCGAGTGGCAGCGGCTGGCCGACCGTACGGATGTGATCGTGCACTCCGCCGCGCTGACCGAGTGGGGCCTGCCGCGCGCCCGGTACGAGGAGGTCACGCTGCGGGGCACCGAGCGGGTCGCCGAGCTGGCCCGCGCGGCCGGCGCGCCGGTCCACCAGGTGAGTACCAGCTTCGTACGGGCCATCGAGCGCGGCACGGTGGAGGAGATGAGCCCGGACAACGTGGTGACGCCCTACATCTGGTCCAAGTGGGAGTCGGAGAAGATCTTCGCGGCCTCCGGCATCCCGCACACGGTGTACCGGCCGACCAACCTCGTCGGCCACTCCCGCACCGGAGCCAGCGACCGCCCGCAGATCGTGCAGCGCCTGTCGGACTGGCTGGGGCGCGGCAAGGCCCCGTACTACCCGGCGCACCCCGGCAATCTGGTCGACCTCGTCGCGCTCGACACCACCGCGCAGGCCATCGCGCACGGGGTGCGCCAGGACGCGCTCGGGAAGCTGCTGTGGCTCACCTACGGCGACGGGGCGATGACCGTCGACGAGGCCCAGGACATCCTCATCCAGCACGCCCGGGGGCGCGGCAGGGAGCTGGCCCGGCTCGAAGTCGTCGATCCGGCCCTGCTCGGCGAGCGGGACCTGGCCGAGATCCCGGCCATCTCCCGGCAGTTCATGCGCACCCTCATCCATGTCAGCGAGGTCACGGCGGCGTCCGGCGGCGCGCTGCCCTCCTCCTGGCCCGAGCTCACCGCGCTCGGCGTCCGGCGGGTCAGCGACCGTGACGCCTTCCGGCACAGCCTCGCCTTCTGGGCGCGCGAGCGCGAGCGCGAGCGCGAGGGCGAGGGCGAGGGTGCCGCATGACCGACACGTACCACGAGACAGGGGAGTTCGGCATGGACGAGCAGGACCGCTGGGCACCGCCGGATCTCAGCGGCGCCGTGGCCCTGGTCACGGGCGCCAGCCGGGGCGTGGGGCGCGGTATCGCGCTCGCGCTCGGCGACGCGGGCGCCACGGTCTATGTGACCGGCCGCAGCGTGCGCGGGGGCGCCCGTACGGAGGATCTGCCCGGCACCGTGGACGACACCGCGGAGGGGGTCACCGCGCGCGGCGGCCAGGGCATCGCGGTGCGCTGCGACCACACCGACGACACCGACACCGAGGCCCTGTTCGCGCGCGTCACCGAGGAGGCGGGCCGGCTCGACCTGCTGGTCAACAACGCCTGGGCGGGCTACGAGCGCGGCATGGACGTGCGCTTCGACGCGCCCTACTGGGAGCAGCCACTGTGGCGCTGGGATCTGTGCGCCGGCTCGCTGCGCGGCCAGTTGCACGCCTCGCGGCTGGCGACACCGCTGCTGCTGGAGCGGGACCGCGCGCTGATCGTCAACATCTCCTTCACCGACGGCGACATCTACCTCGGCCAGGTCGGCTACGACGTGTGCAAGAACGCCTCCGACCGTATGACCCTGGGCATGGCCCACGACCTGCGCAAGCACGCCGTGGCGGCGGTGGCGCTGCATCCGGGCTTCGTCCGCACCGAGCGGGTGGAGGCGGCCTGGGACCGGCTGGGCTCGGGTCCGGCGCAGATCGTGCACACCCCGGAGTACGTGGGCCGCGCGGTGGCCCACCTCGCCGCCGACCCGAAGGCGGGCGAGGACTCCGGCCGGCGCCTCGCGGTCGGCGACCTCGCGGCGCGCTACGGCTTCACGGATGTGGACGGCAGGCAGCCCGCCGCCTTCCGGCTGGAGGGCCGGATGACGCTCGCGACCCGTATGCAGCGGCTCAACAGGGTCGTGGCGGCGCAGCGGGGTGAGAGCGGATGACCGGCGGAACGCCTGCCTACGCCGGCGCCTCCCAGGACGCCATCCAGGGGCACTACGACATCGGGAACGACTTCTACGGCCTGTGGCTGGACGAGACCCGCAGCTACTCCTGCGCGCTGTGGGACCGGGACACCCCCACCCTGCGCGCCGCGCAGGAGCGCAAGCTGGACTACCTCGTCGAGCAGGCGCGGGCGGCCGGGGCCCGCCGCGTGCTCGACATCGGCTGCGGCTGGGGCGGGCTGATGCGCCGTATGGTCGAGACCCACGGCGTGCGGCACGCCACCGGGCTGACGCTCAGCGACGCCCAGGCCGAGGAGGTGCGCCGCTGGGCGGACGCGCGCTACGACGTACGGGTCGAGAACTGGACCGAGCACACCTGCGCGGAGCCGTACGACGCCATCATCTCCATCGGCGCCTTCGAGCACTTCGCGGACTTCGGGCTGGGGCGCGCGGGCCGCATCGCCGCCTACCGCGCGTTCTTCGAGCGGTGCCGCGCGTGGCTGCCGCCCGGCGGACGCCTGGCGCTGCAGACCAATGTGAAGGGCAACAACGTCCGCCTCGACCGCAAGGCCGTGCGCGACCTGCTCTTCATCGTGGACCGCATCTTCCCCGAGTCCGAACTCCCCTGGACCTCCGAGATCATCGAGTCCTCGGAGCGGCTCTTCGACGTGCTGCACCTGCGCAACGACCCCGAGCACTACGCCCGCACCTGCGGCCTGTGGCTCCAGGGGCTGCGCGCGCGCCGCGAGGAGGCGCTGGCGCTCGTCGGCCCCCAGGTCGTCGCCGACTACGAGCGCTATCTGGAGGCGGCCGTCGCGGGCTTCACCCAGCGCCATCTGGGGCTGGTGCGGATCGTCCTCGAACGCGTATGAGACACACGGAAGGCAGCAGATGACAGCGTTGGATGGCCCGGCCAGGGCCGCGCGGGACGCGCCGTCGGCCGTCAGGCACGAGATCTACTGGCGCTCCACCGAGCCCGTCGCGCCGGGGCCGCCGCTCACCGGGGATGTGCACTGCGACGTGGCGGTCGTCGGCGCCGGCTACACCGGCCTGTGGACGGCGTACAACCTCAAACGGGCCGAGCCCTCGCTCGACATCCACATCGTCGAGGCCGAGTTCGCCGGCGCCGGGGCCTCCGGGCACAACGACGGCTTCGTCACCCCCACCATCGGCCACAGCCTGGAGGGGCTGGTGGGCCGCTTCGGGCCGGAGCGCGCCAAGTCCGCCTACGCCCTGGTCGGCCGGTCCATGCTGGAGCTCGGCCGGTTCTGCAAGCGCCACGGCGTGGACGCCGAGCTGGAGCCCAGCGGCTACTTCCAGGTGGCGGCCAGCCCGGCGCAGGTGCGGCGGCTGGAGGCGGACCTGCGGCTGGCCGAGCGGCTCGGCTCGGCGGCCGGCCTGGAGCTGTACAGCGCGGCCGAGGCCCGCGACCGCATCGACTCGCCCGCCATCCACGGCGCCTTCAAGGTCGGCGGCTCCCTGATCAACCCGCACAAGCTGGTGCGCGGGCTGGCCCGGGTGGTGCGCGAGCTCGGCGTGACGATCCACGAGAACACCCGCGCCACCCGGGTGGAGCGCACCGCCAAGGGCCCGGTCGTCACGACCCCGCACGGCCGGCTCTCCTCGGACAAGCTGCTGCTGGCGACCAACGCGTACCAGCACAGGTTCTGGCCCTTCCGCCGCAAGGTCGTGCCGGTGTGGAGCTACGCGGCCGTCACCGAACCGCTCACCGGCGAGCAGCTCGCGCAGGTGCACTGGCCCGGCCGGGAGGGCTTCGTGGAGGCCCGCAACTTCATCGTCTTCGGCCGCTTCACCGCCGACAACCGGCTCCTGATCGGCGGCGGCCCGGCACCGTACTACTACGGGCGCGACATGGACGAGGGCAGGCACATGGACAACCCCTCGGCCACCGCCGAGCTGCGCGCCATCCTCGGCCGCTACTTCCCGCAGTGGCGCCACCTGCCCTTCACGCACGCCTACGGCGGCTGCGTGGCCATCACCCGCGAGTTCGTCCCGCATGTGGGCTCGATGGGCCCGGACGTCTACTACGCGCACGGCTACTGCGGCAACGGCATCGCCGTCACCCACACCACCGGCAAGGTGCTCCGCGATCTGATGCTGGGCCGCCGGACGGCGTACACGGACCTGCTGTTCGTCGACGGCGCGGAGCGGGGCTTCCCGCCGGAGCCGCTCAGCTTCGCGGGGGCGAGGGCGATGACGGCGCTGATGGCCGGGAAGGACCGCTTCCCCGGCCTGCTGCGGCACCTGCCCGACTGAGCGCCGCGGGTTCCCGCCGCGGCGGGAACCCGCACCGGAGGGGCCCGCTCCGGTGCCTGGAGCGGCCCCCTGCCGTGCACGTCAGCAGAGCCCGTGCCGTCGGCGCCCTTCCGCTTGGTCCGCAGCCAGATGTTCTCGAACTGACGGTACGCACAGCAGTAGCTGGATAGATCACCCCGACGCGCCAGCCAGCACAGCGGGGCGGTCCGCCCGTCGCGTTCCACGCCTTCTCAGACGTCTCCACGACGGGCCGCCCTGGAGGGGCGTATGAGCACGAGTGCCACCACTCTGGCGGGTGGCTGCATATGCCAGCAATCCGCCGGCACTCCCCTCTTCCGCGAGTGAACACCTCACACCGCGTGTAAACCCGGGCCGCCTGCCTGGAGGTGTACGAGGCGGCCGGGGCGGTCAGTACTGCGTCCCGCAGCCGGTGCATTTGCCGCCATCGCCAATGCGCGCACCGCACAGGCACTTCAGGTACGGGGCCAGGGCGGCCAGCCATCGGCGGATCATGTAGCGCTCCCCGCGTCGAACTGTGCGATGTCGTCGCGGAGCCACTGCGGCGCGGCCGGGCTCGCGGCCAGCTGGCGCGCGTGCCCCACACACGCCTCCACGATCCCGCCCGGCCCGGAGCCGCACTCCACATAGGCGACCGCCATCGAGTCCGGCACCCGCGCTTCGCACCGCGCACACCAGCCCGGAGCCACCAGCCCGTCCATGCCGTCCGTCATGCCCGCGCCTCCCCTCTCCGGGCACCGGCCGCCAGAAGCGCGAACGCGGCGTGCAGCTCGATGTGCCGCTCGTGCTGCGGCCGGGCCCGCACCGTGAACGGTCCGCAGCCCCGGTGGGCCCGTGCGGCCCGGTGCAGCTGCTGCGCGTACGCGTCACCCCGCACCGCCCCGCCGCGCGCCTCCCACGCCAGGCGCGCCAGTACGGCGGCCCGGTCGACGGGCGGCGTCGCCTGCCAGACCGCACGTAAGAACGGCGCCCCCGCCGCCCGCAGGACGCCAGGGCCCCGATGGGCGAGAAGGGCCGCCAGCGTCCCGCGCGGCCCCCGCCGACAGGAAAGGGTCTCGGTCACGGTTCACTCCGCTCGGGCGGGTCGGGTGGCGGGCAGGCGCAGGCATAGGTGCCGCGCACGGCGATGGCCGGGGGCGCGTCCCCGGGCGTCGGCTCGGTCCAGGCGCTGACGCGGGGCGGCATCCCGCAACGCGGACACGGTGCGGCCTCCGCGCGCACCACCCCGGTCACGGCCGCGACCGCGCGGGCAGCGGTACGGCGGGCACGCGGGCTCACCGCCGCGGCCTCGTCTCCGCGTACCGGGCGGCTGCGGCGTCGTAGGCGGCGCGTTCCTCGTCGGTCGCGGCGCGCAGGTCGCCGGTGCGGGTGGTGATCTCGACCGCGTGCGGCAGGATGATCCGCACCCAGCCCCCGGCGAGCACCATCTGCACCCGGCCCGTCCAGCAGGACACCGGCGGCGACTCCCGCGCAGCGACCTCATCCACCACATACGCGCCACGCATGAAGCGGGCGGTGGTCTTCGCGCTCGTTGCTGTCCGCACCATCAGACTGCCCTCGGTCAGTACATGAGGCGTCGGGGCCGCTGGAGAACGTGCGACCCCGACGGTCACATGCGTATCAGTGATCGTCTAGTCACTGACCGTAGGACCGTCAGACACAGGAAAGGGACACAGAGTGGGTCCCTGTGCCCCTTCGCTGCCTACTGCTGCGCCCTCACACCACGCCGAGGCGCAACCCGAACTCCACCAGCGACGACCGCCGTTGCGTGTGAACCATCATCCGCGTGGTCTCCCGCACACCTGCATGCATACGTGTCGCCTGCGGCGCCATCCGCTCAGCCGTCAAGAAGGCATCGAGGGCCTCGTCACGCTGCCCGTTGTAGAAATGGGCACGCCCCACGTCGATCCAATGGTGAGAGCGGCGCTCCGGCGCATAGTCCGCCGGAAGACTGGCGGTAACCTGTTCTGCTCGGCGAACCGCGTCCTTGCCCCGCCCCATCTCGACCGGCAGTGTCACCGACCAGATCGCCGTATTGGTCGGCCCGAACTGCAACTCGAAATCGTTGCGGTCCTCGCCGAGTCGGTTGGCCTGTTCCTGAGCCTTCTGCAGTTGCATCTCCGCAGCCTTGCCGTCAGCCGCTCGCGCGTGGTTCAGGCTCGCCTTCAGGTGGAACAACCCTCGCAGAGATACCGCTTCGGGGCGGCTGGCTCGGATGCTGCTCAGTTCCGTCAACGCGTCGTCGATGATGGCGCCGGCTTCGTCGTGCTCGCCGATACTGAGGAACTCGCCGGCGTCATACCAGCGGGAGGACAGTCGCCTCAGCGGGTCCTCCGTCGCCTCTGCGCACCACACAACCCTTTCGGTGGCGAGCGTGGCTGCCGCCGTGTGACCGAGCTTGTACAGGTACTGCATGGCGCACTCATAGCCAGACGCGAGAAGGCCAAAGGCCAGCCGACGCTCCTCTCCAACGCACAGATCGGCTGCAACTTGTAGGTCACGAAGGAGACCCGGCAGCACGGCGCCGCTCTTGGCCAGTGCTGACCTCTGTCGATAGGCGTTGGCCTGCGCAACCCGGGCGCGCAGGCCAGCGAGGTCTATGCCCGAAACCTCCTGCTCTGTGGGCCAAGCTGGACGGCCGTGGCGCATCAGGACCCGGCGTACGGCAGCCACAGAAGCTGCCGCGGCTTGTCCATCCGGGTCAGAGTCTGGTGGCGCATACGGCTGGCCGGTGATCTCGGTGGGGTGACAGTCCAGGGCCTTGACGAAGCGCAGGATTACATCTGCACGATCCAGCGATCGGTTTCCCTGCTCGAACTTCTTCACGGCCGACAGAGAGTAGCCGCTTTCCGTGGCGAGCTTACGCTGATCCCAGCGGCGACGCTTGCGCAGTCGGGCTAACCTCTGCCCGTTCGTCTCTGCACCCCACTGGATGTCGCTGCGTTGGGGCATACTGGCTCCATTCCTAGCGTCCACTGGGAACGGTACCCCCGTCGCGCGTCGGGAGACCTGTGAAGGGCCCAACGGATTCGTTCCGTTGGGCCCTTCAGCATGTGCTGCTGGTGCGGGTAGCTGGGCATGCTCGGGGTGCGGCTCGGCGCTGCGGGGCGCAGGGTGGTGTCATGGCCGCGCCGATCACCGTGCACCCGCCCGACGCCGAGGGCGGCCGGCGCGTCGTCGCCCGGGGCCGCATCCTCGGCACCGCCCGCGTCGCCGAGGGCGTCGACAGGGTTACGCCTCGCAGGTCGGGTCGTGTGCGGGAAGTCGCCCTGTGCGGAGGTAGTCGTTGACACGCTCGTCGATGCAGGCATTGCCGTACTCGCCGTACAGGCCGTGCTGGCGGGCGCCGTCCATGGTGAGCAGCCGGGAGCTCGGCCACTGCTCACGCATGTCCTCGGCGCTGGCGTAGACAGTGCGGGGGTCGCCGGTGGCGGCGACGAGCAGGGCGGGGACGTCGTTGTCGAGCACGGTCGGCGCCTCGGCGGGCCGGTCCCAGAACTCGCAGGGAGTGATGTTGCCGGCCAGCGGCCCTGCGACGGGGAACCGCTCACGGGAAACTTGGACCGCGCGCCAGTAGTTGCCAACGCCGCGCCGCTCGGCCACGTCGCCGCAGATGATCGCGGTCATCTGGCTGGCGGGGGCCGAGCCTGCCCCGGTCAGCAGGAACTCCAGCTGCCCGGCGAGCGCTTCGGACGGATCGACCGGCTCCCCTTCCGCGGCGCGCGCCATGAGGCTGAGGGTCGCGGCCAGGCTGGCGCGCGGCTTGTCGAGGTCGCTGCCGAGGCCGCCGATGAGGACGGCGGGGAGGACGTGTTCGTCCAGCTGGTACGTCTTTCCGATCCGCAGCGGCTTCTGCGCGGCGGCGTCGAGGATGTGCTCGACGGTTGCCAGGACCTCGGCGCGCGTGGCCCCCAGCCCGTAGGTGCCGTGTCGTGCGGCGGCCCACGACGCCCAGGTGCGCAGGGCCGCCTCGTTGGCCGCTTCGGCGCCGCGCAGCAGAGTTTGGTTGTAGAACTTCGGGACGCGACGCCGTCGAGCACCATGCGATCCGTGCGGCCCGGGAAGAGCTGTGTGTAGACCTCACCGAGGTAACTGCCGTAGGAGTAGCCGAGGTAGGAGAGGGCGTCCTCGTCGAGGGCGGCGCGGATGACGTCCATGTCGCGAGCGGTGTTGCGGGTGGTGACGTACGGCAGCACGTCGCCGTGGGCGCGTTCGCACTGCCTGGCCAGGTCGCGGGCGACGGTGACCTCCTGGCGGAATGCCGTCCGGTCGGCGCCCGCCGAGCGCAGGGGGGCCGATCCGAGGTCCCAGCCGCAGTCCAGTGGGGTGCTCCGGCCGACGAAGCGCGGGTCCATGCCGATCAGGTCGTAGCGGTCGGCAACTTCTCCCATCACCTCCGACTTGGTCAGTGGCATGTGGAGGCTGGGGCCGGCCGGTCCCCCGTCGTTGAGCAGGAGCGGGCCAATGCGGTGGTCGGTGTCGGTGGCCTTCAGACGCGATAGGGCGACGGTGATCGTGCGACCGCCGGGGTCGGCGTAGTCGAGCGGTACGGTGATGTCCGCGCAGTCGGCGCCCGCGGCGTCCAGGTCCTGGCCGAGCTCGTCGTCGGCACCGAGGGCACAGGCGTGCCAGTCGACATGCTGGCCGTGGAAACGGGCTAACGGGTTCGGCTCGGCGGTGGTTGCGGTGGTTGCGGTGGTTGCGGTGGTCGTCGCGGTGGCGGCGAGCACCGCTGCGCAGGCCGCGAACGCCTTGACACGTCGGGAAGTTGACATGTCCGCACGCTAGGGCTGCGGACACCGCAGCACACTCCGGGAAAGCCCCGAACCGGGGTGGGGTTGTCCCCCGAGAAAGCTCAGACCACCTGCCGAACCGGCCGAGCGGCGACCCGGCAACCGCCGCGACCGTGCGGAGTCGCCTCGATCACGCCGACGTACTCCTCGGCAGCCTGCAGCTCGACGCGACCAAGCCTCCGGAACTCCGCGGGTTCGACGGGACTCGTGGAACCAGCGGCAGTGGAAGCCCGCTCTCGCCGCTGCCGGGGTCATCCCGGAGCCGGAGGTGGTACGCCGGGGTGCGCGACAGCGGAAGGAGATGAAGTACACCGAGGCTCGGGACTACGCACACATGATGCCGGAGGCGGATGGTCGGGGACGTGACGCCATGGACGCCTGGTTTCAAGATCTCTGGCGTTTCTCCCTCAGTACTCCCTCAGAGGATTTCGATCAAGCAGAAACGCCCTCGCCGGAACAGGTCCGGCGAGGGCGTCACCTGTCTCAGCAGAGCCCGTGTCGCCGCAAAACACGACGCTGAGCTGGAGAAACGTCGGTCGGGAAGTAGACGTAGCAGACGCCGCCCGTCCCGGACAGGACCGTGCCGTCGGCGCCCTTCCGCTTGGTCCGCAGCCAGATGTTCTCGAACTCGCGGCGCTTGTAGACGTGCCGGACGGCGTCGTTGTCCGGGGAGTTGGGGTCGTTGGCGATGACGTCGCCGTCGTCGGTGAAGCCGATCACCGTCATCAGGTGGCCCGCTGTGCCGTAGCCCGCGCCGTCGAGCTCGGACTCCAGGAAGGACTGGGAGGTGATCAGCGGGATGCCGGCCGCGATCAGCTCCTCGGCCTGGGCGAGGGTGTCCAGCCGGGTGACGACGGCCTGCATGTCCCGGTAGGTGGCGGCGTAGGCGCCGTTGAAGGGCCAGTTGCCGCAGCCCTCGTACTGGTAGTCGTAGGTGTGGCGGGCGGCGTGGCACACCTGGGGGTCGTCGTACTCGGGCCTGACCCAGGCCAGGTCCTCGGCGGTGGGCTTGCGGCCCCAGTACTCGATGATCATCTGCGAGGAGGTGGGGCTGCACCACGCCTCGCCGCCGTTGTCGTACTCGGGGTACCGGCCGATGTGGATCTCCTGCGAGTAGCGCGGGACCTCCAGCTCGACGCCGGTGGCAGGGCCCGGCCGGGAGGCGGGGACCTCGAAGCGGTCGGGCACGTCGGAGCTCATCACGCCGGCCCGCCACACCTTCGGGGTGGCGTTGCTGCCGGGGGCGCGGCACAGGGTGAGGCGCAGCGTGTACGCGGTGATGCGCAGGCCGCTGGGCAGGTCGCCGATGGCGATCGTGTCGGTGTAGACGGTGCTCTTGCCGTCCTTCTGGCCGCCGACGGAGGTGCGGCGGGGCACGTCGTCGCCGTCACCCGCGCTCCAGATGCCGAGGACGTACCAGGGGGTGTCGGTGCCGTCGGAGTAGGTGCCGCGCAGCTCCGTCCTGATCCAGGTGCCGGGCGGCGTGTCGGCGTTCCAGGAGGCGATGATCTCGCCGCCGGGGACGGCCGGCTGGTGGCGCGGCGCGGTCCAGGTGGCGTACTCCCAGTCGGCCGTCCTCCCGGTGTGCGGGTCCCGGTACTCCAGGGTGCCCGCGGGGGTGGCCAGGACGATGCCGGGGCGCCTGCCCCGTTCGGCCCGGGTGCCCTCGGCCCTGCCGGACCGCCAGTCCCGGTAGCTGGACCAGGAGCGCAGGTCGACATGGGTGTCGTCGCGGGGCGTGGCCTTGCCCTTCCGGGCGCCGCCGGACCGCTCCGCTCGGGCGGGCGTGTCGGCCAGGGCAGCCGGCGACGTCGCCGAGGCGGCGACGGCGACCCCGGCGGCCAGGAGGGTGCGGCGGCTGGCTGGTCTGCTGATCATGGCGGTGCTCCCCCAGTCGTGTGCGGTGGGTGGTGCGCGATGGGTGGTGCCACTATTGCCGCTGACGGGGGCCGGACACCAGGGTCCGGCCGTTCGGCACGCCGCCGCCTTTGGGCTGAACCAGGGCCATCGTACGCCCGTACGCTGTGGGGATGCCCGTTCTCCTGTCCCTCGAAGCGCTCGCCGCACGGCTGAGCACCCTGCCCCCCTCCTGCGGCCCGGTACGGCTCGTCGGCGTGGACGGGTACGCGGGCTCCGGCAAGTCGGCGCTGGCCGCACGGCTGGCCGCCGAGCTCGGCGGTGCGCCGGTGCTCCATCTGGACGACCTCGCCAGCCACCCGGCCCTGTTCGGCTGGACCGGCCGGCTGGACCGGCAGGTGCTGGAGCCGCTGCGGCGCGGGGAGACGGCGCGCTACGAGGTCTACGACTGGAACCGCGGGGCGTACACCTCCGAGGCGCTGCTGCCCGCCGCGCCCGTCGTGCTGGTCGAGGGGGTCGGCGCCGGGCGGCGCGCGCTGCGTCCGTCCCTCGCCTGTCTGCTGTGGCGGGAGCTGCCGCGCGGCGAGGCGTGGCGGAGAGGACGGCGCAGGGACGGGACGGCCCAGGCGGAGTTCTGGGACCGGTGGATGCCCGCGGAACGGGCCCACTTCGCCCGGGATCCGTCCCGGCCCTCCGCGAATTTCCTGGTACGGGAGGGACATCGGACATATGAGGTACTGCCGGGTCCGGCGGGGCCGGTATACGGGCCGTGATATCTCACTCTGTGTATGGGTGAGGGCCAATAACCGGACGCCCCCGCGGCACTCCCCGCAGAGCGGCTTGACCCGGGCGCCACGGAGCAATTACGTTTCCGGCAAGCGGTTTACGCAGGCCGCTCGCGAACGCGAAGCCCCCGGTTGTTCCCCCGTGACCGGGGGCTTCGTTCTGCCCGCCGCCACCAAGCGGAAGCACACCCATGTGTTTCACTCACTTGTAGTAGCCACCTCTCCCCCACAGGCTCGCTGCACACTCCCGCACCACCCCCGTACGCCGCTCTTCGACGCCGCCTCGTGCACGGGTACGATGCGAAACGACGCGGAAACCCGGGGTGACGCCGGGTCGCTGTCGGCAAGTCCCGTCTGGACGGGGGACGTTTCGTGGGGGACGTGATGAACTTCGGCACGCAGGACCCCCAGGGCCTGCACGCCCCGGCCGAACTCGCGTGGCTGCGGGGGGTGGACGCGTACACGGTCGGCGGATACGCCCAGGCCGAGGAGGAGTTCCGCACCGCGGTGCGGCTCGACCCGGGGATGGCCGACGGCTGGCTCGGGCTGCACGCGCTGCGCGCCGACACGGCCACCGCGCTGGTGCGGATGTACCACCACCGGGACCGCTTCGGCGAGCAGCGGGCCCGGCACGCCCGCACCCTCAACTCGTGGTACTGGCTGGGCTGGTGGGTGCAGCCGGTGCTGGAGAGCGAGCGCGACCTGCTGCTGGCGCACGCCTCGCACTGGCTGGACGGCCGCCATGTCGCCGAGCTGGACCGCGCGCTGGCGGACTGCCCGCCCGTCGAGGCCGACCCGCAGGTGCGCTTCCTGCACGCCTGCCGGGCCTATCTGGCCAAGGACTGGGAGCGGCTGGTGGCGCACACCGAGCCGCTGGTGGACGACCCGCTGCTGGGCATCGAGGCGGGGCTGTT
This sequence comes from Streptomyces boncukensis, assembly GCF_011045075.1. Classification (GTDB taxonomy): domain Bacteria; phylum Actinomycetota; class Actinomycetes; order Streptomycetales; family Streptomycetaceae; genus Streptomyces; species Streptomyces boncukensis. The sequence continues at coordinate 31,342 of NZ_JAAKZZ010000004.1, forward strand.
CGCGGGGATGGCGCGGGTGCGGCTGGAGATGTACGCGCAGGCCGAGCCGCTGCTGGCGGCCGCGCTGATGCGCTGCCGCAGCGAGCAGCCGCAGCGCAAGGAGCTGCGGTACTGGCTGGCGCGCGCCCGGGAGGGCACCGGACGCAGCGCCGCTGCCCTCCCCCTCTACCGCGCGGTGCACCGGATAGACCCGACCTTCATGGACACGGCGGCCCGGCTGACGACCATCGCCGACGCCGACACCCTGGGCGGCGGCTCCGACCCGGGCCTGACGGCCGCCGTCATCGCGGGCGGCACCGGCCCGGCCGCCAACGCCGGGCAGGAGCTGTTCGACAGCGGTCTGGACGCGCCCGCCGACCCGGCCGAACCGGCGGACCCCGCCGACCCCGTGGACGCGGCAGGCCCTGCCGCCCTGGGCGCCGGCGGCCTCGGGGAGGGCGCGCTCGGGGAGGGTGCGCTCGGGGACGGCGGCCTCGCGGACGGCGCCGAGCCCCCTCCCGCCGACCTGGACAGCGCCGGGCTCCCGGACAGCGCGGAGAGCGCCGACCCCGAGGTGGACCCGGGCGCCGACGCGCTGCGCCTGGAGGACTCCGGGGACCCGGCGGAGCCCGTGCGGGTGGACACCAGCGCGATCCGCGAGCGCGCCGCTGCCCGCGACACCTCGGGGCGGCTCCCCTCCGGCCCGTCCGACCCGGTGCTGCTGGCCCAGGCGCTGGACGAGCTGGAGCGGATGGTGGGGCTGGAACCGGTCAAGCGCCAGGTGCGGGCGCTGTCGGCGCAGCTGCACATGGCGCGGCTGCGGGCCGGACAGGGGCTGCCGGTGCAGCCGCCCAAGCGGCACTTCGTCTTCTCCGGCCCCTCGGGCACCGGCAAGACGACGGTCGCGCGGATCCTGGGCCGCGCCTTCTTCGCACTCGGGCTGCTCGGCGGGGACCATCTGGTGGAGGCCCAGCGCGCCGACCTGGTGGGCGAGTTCCTGGGGCAGACGGCCGTCAAGGCGAACGAGCTGATCGACTCGGCGCTGGGCGGCGTGCTGTTCGTGGACGAGGCGTACGCGCTGTCCAACTCGGGCTACTCGAAGGGCGACGCGTACGGCGACGAGGCCCTCCAGGTGCTGCTCAAGCGCGCCGAGGACAACCGCGACCAGCTCGTGGTGATCCTGGCGGGCTATCCGGAGGGCATGGACCGGCTGCTGGCCGCCAACCCGGGCCTGTCCTCCCGGTTCACCACCCGGGTGGACTTCCCCTCGTACCGCCCGCTGGAGCTGACGGCGATCGGCGAGGTGCTGGCGGCCGACAACGGCGACGTGTGGGACGAGGAGTCCCTGGAGGAGCTGCGCAGCATCAGCGGCCATGTCGTCGACCAGGGGTGGATCGACGAGCTGGGCAACGGCCGGTTTCTGCGCACGCTCTACGAGAAGAGTTGCGCATACCGCGACCTGCGGCTGTCCAGCTATCCGGGCACGCCGACCCGGGACGACCTGGCCACGCTGCGGCTGCCGGACCTCATGCAGGCGTACGGCGAGGTGCTGTCCGGCCGCGGTCCCGAGGGGCCCCGTCCAGGTCCGGGCCCGGGTCCGGGTCCGGGTCCGGGCCCCGGGCCGCTGGGCTGAGTCCGGCGGGCGCCCGCTCCCCGGCCGGGTCCTGGGTGCCGCGGCGTCCGGCGGGGCGCCGGGGGTGCGGTGCCGCCGTCCCGCTCCCGCCGGCCGGGTCCGCCGGGCCGCCGGGAGCGTGGGCCGGGTCGTGGACCTCGCCGACCAGCTTCTCCAGGACGTCCTCCAGCGCCACCAGCCCCAGGGCCCGCCCGGCGGAGTCCGCCACGGCCGCGAGATGGCAGGCGGCGGCGCGCAGCGCGCCCAGCGCGTCGTCCAGCGGCAGCTCGGCGCGCAGGGTGATCATCGGCCGCCAGAGCCGCTGCGGGACGGCCCGCTGGTGGTCCTCCAGGTCGAGCACGTCCTTGACGTGCAGATAGCCGAGGAACCCGCCGTCGTCGGCGAGCACAGGAAAGCGCGAGTAGCCGGTGCGCACGGTCAGCTCCTCCACCCGGTGCGGGGTGACGCCCGCGTCGACGGTGACCAGGTCGGCGCGGCGCAGCAGGACGTCGGTGACCGGGCGGGAGCCCAGTTCGAGGGCGTCGGCGAGGCGCTCGTGCTCGGCGTGCCCGAGCAGCCCGGCCTGCCGGGAGTCCGCCACGAGCTGGTTGAGCTGCTCGCTGGTGAAGACGGTCTCCACCTCGTCCTTGGGCTCGACGCGGAAGGCGCGCAGGATCAGCTTCGCGCAGCTGCCGAGCCCGGCCGTCACCGGGCGGGTGAGCCGGGCGAAGGCGACCAGTGCGGGGCTGAGCCACAGCGCGGTGCGCTCCGGGGCCGCCATCGCCAGGTTCTTGGGCACCATCTCGCCGACGACCAGGTGGAAGAAGACGACGACGGCCAGCGCGCAGGCGTAGCCGGCCGGATGGATGGCGGCGGCGGGCAGCCGGGCGGCGTGGAAGAGCGGTTCGAGCAGATGGGCGAGGGTCGGCTCGGCGACGGCGCCCAGGGTGAGGGAGCACACGGTGATGCCGAACTGCGCGGCGGCCATCATCTGCGGCAGGCTCTCCAGGCCGCGCAGCACCTGCCGGGCCCGCGCCGAGCCCGCGGCGGCCAGCGGCTCGATCTGGCTGCGGCGCACGGACACCAGCGCGAACTCGGCGCCCACGAAGAAGCCGTTGCCGAGCACCAGCAGCGCGGCGAAGAGCAGCTGCAGGACGCTCATCGGGCGGCCCCCCGCTCCCCGGTGGCGAGCGCGGGAACGCGCGCCGGCGCGACGATGCGGACGCGCTCCGCGCGATGGTGCGTGACCCGGCGCACCCTCAGCTGCCAGGCGCCCTGCGGGCCGTGGACGACGGCGGTGTCCCCGGGCGCGGGGATCCGGCCGAGGAGGTCGGCGACGAGCCCCGCCACGGTCTCGTACGGCCCCTCGGGCACGTCGAGCCCGATGCGCGGCAGCGAGGTCACCCGGCAGCCGCCGTCGGCCTCCCAGGCCGGCCGGCCCTCGGGGTCCGGTGCGGTGGGCGCGAGTTCGGGCAGCTCGTCGTACAGCTGCCCGTCATGCTCGTCCCGCACCTCGCCGACGAGCTCCTCGACGATGTCCTCCAGGGTGACGACGCCCGCCGTGCCGCCGTACTCGTCCACGACGACCGCGATGGGCTGCTCGCTGCGCAGCCGCTCCAGCAGCGGCTGCACCGGCAGCGTCTGCGGAACGAGCAGCGGCGGAACGGCGATCCGGCCCGCCGGGGTGTGCAGCCGCTCGTGCGCGGGGACGGCGAGGGCGTCCTTGAGGTGGACCATGCCGGTGACCTCGTCCAGCCGGTCGCGGTAGACCGGGAAGCGGGAGAGGCCGGTGGCGCGGGTGAGGTTGAGCACGTCCTCCGCGGTGGCGAGGGACTGCAGGGCGCTGACCCGCACCCGCGGGGTCATCACGCGCTGCGCGGTCAGCCCGCCGAGGGAGAGGGTGCGCACGAACAGGTCGGCGGTGTCCTGCTCGATGGCGCCGGCGCGCGCCGAGTGCCGGGCCAGGGAGACCAGTTCGCCGGGCGTACGCGCGGAGGCCAGCTCCTCGGCGGGCTCCACCCCGAAGGCACGCACGACGCGGTTGGCGGCGGCGTTCAGCAGCGCGATGACGGGGCGGAAGAGCGCCGCGAACAGACGCTGCGGGCGGGCCACGAACCGGGCGACGGCCAGCGGCCGGGAGACCGCCCAGTTCTTCGGCACCAGCTCGCCGAGCACCATCTGGACGGCGGAGGCGGTGAGCATGCCGACGGCGACGGCGACGCCCGGCACCACGCCGGACGGGATCCCGGCGGAGGTCAGCGGGGCGTCCAGCACCTCGGCGAGCGCGGGCTCGGCGAGCATGCCGGTGACCAGGGAGGTGAGGGTGATGCCGAGCTGGGTGCCGGAGAGCTGGAAGGAGAGCTCGCGCAGGGCGCGGACGACGGCGCGGGCCGCGCGGTCGCCCCGCGCCGCGGCGCGCTCGGCGTCCGGCCGCTCGACGGTGACGAGGCCGAACTCGGCGGCGACGAAGAACCCGTTGGCGAGAATGAGCAGGAAGGCTACACAGAGCAGGACTAGCGGGAGGATCATGCCACGGCCTCCCGGCACGGGAGCGTGGCGCACGTACTACAGGACGTTCCGTCCATCGCTGGAGGTGGTCACTCCTCGGGTCGCAGGAGCCCGCGGGTGAGGCGGGGCGGCGAGTGCCGTACCGACCAGAGTAAACACCACCCCGGCCCGGCGGTCAGCCCAGCTCGGCGCCGCCCGTGCCGTGTTCCTCCACGAGGGTGCGCAGCGCGCGGGCGTCGGCGATGGCCCGCTGCTTGGCGATACCGGGCTGGATGCCCATCGCGGGCAGGCTGGTGCCGTCGGCCAGGTCGAGGGAGACCCACGGGTCGCCGGGGCGCAGGTTGACGCGGAGCACCTCCGCCCAGTCGAGACGGCGCGTGGTCGTCAGATTGACGACCGTCACACCGCCGTCGTCCGCGCTCACCCTCGGGCGGCTCAGCAGCACCAGCACGCCGAGGAACAGCGCGGCGGTGACCACGAAGCTCGCCCGCTCCCCGCCGCTGACATCCAGCAGGAACGCGACCGTCGTGATGAAGACGAACGCGAGGGCGCCGACCGTCAGCAGCACCACGCGGGTGCGGGTGGGCCGGAACGTGACGGGGAGGGCGGGGAGTTCGGCGTGCTGGGACATGTCCGTGGGGTTCCCGGTGGGTCAGAGGCGGCAGGCGTGGATGCCGGTGGTCAGGATGGCGCGGGCGCCCAGGTCGTACAGCTCGTCCATGATGCGCTGGGCCTCCTCGGCACGGACCATGGAGCGGACCGCGACCCAGCCCCTGTCGTGCAGCGGGGAGACGGTCGGGGACTCCAGACCGGGGGTGAGGGCCACGGCCTGCTCCACGGACTCGGCGCGGATGTCGTAGTCCATCATCACGTAGCTGCGGGCGACGAGGACACCCTGCAGCCGGCGCAGGAACTGCCGCACCTTCGGCGCCTCGGGGTCGGCCCCGGTGCGCCGGATGACGATCGCCTCGGACGTCAGGATCGGCTCGCCGACGATCTCCAGGCCCGCGTTGCGCAGCGAGGTGCCGGTCTCCACCACATCGGCGATGACCTGCGCCACGCCCAGCTCGATCGCGGTCTCCACGGCGCCGTCGAGGTGCACGACGGAGGCGTCGATGCCCTGGTCGGCCAGGTGCTTGCCGACGATGCCCTCGTAGGAGGTGGCGACCGTGGTGCCGGCGAGGTCCGCGAGGCCGGTGAGGGTGCCGGGCCTGGCGGCGTAGCGGAAGGTGGAGCGGGCGAAGCCCAGCGGCAGCATCTCCTCGGCCCCGGCGCCGGAGTCGAGCAGCAGATCGCGGCCGGTGATGCCGATGTCCAGCTTGCCGGAGCTGACGTAGATGGCGATGTCGCGGGGGCGGAGGTAGAAGAACTCCACCTCGTTCTCCGCGTCGACCAGCACCAGCTCCTTCGTCCCCCGGCGCTGGCGGTATCCGGCCTCATGCAGCATGTCCCCCGCAGGGCCGGAGAGGGAACCCTTGTTGGGGACGGCGATGCGCAGCATGAGGTGACCTTTCGTACCGGAGAGTGCGGGCTCAGAGGTGAGCGTATACGTCGTCGAGGGAGATCCCGCGCGCGACCATCAGCACCTGGAGATGGTAGAGGAGCTGGGAGATCTCCTCTGCGGTGCGGTCCTCCCCCTCGTACTCGGCGGCCATCCAGACCTCCGCGGCCTCCTCCACGACCTTCTTGCCGATGCTGTGCACGCCCTGGGAGACCAGTTCGGCGGTGCGGGAGGTGATGGGATCGCCGGTGGCGGCCTTCTGCCGCAGCTCTTCGAAGAGCTCCTCGAATGTCTTGTTCGCCATGGTGCCCTCACCCTACGGGGTGCCGCCCCCGCCTCGCGCACCCCGCGTCTGGCGCCAGGGCTCGGCGACGGTCCGCAGCGCGGCCGCGGTGGCGACCGCCGCGGTGACCGCCTCGTGCCCCTTGTCCTCGGTGGAGCCCGGCAGCCCCGCGCGGTCGACCGCCTGCTGCTCCGTGCTGCAGGTCAGCACGCCGAAGCCGACGGGGACGCCGGTGCGCACGGAGACCTCGGTGAGGCCCTGGGTGACGCCCTGGCAGACGTAGTCGAAGTGCGGGGTGCCGCCCTGGATGACGACGCCGAGCGCCACGATCGCGTCGTAGCCGCGGTCGGCGAGGACCTTGGCGACGACCGGCAGCTCGAAGCTGCCGGGCACCCGCAGCAGGGTCGGCTCGTCGATGCCCAGCTCGCGCAGGGCGCGCAGGGCGCCGTCCACGAGGCCGTCCATGACCTGCTGGTGCCACTGGGCCGCGATGACGGCCACGCGGAGGTCACCGCAGTTCTCGACGGTCAGTTCGGGTGCGCCCTTGCCGCTCACGTTGCTCCTCGCGCTCTCGGTGGTCGGTTCGTCCGGTCGGTCACTGGTTGGCGCACGGGGAGGTGCGGCCGTCGTCCAGCCAGGGCAGGTCGTGCCCCATCCGGTCCCGCTTGGTACGCAGATACGTCAGGTTGTGCTCGCCCGCCTGGACGGGCATGGGCTCGCGGCCCGTCACCCGGAGCCCGTGCCGGACCAGGGCCGCGGTCTTGTCCGGGTTGTTGGTCATCAGCCGCAGGGAGCGTACGCCGAGGTCGGCGAGCATCTGCGCGGCGGCCGCGTAGTCGCGCGCGTCGGCGGGCAGGCCGAGCTCCAGATTGGCGTCCAGGGTGTCGCGGCCCCGCTCCTGCAGCTCGTAGGCGCGCAGCTTGGACAGCAGCCCGATGCCGCGCCCCTCGTGGCCGCGCAGATACAGCACGATGCCGCGCCCCTCGCCCTGGACGCGCTCCAGCGACGCCTCCAGCTGGGGCCCGCAGTCGCAGCGCAGCGAGCCGAGGACGTCCCCGGTGAGGCACTCGGAGTGCACCCGCACCAGGACGTCCTCGCCGTCCAGCGGGTCGCCGGGGCCGCCGATGTCGCCCGCGGCCAGTGCGATGTGCTCGATGCCGTCGACCGCCGAGCGGTAGCCGTACGCGCGGAAGTCGCCGTAGCGGGTGGGCAGCCGGGTGGCGGCCTCGCGGTGCACGGTGGGCTCGGCGGAGCGGCGGTAGGCGATGAGGTCCTCGATGGAGATGACCGCCAGGCCGTGCTTGCGGGCGAAGGGCACCAGCTCGGGCAGCCGCAGCATCGCGCCGTCCTCACCGGCGATCTCCACGATGGCGGCGGCGGGCCGCAGCCCGGCCAGCCGCGCGAGGTCCACCCCGGCCTCGGTGTGGCCCGCGCGGACCAGCACACCGCCGGGCCTGGCGCGCAGCGGGAAGGCGTGGCCGGGGCGTACGAAGTCGGCGGGGGCCGCCGCCGGGTCGGCCAGCAGCCGGATGGTGGCGGCGCGGTCGGCGGCGGAGATCCCGGTGGTCACGCCGTGTGCGGCGGTGGCGTCGACGGAGACGGCGAAGGCGGTGCCCATCGCCTCGGTGTTCTCGTCGACCATCTGCGGGAGCCGCAGCCGGTCCAGGTCGACGGCCTCCATCGGGGTGCAGATCAGGCCGCGGCACTCGCTCATCATGAACGCGACGGCCTCGGGGGTGATCAGTTCGGCGGCCATGACGAGGTCGCCCTCGTTCTCCCGGCTCTCGTCGTCGACGACCACCACCGGGCGGCCCGCCGCGATATCGCGGACGGCGTCCTCGACCGGGTCGAGGACCAGGTCGAGCTGCGGCAGCGCCGCGGCCTCGGGGGCCGGTGCGGGGCCGGGCGCGGGATCGGGCGCGGGGCCGGTCCGCCGCCCGTCGTGGATCTCGTACCAGCTCGGCAGTGCCGTCATGGCCGTACTCCTTCACTCCGTGCCGCGGTCACAGCGCGGCTCCGTTCAGGGCGGGCTCCGGCTGCTGGGCCGGCCGGGGCGGGGCCGCGTCGACGCGGGAGCGCAGCCACCAGGCGCGCATGCCCCACAGGACGAGGCCGAGGTAGATGACGTAGACGAGTCCGGAGAAGGGCAGTCCGCTGCTGAACGCGAGCGGTACGCCCACGACGTCGACCAGCAGCCAGGCGAACCAGAACTCGACCAGGCCGCGCGCCTGCGCGACCATCGCGGCCAGGGTGCCGACGAAGATGTAGGCGTCCGGCCAGGGGTTCCAGGACAGTTCGGGGACGAGCGAGAACAGCGCGCCGACGGCGACGGTGCCGACGGCCGTGCCGCCGAGCAGCGCGGCGCGCTCCCGCCAGGTGGCGAAGCGGACGGCGATGGAGCCGTCCCGCGCCTTGCGCCGGCCGCGGGTCCACTGGCGCCAGCCCCACAGCGCCACGACGATCACCAGGAGCTGCTTGCCCACGCCCCCGGCGAGCTGCGCCGAGGCGAAAGCGCCGATGAGGATCAGCCCGGACAGCAGCTGGGCGGGCCAGGTGAGCAGGGAGCGGCGCCAGCCGAGCGCGAGGGCCGCCAGGCCGATGACGTTGCCCAGCATGTCGGACCAGATGACGTGCTGGCCGAAGGCGGTGAACGCCTCACCGTTGAGCGACGCGAAGGGGTTCACCGGTCCGCTTCCTCCCGGGCCGGGGCCGTACGCCCGCCCAGCAGCCGCTCGACGTACTTCGCGAGGACGTCGACCTCCAGGTTGACGGGGTCGCCGGGCTGCTTGTGGCCGAGCGTGGTGAGGGCGAGCGTGGTGGGGATGAGGGAGACCGAGAAGTGGTCGTCCCCGGCCTCGACGACGGTGAGGCTGATCCCGTCGACGGTGATGGAGCCCTTCTCCACCAGATATCTGCCCAGGCCGGGCGGCAGGCTCACGGTGATGTCGGTGCCGCCGTCGGCCTCCGTACGGGCCGTGACCGTGCCGGTGCCGTCGATATGGCCCTGGACCAGGTGGCCGTCGAGCCGGGCGCCCAGGGCCATGGCCCGCTCCAGGTTGACGCGGGAGCCGGGGGCGAGGGCGCCGAGGCTGGAGCGGCGGAGCGTCTCGGCGATGACATCGGCCGTGAACTCGCCGTCCGCGACCTCGGCCACGGTCAGGCACACGCCGTTGACGGCGATGGAGTCGCCGTGCCGCGCGTCCTGGGTGACCAGCGGACCGCGCAGCCGCAGCCGCGCCGCGTCCGTGCGCTCCTCGACGGCGACGACCTCGCCCAGCTCTTCGACAATTCCGGTGAACACTCAGAACTCCTCGGTGGCGGTGGCGGTGGCGACGGCGGAGCCGGGGGCGACGGCCCCGGCGGGAGCGGAGGCGGCGGAGGCGGCGGCGCCGGACGCGGTGATCCGCAGATCCGGGCCGAGGCGCTCGGTCTCGCAGACGGTGAGCCGCAACGCCTGCGCGATCGTGCTGATTCCCGCGTCCCCGAGCACGGCAGGGCCCGCGCCCAGCAGCACCGGGGCGAGGTAGCCGACGACCCGGTCGACCAGCCGCTCGGCGACGAACGCGCCGGCGAGCGCCGCGCCGCCCTCCAGCAGCACGGAGCGCACCTCGCGCGCGTGCAGCGCGGCGAGCAGGGCGTGCAGGTCGAGTCCGGCTGCCCGGCCGGCAGGGCGGGCCCGGGGCAGCCGCAGCAGCTCGGCCGCGCCCTCCAGCTCCGACGCGTCGGCGTCCTCGGCGACGGCGATCAGGGCGGGGGCCGCGTCGTCCAGGACCCGGGCGCCGCGCTTGACGGCGGAGGCGTGGGTGTCCAGCACGACGCGCAGCGGCTGTACGGCGCCGGGGACGCCGCGCACCGCGAGGTGCGGGTCGTCGGCGCGGGCCGTGCCGGAGCCGACGAGCACGGCGTCCGCCTCGGCGCGCAGCCGGTGCACGTCGGCGCGTGCGGCCTCGGAGGTGATCCAGCGGCTGGAGCCGTCGGCCGCGGCCGTACGGCCGTCCAGCGTCGCGGCGAACTTCCAGGTCACATACGGGCGGTGGTGCAGGACGGAGGTGAGCCAGGCGATGTTCCCGGCCGCCGCCTCGTCGGCGAAGAGCCCGCCCTCGACGTCGACGCCGGCGTCCGCGAGAGCGCGGGCTCCGCCGGTGGCGGTGGGGTCGGGGTCCGCGACGGCGTAGACGACGCGGGCGATCCCGGCGCCGATGAGCGCCCGGGAGCAGGGGCCGGTGCGGCCGGTGTGGTTGCAGGGCTCCAGAGTGACGACGGCGGTCCCGCCGCGGGCGTCGTCCCCGGCCTCGGCGAGGGCGTGGATCTCGGCGTGCGGTCCGCCGGCGCGCTGGTGCCAGCCCTCCCCCACGGTGCGGCCCGCACGGTCGAGGATCACACAGCCGACGACGGGGTTGGGGCTGGTCGAGCCGAGTCCGCGCGCGGCGAGGTCGAGGGCGCGGCGCATCGCGGCGCGCTCGGCACGTCCCGGCTGAGAGCCGGACGGCGCTTCGGAGTGGGTGGCCACCGGGTCCTCCTGCCTCTTCGGCATGGACTCCGGGGCTGCGCGGGACTCAGTGACGGACGCTGACTCCGGGGCGCCCCCTCGGGGACGGGGCCCGCTCCCCGGTTCCGGGGGCAGGGCCGCCGCGCTGGGCGGAGCACCGGCCTCGGCCCGCCGCGCACTGCCTCCCATCCGGACTTTCACCGTCGGTCCAGGAGTTTCACCTGGTCAACCGGCCGCTGGCGGCGGCCGGGTCGCGGACTTTAACCGCCGGTTCGGACTTTCACCGACCCCGGAGTGCGCTGCTGACTGAAGTTGTACGCCCGTACCCGATCTCTCGTACGGGGTGTACAAGGTCCAGTCTGCCACGCTGCCCGGCGGACTATGCCGACGCCCGCTGTGGGCTGACTCACAGCACACCGCAGGGCACGGCGGCGCGCAGGCGTTCGACCGGGCCGTGCCCCGGGCACGATCTCCGCACAAACGGCCGGGGTCCGGGGGCCGGGGACCAGAGGGAGCTGACACATGCGACGCACGAACCGCGCCGGGGCCGCCGGGCCCGCGCCGGGGCCGCCGCCCCAGCCCGGTGTGATCCGCGCGCGGCGCGCCGTCGCCGTGGTCTTCGCGGTGCACGGGACGGCGAGCGGCAGCTTCGCGACCCGCATCCCCTGGCTCCGCGAACACCTCGGGCTGAGCCCGGGGTGGCTCGGGGTGGCGCTGGTCTGCATGACGGCCGGGGCCTCGGCGGCCATGCCGCTGTCCGCACGGCTCGCACACCGCTACGGGCCGCGCCGCTCGCTGGCCTGGCTCTGCCTGATGTGCTGCGCGGGCCTCGCGCTGCCCGCCCCCGCCCCGGCGCTCGGCTGGCTGTGCCTGGCGCTGTTCTGCTACGGCTGCGGGCTCGGCCTGATGGATGTGGCGATGAACGCGCACGGCGTCCGGGTCGAGGAGCGGTACGGCCGGTCCGTGATGTCGGGCCTGCACGGGATGTGGAGCGTGGGCACGCTGCTGGGCGGGGCCGGGGGCGTCCTGGCGGCGCACGGCGGGCTGGACGCGCGGGTGCACCTGGGGGTGGCAGCGCCGCTGCTGGCCGCGGTCGCGCTCACCGCGTGCCGGGGCACGCTGGACGACGGGGCCGCCGGCGGCGGGCCGGGCACGGAGCACGGCGGCCGGTCCGGGGCGCCGGAGGAGGCGCCGCCCCGGTTCGCGCTGCCCGCGCGCGGCGTGCTGGCGATCGGCGTCGTCGGCTTCTGCGCGGTCTTCGCCGAGGGCGCCTCGATGGACTGGTCCGGCATCTATCTGGACGACGTCACGGGCGCCGGTCCGGGCCTGGCGGCCTCCGCATACACCGCGTTCGCCTGCACGATGGCCGTGGCCCGGCTGTCCGGCGACGCGGTGGTGCGGCGGCTGGGGCCGGTCAGGACGGTGCGCGCGGGCGGCGTGCTGGCGACCCTGGGCGCGGGCCTGGTGGTGGCGGCGCGGGTGCCGGCCGCCGCCGTCGCGGGCTTCGCGCTGATCGGGGTGGGCATCGCGGTGGTGGTGCCGCTGTGCTTCGCGGCGGCGGGGCGGATGGGCGGTGCCGCGCCGGGGCAGGCCATCGCCGGGGTGGCGACGCTCGCCTACGCTTCGGGGCTGGCCGCCCCGGCGGCGGTGGGGTGGATCGCGGAGACGACCTCGCTGTCGGCGTCGTTCGGAGTGGTGACGGTGCTGCTGGTGGGCCTGATCGCCGGCGCGGGGGTGCTGCGGACGGAGTCCGCGACGCGGGGCGCGCCTGCTGTCGCCCCCGCCCGGGAGGAGGGCGCCGAGCGGGGCTGAGCCCTTCCCGCCGACGCGGGGCCCACACCGGTCGGCGCCCCGGACGTGCCCCGGACGTGTCCCGGCAGGGGCGCGGGGCCGGGAGGCGGGCGCCACTCCCCCGACCGCATACCATGTGGCCGGAATTCGACGGCTGAAGCGGAGCGACAACATGGGCGGCGGGGTACGCGACGGACTCGGCGTGCGATGGAGGGTCCACGGCGACGGCCGCGTCCCGGCCCCCGGCGCCGTCGTACGCCCCGACGAACGGCTCTCCTGGCCGCGTACGGCGGGCCTCGGCGCCCAGCACGTGGTCGCGATGTTCGGGGCGAGCTTCGTGGCGCCGGTCCTGATGGGCCTCGACCCGAACCTCGCGATCATGATGTCCGGCCTGGCCACCATGGTGTTTCTGCTGGCCACCCGGGGCCGGGTGCCGAGCTATCTCGGGTGCAGCCTGTCCTTCGTCGGGGTGGCCGCCGTGATCCGGGGACAGGGCGGCGACAGCGCGACCGTGACCGGGGCCATCCTGGTCGTGGGCGCCGCGCTGTTCCTGGTCGGCCTCGCCGTACGGAAGTTCGGCGCGCGGATCATCCACGCCGCGATGCCGCCGATCGTCACCGGCGCCGTGGTGATGCTGATCGGCTTCAACCTCGCGCCCGTGACCGCCGGCACATACTGGCCGCAGGACCAGTGGACCGCGCTGCTCACGATGCTGCTGACCGGCCTCGCGGTGGTCTGTCTGCGCGGCTTCTGGTCGCGGGTGGCGATCTTCCTGGGGCTGGTCGCCGGATATCTGATGTCCTGGGCCTTCGACGCGGCGTTCGGAAAGATCCACTCGCCCGACGGCGGCAGCAAGGCGGTCGACCACTGGCGGCTGGACCTGAGCGCGGTACGGGACGCGGACTGGTTCGGGCTCCCGTCGGTGCACGGTCCGTCGTTCTCCTGGTCGGCGGTGCTCGTCGCGCTGCCGGTGGTGATCGCCCTGGTGGCGGAGAACGCCGGGCACGTCAAGGCGGTGGGCGAGATGACGGGCGACCCGCTGGACGACCAGCTCGGCACCGCCATCGCCGCGGACGGCGCGGGCAGCGTGCTGTCCACCTCGCTGGGCGGCCCCGCGACGACCACGTACTCGGAGAACATCGGCGTCATGGCCGCCACCCGGGTCTACTCCACGGCCGCCTACTGGGCCGCGGCCTGCTTCGCGCTGCTCTTCGGCCTGTGCCCGAAGTTCGGCGCGGTCGTCGCGGCGGTCCCGGGCGGGGTGCTGGGCGGGATCACCGTGATCCTGTACGGGATGATCGGCCTGCTGGGCGCCCAGATCTGGATCAGCAACGGGGTCGATCTGCGCAACCCCCTCAACCTCGTCCCGGCCGCCGCGGGCATCATCATCGGCGTCGGCGGCGTCAGCCTGGAGATCACCGACAACTTCGAGCTGGGCGGCATCGCCCTGGGCACCCTGGTGGTGCTCACCGGCTACCACGTCCTGCGGGCGCTGGCCCCCGCACACCTCAAGTCCCAGGAGCCGCTGCTCGACGAGGGCACCAGTTCGTACGACCCGGAGGGCCAGGACCCGGAGGGCCAGGATCCGGGGGCCCAGGATCCTGGGGCCGGGCGCGGCACGGAGTGACCGCGGGCCGTGTCCCCCGTCCGTGGGCCGTACGGACCGGGCGCGCGGCCGAGGACGGCGCGGGCTGTCACGCTGCGTCCATGACGACAGCTGAACAGGTGCCCGCGCAGCGGGCGGGAGACGTGCTCCCGATCCGGGACGTGACGGCGCGGATGCGGGAGATCGGCGCGGAGCTGCCGCCGCGGGACGGGGTGGCGGTGTTCAACCGGGTGTACCTCTCGGTGACCGAGGAGCTGGAACGGCGGCTGGCGGCGGGCCTGTTCGAGGAGCGGGAGGCGACCGGCGAACTCGGCGCCCGGTTCGCGGCGCGGTACCTGGACGCGGTGGACGCCGAGCGGGCCGGCCGGCGGCCCCCCGCCTGCTGGCGCCCGCTGTTCCAGATGCGGCGTCACCCGGCCGTGCACGCCCTGCAGTTCGCGCTCGCCGGGATCAACGCGCACATCGGGCACGACCTCCCGCTGTCCCTGGTGGACACCTGCCGGTCGCGCGGCACCGAACCCGACGCCCTGGAGGCGGACTACGAACGGATCGGGGAGCTGCTGACCGGGCTGGAGGAGCGGATCCGGGAGGATCTGATGCCGGGGCCCGACCTGCTGGACGTGGCCGATCCGCTCACCCATCTCGTCGGATCCTGGAGCCTGGAGCGGGCGCGCGGCGGGGCGTGGGCGGCGTTCCGCGCGCTGTGGGGGCTGCGCGCGTTCGAGGCGCTGGCGGAGGAGATGACGGAGGGCCTGGATGCCACCGTGGGCATGACGGGCCGCTACCTGCTCACTCCGCTGGACCGCTAGCGGGTGGCGGGCGAGGGGGTCTTGCGGGGACCGTTACCGTCCCGTAGGTATGTGAGGGTTCAATCAAGACGCTCACTCTCCCGCGAAGGGGACGGAATGGCACTGCGACTCGGTATGGGGCTCCCGCAGACGGGCAGCTATGACACCGCCCGCGATGTGACGGCGGCGGCACGGGCGGCCGAGGAGATCGGCTACGACAGCGTGTGGGTGCTGGACCGGCTGATGCGGCCCGAGGAGCCCCTGGACGACATGTATCTGATCCCCGGTCTGCCGTGGGCCGAGTACTTCCGCTCGGTCGCCGACCCGCTGGTGACGCTGGCGCAGGCGGCGGCCGTCACCGAGCGGGTACGGCTGGGCTCCGCCGTGCTGGTGGCCCCGCTGCGTTCGCCGTTCCTGCTGGCGCGGGCCCTGGCGTCGCTGGACGCGGCGAGCGGCGGCCGGGTGGTCGCGGGCTTCGGCACGGGCTGGTCCCGCGACGAGTACCGCGCGGCGGGGGCCGACCACGCCGCGCGCGGCGCCGCGCTGGACGAGGTGCTCGACGTGTGCGCCGCGGTGTGGGGCCCGGATCCGGTGCCCGCGTACGAGGGGGAGCGCACCCGCTTCACCCCGTCCGCCGTCGGCCCCAAGCCCGCCGGCCGCATCCCGGTGCTGCTGGCCGGGCACGCCGACCGCGCGCTGCGGCGGATGGCGCGGCGCGCGGACGGGTGGGTGCCGTCGTTCGTGACCGTCGAGCAGGTGACGGCCGTACGGGCCCGGCTGGCCGCGCTGGCCGCCGAGGCGGGCCGGGACCCCGCCGCGCTGACCACCACCGTACGGGCCTCCGTGGAGCTCACGGACAAGCCGCGGGACGGCGAGCGGATGCCGTACCAGGGCAGCGTCGAGCAGATCGTGGAGGACCTGGCGGCGTTCGCCCGGGCCGGCGTGGACGAGGTGCTGCTCGACACCCAGCTCACCGCCGGCTCGGCGGGCGAGCTCGTCGAGCAGGCCCGGGTGCTGCACACGGCGGCGCGCGACGCCGGGCTCTGACCGCGCGCCGAACAGCAGGGGCAGCCCCGACCCAGCACGATCCGCCGGACAGACCCTAGGGGGTGTTTCGAAAGCCCCGTGCGGCGCATGGGGCGTCCGGTGCGTGCTCTCGGCGTGCCGGGTGAAAGCCCTCGTACTGGGCGTACTCGGGCTTTCGGCCGGTGCGGCGAGAGCACGT
>NZ_JAAKZZ010000500.1 GCF_011045075.1 Streptomyces boncukensis
CCGTTCCCGCCCCGCTCACGCCATGAAAGGCCGAACTCCCATGCCAGAGCTGGTGTTCTTCTCCGGAACGATGGACTGCGGAAAGAGCACACTCGCGCTCCAGATCGAGCACAACCGCTCGGCCCGCGGACTGCAGGGCATGATCTTCACTCGCAACGACCGCGCCGGCGAGGGCCTGCTCTCCTCCCGGCTCGGACTGGTCGCCGAGGCCGTCGAGGTGGCCGAGGACCTCGACTTCCACGCCCACCTCGTCAAGCACCTCACCGCGGGCGGCCGGACGGACTATGTGATCGTCGACGAGGCGCAGTTCCTCTCGCCCGAGCAGGTCGAGCAGCTGGCCCGGGTCGTGGACGACCTGGGCCTCGACGTCTACGCGTTCGGCATCGCCACCGACTTCCGCACCCGCCTCTTCCCCGGCTCCCAGCGGCTGATGGAGCTGGCCGACCGGACGGAGACGCTCCAGGTCGAGTCGCTGTGCTGGTGCGGCGCGCGGGCCACGCACAACGCCCGCACGGTGGGCGGCAGGATGGTCGTCGAGGGCGCCCAGGTGGTCGTCGGCGATGTCGGCGAGGCGCGCGCCGAGGTCGGCTACGAGGTGCTGTGCCGGCGCCACCACCGCCGGCGGCTGACGGCCGCGGCGGCCGGCGCGGGCGCGCTCTCGCCCGACGTGCTGCCGGTGGACGGCGGGGGCCCGGCGGGCGGCGCGCCCAGGCCGGGCCCCTCCGAGCCGTCCGCCCCGGCCCCGGGGAGCGGCCGGGCCGCGCCGCCGCCCCGGTTCAGCGCAGGTCGCGCTCGGTCCGGATCACACTGAACTGCGCGCCCTCCGGGTCCACGACGGTCGCCAGCCGCCCGTACGGTGAGTCCCGCGGCTCGTGCAGCACGTGTCCGCCCAGGTCCGCCACCTCGTGCACGGCGGTGTCCGCGTCCCGGACGGAGAAGTACGTCTGCCAGTGCGGCCCCCGGTCGCGGGGGAGCGACTGGCCGACCCCGTGGATCCCGGCGACCGCCACCCCGTCCCGGTAGAGGGTCAGATAGTCGAGCTCGGCGGAGACGACCGCCTCCGCGTCGTAGCCGAACACCGTCTGGTAGAACTTCACCGCCGACGACGTCTCACGGGTGACCAGTTCGAACCAGACGGGCGCCCCCATGACGCCCGCTGGTGCGATGCCCAGGCCCGGATACACCGCGTCCTGCCAGACCCCGAAGGGGGCGCCCAGGGTGTCCGAGGCGATGGCCATCCGGCCCGCCGTGTCGGCGTCCAGCGGGCCGACGGCGACGGTGCCGCCGTGCTCCCGGATGAGCATCGCCGTCTCGTCCGCGTCCTCGCTCGCCATGTACGGCAGCCAGGCGACGGGCAGTTGCCGCCCCGACGCCTTCTCGCCCAGCCCGGCGACCTCGTGCCCGCCCGTGACAGCGCGTACGTACGGGCCGAGCTGCTGTGGTCCGGCACGGTACTCCCAACCGAACAGCTGGGAGTAGAACTCCTTGCTGGAATCCAGCCGGTGCACCATCAGGCTCGCCCATGCGGGTGCTCCCGGACTGCGCCGTTGCCGAGTGGCTGCCTCGGTCATCTGCCTCGCTCCTTGGGACCATCATCGATGCGGTCGTACAGTGGATACGCCTCGGCGTCGTTGCCGTGGCCGCGCTGACTCAGTTGCCGTTGCCAGTGCAGATGCTTGCACCACCTGTCGCGCGGCGCTCCCACCCGCGCGGCGTTTTCCACCGCGGGTGTCCGGCCACCGGCGCGGGCGGTGCGCGCTGCCGGGCGCGCGAGCCGCGCCGCCGCTGCGCGAAGATGGCGGTATGAGTGCCATCATCTCCGTAACGGAACTCGCAGGCGACCTGGCGGCAGGCCGGAACCCGGTGCTCCTCGACGTGCGCTACCGCATGGGCGGCCCCTCCGGCCTGGGGGAGTACCGGCGCGGCCATCTGCCGGACGCCGTCTACATCGACTTGGAAACGGAGCTCGCGGGGCCGGCCGCGCCCGGGACCGGGCGTCATCCGCTGCCCGATCCGGACGTGTTCACGGCTGCCATGCGCCGCGCAGGGGTCACCGCGGACCGCCGCGTGGTCGCCTACGACGGCGGCGGGCCGGGCGACGGCTGGGCGGCGGCCCGCTGCTGGTGGCTGCTGCGCTGGGCCGGGCACCCGGACGTGCGGGTGCTGGACGGCGGGCTGGCGGCCTGGACGGAGTACCGGGAGGGCGAGGGCGGGGGAGCGCTGCCGCTCAGCACCGACACCCCCGAGCCGGGCGCCGGCGACTTCACGCCCCGGCCCGGCGGGATGCGGGTGCTGGACGCGGCGGGGGCCGCCGAGCTCGCCCGGCGCGGCCTGCTGCTGGACGCCCGCGCAGCGGAGCGCTACCGGGGCGAGACGGAGCCCGTCGACCCGGTCGCGGGCCATATCCCCGGCGCCGTCTCCGCGCCCACCACGGAGAATCTGACGGACTCCGGCACCTTCCGCACCGCCGAGGCCCTCGCGGGCCGCTTCGAGGCGCTGGGCGCCGCCCCCGAGACGGAGGTCGGCGCCTACTGCGGCTCCGGGGTGTCCGCCGCGCAGCAGGTGCTGGCCCTGGAGCTGGCCGGTATCGACGCCGCGCTCTATGTCGGCTCCTGGAGCCAGTGGGTCGCCGACGGCTCCCGACCGGTGGCCACCGGTCCGGAGACGGGCTGAGCCGTGTCCTGCGGGGCGTGCCGGGCCGGGGCCGGCCCTTGCTGACGCGTCGCGGTCCGCGGGTGCCATACGGGTCCCCCCTGCTTGAAGAGCGTGGGGGAGCGGGCCGGGAGGCGCAGCCCCGGTGCCGGGTACACCGCGCAGCGCGGCGGCCCCGGTGCTCGCCGGATCGTTCCCGCACGGCACGCCGTGCGGGAAGCATCCGGCTCGCTCACTCCTTCTTGCGGCGCGTCCCGAACACGATCTCGTCCCAGCTGGGCACGGCGGCCCGGCGGCCCGGACGGACGCCGTCCGCCTCCGCCTGCCGGTCGGTGCTGCCCTTGAGCCGGTCGCGGTGCGTACCGACCGAGCGGGGCATGAGCACGTCCGCATAGGCCGAGCCCGCGCTCGCGGCGGGTGCGGGGGGCTCCACGGCCTCCGCCTCCTGCTCGGCCTCTCCGTCCGCCTCCTCGCGCTCCTCGGGCTCCTCCCGCGCCGGCGGGGCCTGCTGCGGGGCCTGCTCGGGCACCACCATGTCGCCACGGAAGTTCGGCACCGCTTCCAGCAGGCTGGTCAGCGAGTCCGACTCCTCGCCGGAGTCGGCGGCCGGGCCGGACCCCGGCTCCGCCCCGTCGTCCGCACCGGGCGGCGGGGGCGCGAGCGCGGCGGGCTCCAGCTCGGGCCGGTCGAACCTGCCGTCCCGCTCCGGCCGCTCGCCGCGGTCCCCGCGCTCGCGCGGCAGCCGGGCGATCCGGGGGACGAACGGGAAGCTCGGCTCCGGGGTGTCGTCGGTCTCGCCGATCAGCGCCCGCGCCTCGTCGTCCACGGCCTGCACCAGGCGGCGCGGCGGGTCGTACGTCCAGGTCGCCGAGTGCGGCTGGGCCGCGACGCGGTAGACGAGCAGCACCTCCCAGGTGCCGTCGTCGCGCCGCCAGGAGTCCCAGTGCGTGGTGTCCTTGTCGGCCCCGCGCAGCAGCAGCCGCTCCCGGACGGCCTCGCCCAGCTGCGGGCCGGTGTTCTCGCCGGGGCGGCGCACCGGGGTCTTGCGCGCGCGCTCGGCCATGAAGGCGCGCTCCGCGAGCACCGGGCCCTCGAAGCGGCGCACGCGGTCGACCGGGATGCCCGCGAGCGAAGCGACCTCCTCAGCGGAGGCGCCGGCCCGTATCCGCGCCTGGATGTCCCGGGGCCGCAGGTGGCTCTCCACCTCGATCTCGATCTGGCCGAGCCGCGCGCGGTCGTTCCGGACGGCGGCGCGCAGCCGCTCGTCAATCGGAAGCGTGTATTCCGTGCTGTCGGCAGCCTTGAGCACCAGTCGTGTGCCGTCGTTGCTGACGGCCACGACACGCAGTTCGGGCATGGGGACCTCCCGGGTGGTGCCTGCCGACGTCACGTGCGTCGCTGCTCCCGCTAGACGAGTGTGGCCTGCCCGGGTGCAGCCTGCCACAACCTTGCCGAGTTGCTCGGGGTGCCGGGGCGGCCTTCGGCACTGCCCAGTACCACCGTCATGGCACGGTTACCTCCTCACAACGCACGGTGACCAGGGTGATCGCCGCGAGCAGCCTGCGCCGGTCCAGAACCGGGACCAGGGCTCGTCACACTACTCCATTAGGGCCACCCGGGTGGACCGGCGCGCCGCCGAAGTTGCTCCGGGATAAGGGAGTTGACGCCCCAGAAGTCCATTTCGCCTGGTTAGTGAGGGTGGTGAGGCTCACAGAACCCGGTGAAGCGGAACCATTGGCTTCGCGGAAAAGTCCCGTATTCGTGCACAGTGGTTGGAGTGTGCGATCAGGGGCGGTAAATGAACGATAAGGACAAAAGACATGCGGAGCCGGACACGCGGGAGGAGGGTGGCAAGAAGGAGAAGCGCATTGACCTGAGCCTCACCCAGGTTCTCGGCAGCGCCGTCGCCGCCGTCATCGCCGCCTTCCTCGCCGGTCAGCTCGGTGTGTACGGCACCTTTATCGGCGCGGGGGTCATGAGCCTCCTCGCCACCAGCGGGGGGCCGATCTTCCAGCACCTGTTCAGCAGGACCGGTGAGCAGATCAAGGACGCCGCCGTCCAGGCGAAGCCGCGGACGCGGCGGATGCCGCTCCCCGGCCACACCGGCGAGACGCAGCTGTTCGACCCGACGCTCGCGACGGAGCTGCAGCCGAGCGGGGAGTTCAACGAGGCCACGACGCACGGCACCCGGTGGCGCGGCTGGAAGCGGACGCTGCTGCCGGCCCTGCTCGTCTTCGTGATCGCGGTCGGCGGGATCACCCTCTACGAGGCGGTCTCCGGCCAGAACGTCTCCGGCGGCAAGGGCACCTCGATCACCGACGTCTTCCACGGGGGCGGGTCGTCCGGCGGGGGCAGCGACGAGACCCCCACGCAGACCCCCTCGCCCGGCCACTCGGACAGCGGGGGCGACAGCGGCGGCTCGGGCGGCCAGGACCAGGACCAGGACCGCGGGCGGACCGGCGCACCGGACCAGGACCGCACGGGCGACGACGGCGGCCCCGGCGGGGACTCGGGCGACAGGACCGCGCCGACGGACGGGCCCACGGACCAGCCGACCGACCAGCCCACCGATCAGCCGACCGACCAGCCCGGAGGCTCGGGCGGCAGTGGCGGCGACGGCGGGGCCGGGCAGCAGGACGACAAGGGCGCGGGCGGCGCCGGGGG
>NZ_JAAKZZ010000501.1 GCF_011045075.1 Streptomyces boncukensis
GCGACCGGCCCCGCACCGCCCCCGCGTCCCCGACGCGGTGCGCCGCCTCGTGGAGGACGGCGTCCGGCGGCACGTCTATCCCGGCGCCACCTGGGCGGTCGGAGACGCCCAGGGGATCCTGGACCTCGGCGCCGCCGGCACCCTGTCCCTGCAGCGCTGCGCCGCCCGCACGCGCCCCGCCACCCGGTACGACGTCGCGAGCCTCACCAAGATCCTGGCCACCTGGACGGCCGTCGGCGCGCTGTGGGACCGGGGCCGTATCGACCTGGAAGCGCCGCTCGGCGGCTACTGGCCGCGGGCGGCCGGGTACCCCGTCGGCAACCTGACCGCGCGGGAACTCCTCTCCCACACCGCGGGCCTCCCGCTGCGCGCCCAGCTGAAGCACCGGTACGGGACCGACCCAGCGGCCGTCCGCAGCGGCATCCTCACCGAGGCCGTGCGCCGGCCGCCCGGCGAGGCCGTGGAGTACACCGACCGCGCCGCCATGATCCTCGGCTTTCTCACCGAGGACCTCACCGGACGGCGGCTCGACGCCCAGGCCGGGCCGCTGTGGCGCGCGCTCGGCCTCACCGCCACCGGCTACGGGCCGCTGAGCCCGGCCGCACGGGCCGGCTGCGCCCCGACCGAACTCGACCCGGAGACCGGCCTGCGGCCCCGCGGCTCGGTCCACGACTACTCGGCCCGGATCCTCGGCGCCTCCTGCGGCAGCGCGGGCGTCTTCTCGCACGCCCCGGACCTGGGGCGCTTCCTGCGGCATCTGCTCGCTGGCGGGACGGACGGCGCGCACCCCGGCGTCAGCCCCGCCTGGACCCGGCTCTCCCTCCAGGTGCACACGGGAGGACTGACCCCGGCACGCGGCCTGCTGTGGCATCCGGCGCCGGGGACGAGCCCCGAGCGGGACGACGTCTGGGCCCACTACGGCTTCACCGGCACCGGCATCTGGCTCAGTCCCCGACTGGGGCGCTGGGCGGTTCTGCTGACCAACAAGATCTACTACAGCCGGGAACGGCGGCCGCTCACCGAGATCCGGGACGCGTTCCGCGAGCTGGTCTTCTGCTGAGGGGCCGGCGCCACGGCTGCGGGACCGGCCCGGCCAGGGCGCCGGGGGCGCTCGGCTAGGGGGTGTTTCGAAAGCCCCGTGCGGCGCATGGAGCGTCCGGTGCGTGCTCTCGGCGTGCCGGGTGAAAGCCCTCGTACTGGGCGTACTCGGGCTTTCGGCCGGTGCGGCGAGAGCACGTGCCGGGCGTTCCAGGTGGCGTGCGGGGCTTTCGAAACACCCCCTAGGGGCGCTCGACCTTGGCGCCGAGTTCCATCAGCTTCTGCTGGAAGTTCTCGTAGCCCCGGTTGATCAGGTCGATGCCGTGCACCCGCGAGGTGCCCTGCGCCGCCAGCGCCGCGATCAGATACGAGAAGCCGCCGCGCAGGTCGGGGATGGTCAGGTCGCCGCCCTGGAGCTTCGTCGGCCCGGAGACCACGGCGGAGTGCAGGAAGTTGCGCTGCCCGAAGCGGCACGGCATGCCGCCCAGGCACTCGCGGTAGAGCTGGATGTGGGCGCCCATCTGGTTGAGCGCCGAGGTGAAGCCCAGGCGGGACTCGTAGACCGTCTCGTGGACGATGGAGAGGCCGGACGCCTGGGTGAGGGCCACCACCAGCGGCTGCTGCCAGTCCGTCTGGAAGCCGGGGTGCACGTCGGTCTCCAGCGCGATGGCGTTCAGCGGGCCGCCCGGGTGCCAGAACCGGATGCCCTCGTCGTCGATCTCGAACGCGCCGCCGACCTTCCGGTAGGTGTTGAGGAAGGTCATCATCGACTTCTGCTGCGCGCCGCGCACATACACGCTGCCCTCGGTGGCCAGCGCCGCGCTCGCCCAGGACGCGGCCTCCAGCCGGTCCGAGAGGGCGCGGTGGGTGTAGCCGCCGAGCGAGTCGACACCGGTGATGCGGATGGTGCGGTCGGTGTCCATGGAGATGATCGCGCCCATCTTCTGCAGCACGCAGATCAGGTCCTCGATCTCCGGCTCCACGGCCGCGTTGGAGAGTTCCGTCACACCGTCCGCGAGGACGGCAGTCAGCAGCACCTGCTCCGTCGAGCCGACCGACGGGTACGGCAGCCGGATCTTGGTGCCGCGCAGGCCCTTGGGGGCCTCCAGATACTGTCCGTCGGCCCGCTTCTCGATCGTCGCGCCGAACTGCCGCAGCACGTCGAAGTGGAAGTCCACGGGCCGCCCGCCGATGTCGCAGCCGCCCAGCCCCGGGATGAAGGCGTGGCCGAGGCGGTGCAGCAGCGGGCCGCAGAACAGGATCGGGATCCGGGACGAGCCCGCGTGCGCGTCGATGTCCGCGACGTTGGCGCTCTCCACGCGCGAGGGGTCGAGCACGAGCTCGCCGGACTCGTCACCGGAGCGGACGGTGACGCCGTGCAGCTGGAGGAGGCCGCGTACGACGCGCACGTCGCGGATGTCCGGCACATTGCGCAGGCGGCTCGGCGCGCTGCCCAGCAGCGCGGCGACCATGGCCTTCGGCACGAGGTTCTTCGCGCCGCGGACCCGGAGCTCGCCCTCCAGCGGGGCGCCACCGTGGACGAGTAGGACGTCGGCAGGGCTGTCGGTCATGAATCTCCGCGTTCCTGGAGATGGGTTGGGACAAAACGTCATCGTAATCGCCCCGGACACCCCCTCCGTAGCGCTGTGCGGGGGAGCGGAACGTCACAGGTGCGCAATAACACGCTCCGCGCCCGCCACGTCACGGTGCGGTCCGCCGTGCGCCCCGAGGGGCCGGGGGAGGCGCGGACGGCGCGCGGCCGCCGCACTCGGCGGGCACGCTCCCTGCCGCGCGCCTCGTACCGATCTGCCGGTTGGCTCCCCGCGACGGGCGCCGGTGCGGGATCATTGCCCTATGACCGAGGTGTCCTCGCTCACCGGACGGCTGCTCGTGGCCACTCCGGTGCTGGCCGACCCGAATTTCGACCGCGCGGTGGTGCTCCTCCTCGACCACGACGAGGAGGGCTCGCTGGGCGTGGTCCTCAACCGCCCGACGCCCGTCGACGTGAGCGACATCCTGGAGCCCTGGGCGGCGCTCACCGGCGAGCCCGGCGTCGTCTTCCAGGGCGGCCCCGTCTCGCTGGACGCGGCACTGGGTGTGGCGGTGGTGCCCACGGGGGGTGAGGGGCGCACCACCGCCCGCGACACCCGAGACGTCCGCGACACCCGAGACGCCCGAGACGTCCGGGGCCCGGACGGGGAGGCGGACGCGGGGACGGGCGCCCCGCCGGGCCGGGAACCGGCGGCGGACCGCGGAGCGGCACGGGACCCGGCACCGGACCCGGCCGGGAGCCCGGACCGGGCCAGGCGCACTGACCGGGACCCGGACCGAGACCGGGACCGGGACCCGGATGCGGACCCGGGCGCCGGGGACGCGGCGGACGCCGCGGACGGGAAGGGACCGTCCAGCGGGCCGCTGGGCTGGCGGCGGGTGCACGGCGCGATCGGCCTGGTCGACCTGGAGGCCCCGCCGGAGCTGCTCGCCGCCGAGCTGGGCTCGCTGCGGATCTTCGCGGGCTACGCGGGCTGGGGGCCTGGGCAGTTGGAGGACGAGCTGTCCGAGGGCGCGTGGTACGTCGTCGAGTCGGAGCCCGGCGATGTCTCCTCCCCGTCGCCCGAGGGGCTGTGGCGCTCCGTGCTGCGGCGGCAACGCAGCGAGTTGGCACTCGTGGCGACGTACCCGGACGACCCCTCGCTGAACTGAGTACCCTTGGGGTGCATGAGCACTCTTGAGCCCGAGCGCGGGGGCAGCACCGGAACCCTGGTCGAGCCGACCCCGCAGACATCGCACGGTGACGGCGACCACGAGCGGTACGCCCACTATGTCCAGAAGGACAAGATCATGGCGAGCGCGATGGACGGGACGCCCGTCGTCGCGCTCTGCGGCAAGGTCTGGGTACCGGGGCGCGATCCCAAGAAGTACCCGGTCTGCCCCATGTGCAAGGAGATCTACGAGTCCATGAGCTCCGGAGGCGACGACAAGAACGGCAAGGGCGGCAAGGACGGCAAGGGCGGCGGCACGAAGTAGCCGCGTGGCTCCCGCGCCGTTCCGCGCCGATCCCCTGGCATCCGGGTAACAGCTCTGACAGCGTGCCCTGCCCGCCCCGCAGCGACGGGGCGGGCAGGGCACGCTGTGCTGTGTGCGCCCCGAAGGGGCGCGGGGAACTGCGCGCTCAGCTACAGCGGGGCCGCACCCTGCGACGCATCAGCAAGGGGCAGGCCCTGCCCAGCCGCGGCTCACACCGGAACCGCGTCGCGCAGCGGAACGCTGGAGACGGTGAACGGCAGCACCTCGGGCGGCAGGCCGTTGATCCAGCGGTTGTACTGGCTGTTGACGACGTTGATCCGGCCGTGCGCCAGGGCGAGCGTCACCGAGCTGGGGTGGCGGAAGCCGCCGGGCGGGACGATCCGGGCGGTGTAGCGGCCCCGGGTCAGGTCGGGCGACATACGGAGCACCGCCACCTGCGGGACGAGCCCCGGGGTGTCGTTGATGTTGCCCTGCACCACGTAGAGGTGGCCGTCGTGCCAGGCCAGGCCGTCCCCGTTGGGCAGCGTGTGCCCGCCGAGGTCCACCTCGCGCGCCGCGCCGGTGCGCTGGTCGACGCGCCACAGCTGACCGGTGTTGCTGTTGACGGTCAGCAGCCGGCGGCCGACGGCCAGGATGCCGTTGAGGTTGTGCTGGCCGTCGATCCAGTCGATCGGGGTCTCGCTGACGTCCAGCCAGCGCTCCATCCGCCAGCGCCATCCGCTGCGGGTCACCCGGTAGATGACCGGGCGGAAGGAGTCGGTGGCGTAGGCCGTGCCGTCGTCGGCGACGGTGACCTCGTTGACGAAGCCGTCTGGTACGCCCCGCAGCCGGGCCAGCAGCCGCCCGGTGGAGGTCTGGTAGATCCGCAGGGTTCCGGTGTCGGCGCCGCCCACGTACAGCCGGCCCGCGCCGTCGACGGTCATACCCGAGGTGGTGCTGCGGCCGTCGGTGCCGTCCGGTGACCAGGGGCGCAGCCGGGGCCGGGTCACCTGGCCCCGATAGAGGGTGCCGTCGGCGGCGCTGCCGACGTACAGCTGTCCGGTGCGCGGGTCGTACGCGTGACCGGAGGGGAACGCCCGGTCCCCGGGCAGGACGTACGCGTCGGGGATCGCGGAGTCGTCCGCTGAGGCGTCCGCGGCGGGGCGTGCGTGCGCCGTCGACGCGCCGCCCGCGGCGACGGTCAGGGCGCCCGCCGCGGTGGCGGCCAGGACGCCGCGCCGGGAGGGCCGGGAG
>NZ_JAAKZZ010000502.1 GCF_011045075.1 Streptomyces boncukensis
GGCGGGCCTCGTACGGCGTGGACAGCACGACCGTGGTGCGGGTGGAGACGCCCGCGAGGCTGCGGATGCGGGCCAGCAGGTGCTCCAGCTCGATGGGGGTGGCGACGCGCACCTTGAGGATGTAGTTCTCGTCGCCCGCCACGCTGTGGCACGCCTCGATCTCCGGGACCTCGGCGAGGCGTTCGGAGATGTCGTCGGGTGCGCTGGGGTCGAAGGGTTTGACCGAGATGAACGCGGTGAGGGGGAGCCCGACCGCCTCGGGGTCCACGAGCGCCGTGTAGCCGCGGATGACGCCGCGCTGCTCCAGGCGGCGCACCCGCTGGTGCACGGCCGAGGTGGACAGGCCGGTGGCCTTGCCCAGGTCGGTATAGCTCATCCGCCCGTCCTTGACGAGCAGTTCCACGATCTGCCGGTCGAGTGCTTCCACGATGGGCCACCGTACTGCCCGCGCCGCGCCCGGGCACAGCCGACGGCGCGGGCGGGCGTACGGCGGCTCAGGGGGCGTGTGACCAAGGACACATATGTGCTCCCGTGTCCTCCCGGGTGCGGCGATTACGGCTAGGTCACGGCGGGAAGTGCTTGCTGTGGCCGGAGCCCAGCCCGGCCGGTCCACCCGAGGGGGATTGCATGAGCACGATCAAGTCGGCCGAATCCGTTCGCCAGGACGCACCGGGCGAGGCCGCCGGGAGCATTTCGATCAGCGCTGCCGAGGACGCCGAGTTCTGGGCGTCCGACAGCGAGACCTATGAGAGCTACCGGGTGGTCTGCCCGGACTGCGGGCAGCCGATCGCGCTGCTCGCGCTGGAGGACGCCCTTCCGGAGCACGCGCTGTGCGCCTCTCCGTGGAACCCGTTCGGCCTGACGGTGTGCCAGGGCTCGGGCCGCGCCGTGGCGGACGCGAAGCCCTCCGGGGACGACGCGGACCAGGCCAGGGAGCGCGGACTGGGCGCACTGCTCACGCTGCCCGCTGGGCTGGACTGGCGCACCCAGCCGTTCTCCCACGTCGGCGGCCCTTCCTCGCAGCCCATGCGGGTGCCGGCGCCGGCGCGCACGCGCTGAACGGCGCGCGCCCCGCCTCCTGACACCCCTCCACCCCTCCACCGTGCCGGAGGTTTCCGCGAACGGTGCGGTACGGAAGGAGTGACCGTGCGCTCCGCGTGGTACGCGGTACGCACGGCTGAGGAGGGTGGTCATGGCGCGAACGTCCGCGAAGGAACGGAACACGGCAGTGGCACGGGCGCTGCTGGAGCGGCACGGGCAGACGTACGCGGCGCAGGCCGGAATCACCCTGCGCGACACGCCCTCGCCGCTCTACCGGCTGCTGGTGCTCGCACTCCTGCTGAGCGCCCGGATCCGGGCCGATGTCGCGGTGGCGACCTCGCGCGCGCTGTCCGGAGGCGGACTGCGCGACGCACGGCGGATGGCCGCCGCGAGCTGGCAGGAGCGCGTGGACCTGCTCGGCGAGGGCGGCTACCGGCGCTACGACGAGCGCACCGCCACCCAGCTCGGCGAGGGAGCCGAGCTGCTGCTGCGCGAGTACGGCGGGGACCTGCGGCGGCTGCGGGAGCGCGCGGGCTCCGGCGGTGTCGAGCGGGCGCTGCGCGAGGTGCCGGGGATCGGCCCGGTGGGCGCGGCCATCTTTCTGCGGGAGGCCCAGGAGGTGTGGCCCCGGCTGCGGCCGTATCTGGACGCCAAGGCGCTGCAGGGCGCGGGCAGGCTGGGGCTGCCCGAGTCGCCCGCACAGCTGGCGCGGCTGGTGCGCGAGGACGAGCTGGCGCGGCTGGCAGCGGCGCTCGTGCGCGCCGCGCTGAGTGCGGAGGTGGTGGCCGGCGTCCAGGATGCCGCGGACGCCTGAGGTGTGCCGCCAGGGCCCTTCTGACGGCTCCCCGCGCCCCGGACGGGGCCACGCCCCCCACGACCCGTCGTCAGAGGTCGAGCAGCGCCTGGACGGGAAGGTGGTCGCTGGGGAACTGGCCGTCGCGGGAGTAGGTGTTGATCTCCGCGTACCGCACCCGGGTCTTCGGGGAGGCCAGGATCCAGTCGATCCGCTCGCCGTCCGGGACCAGCGGTTTGTAGCCGTGGAAGGTCGCGTACTGCGGGGAGCGCCGTTCCGCCGCGTCCCAGGTGTCCACCAGCGTGCCCCCGCCGAGCATCGCGTCGTAGACGGGGTTGCCGTGTGCGGGCACGTTGAAGTCGCCGGTGACCAGGCGGGGCAGGGCGGAGTCGAGGCCCGCGAGCCGCTCGGTGACCAGAGCCGCCGACCGCTCGCGCGAGGGCTGGCTCTGGTGGTCGAAATGGGTGTTGAGGTGGTACAGCTCGCGCCCGGTGTGCAGGTCCCGGAAGCGGACCCAGGTGACCATGCGGACGACCCGGTTCCCCCAGGTGGCGGAGCCGATGACGTTCGGGGTGTCGGAGAGCCAGAAGTGGTCGTACTCGACGGGGGCCAGC
Source organism: Streptomyces boncukensis (assembly GCF_011045075.1). Classification (GTDB taxonomy): domain Bacteria; phylum Actinomycetota; class Actinomycetes; order Streptomycetales; family Streptomycetaceae; genus Streptomyces; species Streptomyces boncukensis. The sequence goes on from NZ_JAAKZZ010000502.1 coordinate 2,449, forward strand.
CGGCGGGTGTCGTAGAAGACGGCCATGAACTCGCCGCGGCTGCCTCCCTCGCGGCCGGTGCCGATCCAGTCGTAGCGGTGGCCGAGGTCGGCCGCGATGTCCTGGAGCTGGTGGTACAGGCCCTCCTGGGTGCCCAGGAGGTGCGGCCGCTCGCGGTGCAGCAGGGCGCGGGTGACGGGGCGGCGCTCGGGCCAGCTGTTGGGCGGGGTGTCCGAGGCGTAGCGGAGGTTGAAGGTCATGGCGCGCACGGTGCGTCTCCCCTCGGTGGCCTTCCCCGCGCCCTCCCCCGCCGCGGGCGCCGCCTGCGCGGTGGCGGCCCGCCGTTCCTCCGCGGCGGGCCGCCGCTGCGCGGCGCGCCGTTCGCGCAGCTCGCCGGCGCCCCACAGCAGCACGGGCACCAGCGTCACGGTGAGTGCGAGCACGGCCCAGGCGTGCACGACGGTCAGCTCGGTCCCCAGGTGGAGCCCGAGCGCGAGCGTGCCGCCGAAGAGCGCGGACCAGCGCAGATGGGTGTGGAAGGTGCGCAGCGAGTCGGGGCTGCTGGAGTTGCCCTTGGGGGTGACGACGAACCGCGAGGTGCGGCGCAGTACGGCGTCCGCCAGGGAGCGGGCGTAGACGGGGGCGCAGACGACGGACATCGCCATGCCCGCCGTCCCCGCGGAGCCCTCCGGCTCGTGCGGGCTGACGTTGTAGCGGCGGTTCCAGAGGTAGAGGCCGATCTGCAGCGCCGTCGCGTCGGCGTAGAGCATCAGCCACACCGCCGGGGAGGAGATGCTGCCGACGGCGCCGAGCCCCAGGTAGAGCAGGCAGCACAGGCCGGAGAGGACCCAGTTCAGGGCCGCCATCGGGTAGTAGGCGGCCAGCAGCGCGTAGTTCAGCGTCCGGCCGGGCGGCAGGGTGGGCACGGCGCGGAAGAACTGTTTGATGAGGGTCTCGTAGGTGCCGCGGCTCCAGCGGAGCTGCTGGGTGAAGTAGTCGGTCCACGCCGTGGGGCCCTCGCCGACCGCGAGCACGTCGGGCGTGTAGACGGAGGTCCAGCGCCTGCCGGTGACGGGGTTGCGGTGCCGGTGCAGCTCCATGCCGGTGGCCATGTCCTCGGTGATGGAGTCGTACAGTCCGCCGATCTGGCGCAGCGCCGAGATCCGCACGCAGTTGTTGGTGCCGACGAACATCGCCGAGCGGTGGGCGTTTCCGGCCCGCTGGATGACGGCGTGGAAGAGGAACTGCTGGCTCTCGGCCGCCTTGGTGACGGTGTTGTCGTAGTTGCCGTACACCTGGGGGCCCACCACGAAGGCGACATCGGGGTCCCGGAAGTAGCCCAGCATCCGCTCCAGGTAGTTGGGCAGCGGCACATGGTCGGTGTCCACCCCGGCCATGAAGTCGTAGCCCGCACCGTGTTCCGCCAGCCAGGCGTTGTAGTTGCCGTGCTTGGTCTTGGCGCGGAACCTCCCGGTGGGCTGGTTCCACTCGGGGCGGCCCTTGCGGGAGAAGTGGCACACGCCGAGCCGCTCGCACAGCTCCTTGGCCTCGTCGTCGTCGCCCTCGTCCAGCAGCCACACGTCCTTGACGCCGTCGTACCGGGTGGCCAGCGCCCCCTCCAGGGTCGCGCGCACCATGGACAGCGGCTCCTTGCCGGGCACGTAGGAGGTCACGAAGGCGACCTTCTGCCCGCTGCGCGGGCGCACCGGGACCGGGTCGCGTGCGGCCAGCGTGGCGTGCGCGTTGGAGAGCACGTTGACGAGGCGGAACAGCTCGATCGCGGCGACGGCGCAGAGCAGCAGCGTGTCCATCGCGCGCAGCCAGCCCGGGGCACCCGTGCGGTGGGCCGCGTGGGCCGGCAGCACCAGCCACACCACCAGCGCCGCCGCCAGCAGCGGCGCCGCGGAGGCCAGCGCGACGGCGACCACCAGGTGGCCCCGGCTCCGCGCGCACAGGCTCCGGTACCGCACGCGGTACGGCTTGCGGGGCACCGCCTCGGTGAGCGGACCCGCGAGTGTGCTGAACCGCTCGTAGTCGTAGCCGGACAGCGGGCGCGGCGGTTCGGCGGGGGGCTGGCCCTGCTCGGGCAGGACGACGTCGGTCAGGGTCGACACACGGCAGCTCCCGGAACTGGTGCGAGCAGATGCCATGAATCAGTAGTACTAGTGAGATTGCTTAGCAAGGATGTACTTGTACGTTTTTCCGGATATCACCTGAATGGATTCGACTCAGGCTGCCGTGTTGACGCCCTGTCACCCGGAAGGGGAACCGCGCCGGAGTGCGCGAAGGGGGCCGGGCAGGCGCTCAGCCGGCGTCGGCCAGCAGCGCGTGGGCGGTGCCCGAGAACGCGTCCGCCAGCCGGAAGCGGCGCGTGCACACCGCCGCGAGAGCCGTGCCCGCCGACGGCCGGAAGCCGAGAAACACCTGCTGCCCGCAGGTGGCCCCGCCGTGGAACCACATCGGCCCGCCCGACGCGCCCTCCTGCACAAACCAGCCGATCGAATGCGTGTGCGCATGCCGGTGTCCGCGGCGCAGCACCGGCCGCTGGACGAGCGCCAGCGCGTCCCCCAGCCCGGCGCCGGCCGCGGCCGCGCCGCCCAGGCGCAGCTGCGCCTCCAGATAGCGCAGCAGATCGCCCGGGGTCGCCCGGACCGCGCCCGCCGGGGCGAAGCCGCCCATCTCCAGCGCCGGCACGGGCGTACGGCCGTCCTTCCGGTGCCCGACCGCGTCCGTGGCGGCGGTGCCCGACGGACGCAGCGCCGTCTCGTGCAGCCCGAGCGGATCGAGGACGTACCGCCGCAGCAGGCCCTCCCAGGCGAGCGGCTGTTCTCCCGGGCGCCCCGAGCACCC
>NZ_JAAKZZ010000503.1 GCF_011045075.1 Streptomyces boncukensis
ACCGGCTGAAGAACGCCAGAGCAGTAGCCACCCGCTACGACAAACGCGGCTACATCTACCTCGGCACCGCAACCGCCGCAGCCCTCACCATCTGGCTCCGAACATGATCGACCGGACAAGTCCTAGAAGCCCGTGGTGTGAGGGCGCTCCCTCAGGCGGCAGGGCACCCTCGGATTGCCGGGGTCGGGGACGCCGCCCGGGCGGCGGACGGCACCCCGTCGAACAGCTCCGGCTGGTGTTCAACGAGGTGCATGCGAACGCGACGTCGATCCGCAACTCGCTCAGCTTCGCCAACTACGGGGACCGCTTCAACGACGCGGTGCCCGGCCCGCGATACCCGCCCCCGGATCCGCTTCTGCCTCTCCGCCCGCGCTCCTCCGGAGCGGGCGGCCCGGACCGCTGTCCGCAGGGGCCGCGAGGGTGTGCGGGTCCAGCTCCGCACTCTCCTGCGACGGGGGTAATCGAACGACTAAGCTGGCAACCCCTGACGCACGGGTGTACAGTGCAGCCGTCTCATCACGGCCGACATATGCGCCGGTGCACTCCAGGTCCAGCCACCTCGGGAGGTGCGCACGATGAGGAAGCGAACCGCCCACGCCCGCTTCTCCAAGGTGCTCGACCACGTGTGGGTAATCGGAGGCATCGACGAAGCCGGGGTCGACCTCGCCGCCACCACGGTGGCCACCCCCACCCGGCTCCGCCTCGAAGCAGGCACCGACGACGCCAGGCCCGCGTCCTGCACCTACGACCTGACCGGCAGGTCCCGCACGTACGCAGTCGACACCAAGAAGGCCGACTGCAACATCACCTACCGCCGGGCCACCGCCGAACTCCCGGTCACCGTCAAAGAGATCCCGTCCATAAACCGCGACTGACCGAGCGCACACGAGGAGGCAACCGATGTCGTTCGAGGACGAGTGGGCAGAATGCCAGAAGACAGCGAACCAGCGGTCCACACGTATGCAGCTCAACCAGACGCCGGACGGGAACTACCGACCGGGGCGCGCGCCGGGAGGCGACCTGGTCGTCCATGACAACGAGCTGGGAGCGATCGGCAATGAGGCGTACGGGCTGTACCAGCACCTCCGCACCCAGGGCGACGAGGCGCGCCCGGCCACCTTCGCGGCGGCGACGGCGATGACCAGCAGCAGCCTCTCGCTCGGCTCGGCCCTCTACCAGGTGCACGACAACTGGAGCACGCAGCTCGGAAGCCTCAAGGAAGCCTGCGCTCATATCTCCAACCACCTGGACTACTCCCAGAAGCGCCACAAGGAGGACGAGGCCCGCATCGCTACAGGAATGCACACCGTGTCCAAGCTGTACGACTACTTCAAGTGAGGCAAGGCCGAAGGAAGGGCGCCCAGTGGCCAAGAAGTTATCCTTCAAGGACTTACGCGAACTGTCATTGAAGGAACTGGACGAAGCAGTTGAGCAATGGCGCAAGCTCAGCAGGCAGATGAAGTACGCCACGGGTGACGGCGCACCTGGCGGCGCTGCGGGTCCAAGCGGAACGTCACAGACGTTACTGAAGAAAGCCAACGCGGCCAACTGGGAAGGCAAGAACTCAGAGGTCACCAAGGATTTCGTCAAGAAGACGGCCAAGGAGTTCGAGGACGCCAAGCAGGAAGCGGCCGGAATCTACAAGGTTCTGCAAGAAGCACACGAGCAGTTACGCAGCTACAAGAATCAGCTCGGCAAAGCGGTCGAACAGGCTCTGGAGAAGAATGTCCGGGTGTCCGCGGACGGCTCTCTCAGCGTGATTCCCTCCCTCCAGGCGCCCGGCTCGGCGCCGCAGAAGGACAACACGCAGGGCGTCAAGGACGAGATCGAACGCATCCTGGAGGGAGCGGCCCGCGCGGACGAGAAGGCTGCGGCAACGCTCCGGGCTCTCACGAAGAACCGGTACCAGTTCACCGGCGGCGGCCTGAAGCGCGCGCAGAAGGAGGTCGAGGGACGGGAAGACGCCGACAAGCTCGTCCGGCTGCTCGACAAGGGCGAGATGACGAACACGCGCCTCGCCCAGGTGAACGGGATCCTCGCCAAGCAGTACGACAACCCGTACTTCGCCGAACGGTTCGCCACCCGTATGGGCGGCAAGGGGACGCTGGAGCTCTGGAGCCAGCTGGCGAACCCGTCCCAGCCCACCGGAGATCCCAGACGCCGGAAGCTGCTCGCCGAGGTCGAGAAGAACCTGGGCCGGACCCTCGGCCGCGCGACCCGGGTGAACAGCGCCGCCATGGAGAAATGGCAGCGCGAGGTGATCGCACAAGGGAAGCACCAGTTCATCACCGACCGCACCAAGGACGCGATGGGCCCCAACGGCTTCCAGGTGATGAGCAGCCTCATGGGTCATGGAAAGTACAGCCACGGCTTCCTGCGCTCCTACGGTGACGCGATGCTCGACTACGAGCGGAAGTCCAAGCTGTCGCCAGCCGACCTCTGGAAGCTCGAAGGGAACCTCAACGCCGAGCTGAACTTCGCCGATGGCGCCAAGGACAAGGGAAACGACCCGATGGCCGGTTACCTCAAGGCCGTCAGCCGCAACCCGGAGTTCGCCACCCACCTCTTCAACGACAACCCGGACGACGCGAAGTACCTCATCAAGGATCGCGACTACTTCTACGACCACGCGGGCCGCTCCGGGCCTCGGCCGGGGGCCGAGGCGCTGGGTGACGCGCTGTTCGCAGGCAGCACGGGCCTGGATCCCGACGGCCCCCGCGCCGAGAAGGCCGAACTCACCGTACAGCACCAGCAGGTGCGGGACAGGGCGCTGGGGTATCTCGCGAAGCAGGAGGACGACATGGCTCCGGAACTACGCGGTGCCATGGCGAAGATGCTAGGCGTTCACGGGAAGGACACGCACCTCTCGATGAGCTCTCCGCTGGGCGAGGGCCCCATCGGTCAGGACGACCTCCGCGAGGTCACCAAGCAGATATCCAGGGATCCTCAGTCCCACAGAATGCTCAACGCCTACATGAACCACGCGATCATCGAAGACATGCGAACGGAGAAGGATCACCCAGGAGACAGTCTCCTGCGTGCCGGGCACACAGTTGGGTTTCTCGAAGATTCGCGTTACCAGGCCGTGGACGATCAAAAGCAGAAAGATATGTCGAAGGCATCCTGGGACGGTCTGTGGGGATATGAAGCAGTCGGAACCGCCGCTGCGTTTATGCCTGGGGGCGGACACATCGACCATGCCGCATTCGCAGCCAGCAAGGCATGGGTCGAGGATGAGAACTCGGGCATCGCAGGTGAGACGAAGAGAGAGAATATTGCAAACTCGGAGCTCCATCGAAAACAGCTTATAAAACTGCGTGATCAATGGTACGACTTGAACTCGGGGTGGGCAGATTCTCGCGAGCAGTACACACCTACTGCACGAACAGACGTCATAAATGGTGCCGCAAATGACGGAATCCAGGACAGTCGCTCCGGGGCAGGAAGGTACTGATTTAATGATACGCAGAGGATATCGTGCTGCGACACTCATCCTCTTCCCACTCCTCGGGTTCTCGATGTCCGGCTGCTCCGGTAAGGATAGCTACACAACACCAGCTCAAGTCTGCGATGTGAAGGTCGGCAAAGAAGCGACAGCAGCCCTCCTCCCGGATGGAGAGGAACTCAAGGAGATCAAAGCGCCGGATGCCCTATTCGAAGTTGGCTGTGTTCTCATTGTCGACGACGAGCGAGCCTTTTCCGTAGGTGAACACTTGTCAGACGAAAGCACCCATCCTGCAAGACAACTCGAACTTTCCCAAGGGGGGTCTTCCGTAGGAATACGGAGAATTCCCGATCTCCCATCTTACGAGAAAGGGGCCGTCAAGAGGAGAGAGGCACGAATCAGAGTCACCTGCACTCACGGCAAGAAGAAGTATCTCCTTATCGGGGTGAAGCTCCGGGTGTCGCTTCGAGAAGAGCCCATACAGGAACTCGGTGATCTATCCGAATTCGCAAAGAAGTACGCACCGCTCGCGGCCGAGAAACGAGGCTGCCGCTAACTCCTCGATCCAGCCGATGACTTGACAATCCACAGAAAGGCTGACATCACCTCCCGCGTAACAACGACCATGCCTTCCGGGGTGTCGCCTTCCCGCAGGGCGATACCATCGGAGGTCATCGCCAACTCGACGCAGTTGTTGCCGTCATCGCCACCAGAGTATGAAGACTTCTGCCACTCCCCTACCGGACACATTCCCCGCTCCTTCACAGATTCCTCATCACTTCACGGACAAGGTCGCGTGTCGCTTTGGTACCAAGTGAGAACGCCTTCACCTTGTCAAACATTGCACGCGCCTTGACAAGCTGCGCCTCTGCGGTCATGAAGCCGGTCCCGTCGGGCACGTCTCGCTGCAACGTATCGAGGGAGGGTACGGCCCCGGCGGCCAGGAGCATCACCGAGTAGGCCCCGGCGAACTGCTCCGCCTCCATGGGGATCACCCTCACCGCTACATTGTCTCGCTCGGAGAACTCCAGGATCGAGTGGAGTTGAGCGAGGGCGGTCTCCCGCGTTCCGACCCTGATGCGCAACGCCGCCTCGTGGATGATCCCTTCGTAAGGAGTCCCTGGATCGCGTTCCAGGATGCTCCGGCGTCGCATCCGGTGCTCGACACGGGGCTCCAGCTCTTTCGACGGTAGCTCAGGGACGCGGAAGGAGAAGACCGCGCGGGCGTAGTGCTCGGTTTGCAGCAAACCGGGTACACCAACGACGGAGATGTCCCGGACTCCCAGGGCATGATGCTCAAGCTCCGCCTGATCGAGGAACACGGCGGGCAACACACCTCGGTACTCCTCCCACCAGCCCCGCGTTCGGTCTGTCGCCATAGCCACCAAAGCGTCGATCAACTTAGCATCCGAACATTCGCAGTTGGCTGCCAAGCGTCGCAGCCGTTCTTCGCTGATGCCAGCACGGCCCGTCTCCAGGTGACTCATATGCATGGGGTTCGTGCCGAGCAGCGCCGCCGCCTCACGGGCGGTCATTCCCGCCGCCTCCCGCAGTTTGCGCAACTCCGCACCCAGGCGCTCCTGGCGCGCGGTGGGCTGGCTCCTGGGTGGCATGTAGCCCTTCCTTGGCGAACGTTGGCGATCTATTCCCTGCGGAGCGTACGAGTCCACGCACGTACCGCCAAGCTTTGGCACTAGGTTGCACCGTCACAACCTAGCTCCCTACGGTATGCATTGGGTCAGTCACCCAGTGACCAAGCCGACCCCCTCACCCCGTCGCGCCCTGCGGAGGACCGCATGCACGTTGACCCCGCCGACCCCACCGGCCC
>NZ_JAAKZZ010000504.1 GCF_011045075.1 Streptomyces boncukensis
CTCCGTGAATGCATCAATCATCCAACGAAGAACAAATGTCCTCGCTATGTAAACCCCTTGACGAGGCATACCAAAAATCTGGCGTTGACTACTTGGCACGCTGTTGAGTTCTCAAGGAACGGACGCTCTTGGCGTTTCCCTTCGGTGCTGCCGCGCCACTCGGCGCCGGGCAGGTGGATGACCGTACAGGCCGCCCCCGCGGCGAGGCAAATCGGTTTCGGGTGACTTAGGCTGCGTCTGATCGAACTTGACCCCTGGGAGGCTTCCCATGACCACCGTGACGTCCCCGTTGAATGGACGCGCCATCGGACTGTCGGCCGTACCCGACCCGGTGTTCTCCGGCGCGATGGTGGGTCCCGGTACCGCCGTCGACCCCGTACGTGAGCGGACCGAGGCGGTGGCGCCGGTGGACGGGATCGTGGTGTCCCTCCATCCACACGCATTCGTCGTCGTCGACTCCGACGGACACGGGGTACTGACGCACCTGGGGATCGACACCGTGCAGTTGAACGGCGAGGGCTTCGAGCTGCTCGTCGCCAAGGGCGACAGCGTGTCCCGCGGGCAGCCGATGGTGCGATGGGATCCCGCGGCCGTCGAAGCGGCGGGCAAGTCGCCGGTGTCCCCCGTCATCGCGCTGGAGGCGACCGCCGACTCGCTCGCCGGTGTGGCCGAGGAGGGCGAGCTGGCGGCCGGCCAGACGCTTTTCCAGTGGAACTGACGCCCGAACAGAACGACCGCGGAGACGGATGAGGATGGACACAACGCTGCGAGGCGTCGGTGTGAGCCACGGGGTGGCCATCGGCGAGGCCCGGCACATGGGAACGGCCGTGCTGGAGCCCCCGGCCCGGCAGATCGACACCGACGAGGCCCCGCGGGAACAGCAGCGGGCCCGGCAGGCGGTGGAGGCGGTGGCCGCCGACCTCCAGGCCCGCGGGACCCTCGCGGGCGGCGAGGCGCAGGCCGTGCTGGAGGCCCAGGCCATGATGGCGCAGGACCCGGAGCTGCTGGCCGACGTCGACCGCCGGATCGCCGTGGGAAGCACCGCGGAGCGCGGGGTGTACGACGCGTCCGCCGCCTACCGGGCGCTGCTCGCCAACGCCGGGGAGTACCTCGCCGGGCGGGTGGCCGACCTGGACGACGTGCGGAATCGTATCGTCGCCCGGCTGCTGGGCGTTCCGATGCCCGGGGTGCCGGACAGCAACGAGCCGTATGTGCTCATCGCGCGGGACCTGGCGCCGGCCGACACCGCACTGCTGGACCCGGCGCTGGTGCTGGGCTTCGTCACCGAGGAGGGCGGGCCGACCAGTCACAGCGCGATCCTGGCGCGGGCACTGGGCGTGCCCGCCGTGGTGGCGCTGCCCGGCGCGTGCGAGCTGGCCGAGGGCACGGTCGTCACGGTGGACGGCAGCACGGGCGACGTCGGGGTGAATCCCACCGCCGAGGAGCGGGCCGGGCTGGCGCGGGCCGCGGAGGAGCGGAAGGCCGCGATCGACGCCGCCAAGGGGCCGGGCGCGACCTCCGACGGGCACCGGGTACCGCTGCTGGCCAACGTGGGCGGTCCCGCCGACGTGCCCGCCGCGGTGGAGGCCGGCGCCGAGGGCGTGGGGCTGTTCCGTACGGAGTTCCTGTTCCTGGACGACAGCCGGCGGGCGCCGTCCGAGGACAAGCAGGTCGCGGCGTACCGCACGGTGCTGGAGGCGTTCCCCGAGGGGCGCGTTGTGGTGCGCGTGCTGGACGCGGGTGCGGACAAGCCGCTGGAGTTCCTGACACCGGGCGACGAGCCGAACCCGGCGCTCGGCGTGCGCGGGCTGCGGTCGCTGCTGGACCACCCCGAGGTGCTCCAGGGGCAGCTGCGGGCGCTGGCGACGGCGGCCGAGGGACTGCCCGTCTCCCTCGAAGTGATGGCGCCGATGGTGGCGGACCGGGCGGACGCCAAGGCGTTCGCGGACGCGTGCCGCGAGGCGGGGCTGCAGGCGAAGTTCGGGGCGATGGTGGAGATCCCGTCGGCCGCGCTGCGGGCCCGCTCGGTGCTCCAGGAGGTGGAGTTTCTGTCGCTGGGCACCAACGACCTGGCGCAGTACACCTTCGCGGCCGACCGGCAGGTCGGTGCCGTCTCGCGGCTGCAGGACCCGTGGCAGCCCGCGCTGCTCGACCTGGTGTCCGCCGCGGCCGAGGCGGCCCGGGCGGAGGGGAAGAGCTGCGGCGTGTGCGGGGAGGCCGCCGCCGACCCGCTGCTGGCCTGCGTGCTGACGGGGCTGGGGGTCACCAGCCTGTCGATGGGTGCTTCGGCGATCCCGTTCGTCCGCGCCGAGCTGGCGAAGTACACGCTGGCGCAGTGCGAGCGGGCCGCCGCTGCCGCGCGGACGGCGGACGGCGGTCCCGAGGCACGGACCGCCGCGCAGGCGGTGCTCTCCGGGGAGTGACCCCGGGCCCGGCCGTCCGTCGCGCAGGTGCGAATGCCCGCCCGCCCCGGTGAGAGGGGCGGGCGGGCGCCGTTCAGGGCTCGCGGGTGCGGGAGAGGCCCTCGTAGAAGCGGAGCAGGTCGGCGTTGTCCACGGAGCCGGGGTTGACGGCCTTCTCCAGCGGCGTGCCCTGGAGAAGGCGTTTGACCGGGACTTCGAGGCGCTTGCCTGTGAGGGTGTGGGGGACGCCGGGGATCTCGATGATCTCGTCGGGGACGTGCCGCGGGGACAGGCTCTCGCGGAGGGTGCGCTTGATCCGCTCGCGGAGCGCGTCGTCCAGGACCGCGCCCTCGGCGAGATGGACGAAGAGGGGCATCCAGTAGTCACCGCCGTCGAGTTCGACGCCGATGATCAGGGACTCCCGGATCTCGGGCAGGCGTTCGACGACCTCGTAGATGTCCGCTGAACCCATACGGACGCCCTGCCGGTTGAGGGTGGAGTCGGAGCGGCCGTGGATGACGACGGTGTTCCGGCTGGTGAGGGTGATCCAGTCGCCGTGCCGCCAGACGCCGGGGAACATCTCGAAGTAGCTCTCGCGATAGCGGGTGCCGTCGGGGTCGTTCCAGAAGCGGACCGGCATGGAGGGCATGGGGCGGGTGACGATCAGCTCCCCCACCTCGTCGGTGACCGGCTTGCCGGCCGGGTCCCACGCCTGGAGGTCGACGGCGAGGGAGGGGGCCTGGAGCTCGCCGGTGTAGACGGGCAGGGTGGGCGCCGCACCGGCGAAGCAGCTGCACACGTCGGTGCCGCCGCTGACCGAGGCGATCCACATGTCCGCGGCGACCTCGTCGTGGATCCAGCGGAAGCCGTCGGGCGGCAGCGGGGAGCCGGTGGTGGCCACGCACCTGACGCGCGAGAGGTCGAAGTCGCGGGCCGGGTGGACCTCCGCCTTGCGGCAGGCCATGACGTACGCCGCCGAGGTGCCGAAGACCGTGGTGCCGGTGCGTTCGGCGACCCGCCACTGGGCCGCGGTGTCGGGGTGGCCGGGGCTGCCGTCGTAGGTGACGACGGTGCAGCCGGTCAGCAGGCCGGAGACCAGGAGGTTCCACATCATCCAGCCGGTGGAGGTGTACCAGAAGAAGCGGTCGCCGGGGCCGATGTCGTTGTGCAGCAGGAGCTGCTTGAGGTGTTCGAGGAGGATGCCGCCCTGGGACTGCACGATGGCCTTGGGAAGACCGGTCGTCCCGGAGGAGTAGAGCACCCACAGCGGATGGTCGAACGGGACCTTCTCAAACACGGGTTCGACGTCGGCGGAGGTGAGCTCCGCCCACTCGTACGCCCCCTCGGGCGCCGGAGTGCCCAGCAGCGGGACGTGCACGACGGCGCGGACGGTGGGCAGCTCGCGCCGCAGCTCGGCGACGACCTCGGTGCGGTCGCGCTCCTTGCCGCCGTAGCGGTAGCCGTCGACGGTGAACAGGACGACCGGCTCGACCTGCTGGAAGCGGTCCAGGACGCTGCGCGCCCCGAAGTCCGGGGCGCAGGAGGTCCACACGCCGCCGACCGCCGCCGTGGCCAGCAGTGCGACGGCGGCCTCGGGGGTGTTGGGCAGATAGCCGCTGACCCGGTCCCCGGCGCGCACGCCGAGGCGGCGCAGCTCGGCGGCGAGCGAGCCGACCTGCCGCCGCAGCTCGGCCCAGGTCACGGGGGTGGGCTCGTGGCGCTCGTCCACATGCAGCAGCGCCGGCTCGTCCGCGCGCGCCGGATCCTCGGCGGTGCGCAGCGCGTGCTCGGCGTAGTTGAGGGTGGCGCCGGGGAACCAGCGCGCGCCGGGCATCGCGGCGTCGGCCAGCACGGTGTCGTACGGGGTGCTGAACCGGATCTCGCACCACTCGGCGAAGGCGGCCCAGAAGGTGTCGAGCTCCTGGGTCGACCAGCGGTGCAGGGCGCGGTAGCCGGCCTCGGGGTCGTCCGGGTCGACGGCGGGAGCGCCGTGGTGCTCCGCGGCCCAGGTCTGGAAGCGGGTGATCCGGGCCGCGGCGGCGCGGTCCGGGTCCGGCCGCCACAGCGCCTCCGGCGCCGGAGGCTGCGGGGTGCTGTGCGCTGCGGTCATGAGGGCTCCCTGGCTTCCCTGGCTCGCGGTACGGGGTCGGCTGGCTGTGCAGGACGATGCCACGTGATCAACTCGGACGCCAGGGGCGGCGTCACAGACCCGCCCGCGGGGGCGCCCGGTAGGCTCCCGGTATCGCGTAGGTGAACAGCGGCTGAACGGCGCTGACGCGCGTTTCCGACGGTGGCAGGCTGAGCAGCATGGACGCGCGTGACCTGGTGCGGTCGTTGAGAGCACTCGGGACGGCCCAGGGCGTGCGCGCCCTGGGCTCGGCCTGGCGCAGGCGCCGTGCCGACGCGCTGGCGCTGCCCCGCGCGGCCGGGGAGCGGGCGCGGGTGCCGGGCGCTGCCACGGGCGCGGAGCCTCGGCCGGGCGGCGGGGTGATCCGGTTCGCACGCTCGGCGCTGTGGATCCGGGTCGCCGTGGGGGGCGGCGTGTTCATCGGCTGGGACGGCGCGCGGCCCGAACCGTCGTACGCGCTGGCCGGTGCGTGCCCGGAGCCGGATCCGCGGGCCGGGCTGGAGCCGGACAAGGACGGCGGCTGGCGGGTGGTCTCCGAGCGGGTGCTGGTGGCCGTCTCGCGGAACGGCACGGTGGAGCTGCGCACGCCGGGCGGCACACTGCTGCGCCGCGACCTGCCGCCGCGCTGGTGGGAGCACACCGAGAGCACCGGGGACTGCGGGGACGACGGGGACAGCGGGGACACCGCGGACAGCGGG
>NZ_JAAKZZ010000505.1 GCF_011045075.1 Streptomyces boncukensis
CAGCAGGTTGGCGCTGTGCGGCTCGCCGTGCGTGACCACGGGCGCCCCGGTCAGCCGGGCGGCGGCCCGGTCGAAGGCGTCGAGCCTGCGGCGCAGCTCCCCGCGCCGCTCCCGCAGCAGCGCGCGGACCCGCTCGGCGTACGGGCCGGTCTCCCAGGGGCGCCCCAGATCGCGCAGCGCCTCCTCCAGCGCGGGCCGCGCGGAGAGGGCGGGGGTGCGGGGGCGGATCGCGGCCGGCGGCCGCGCGGTGTGCAGCGCGGCCAGCAGGTCGATGGCCCGTGCCCGCTCCTCGGGCGGCAGGAGGTCGCCGAAGCCGCTCGCCTCGCCCGCGACGTGCGGGAAGACGCTCACCGCGTACCGGCCGCCGGCGGCGCCGAGCCGCTGGACGGTGGCGCCGCCGTCCGGGGTGCGCAGCGGCGCGACGACGAAGTCCAGCCCGGCGTCCGCGCGCAGGGCCGCCGCCGTGTCCATGGCGGCGGCCAGCCCGCGCGCAGCCGCCGGGACCCCCGTGCCGCAGTACGGCTTGTGCGCGAGGTCGGCGACGGTGACGAACCACCGGCGTCCGTCCGTTCCGGACGCCGCCCAGTGGTGGTCGCCGAAGCCGACCGGCAGGTATGTCAGTTCGCTGTCCGCGGTCTCGATGCCCCACGCCCGCAGGGTGTCGCGCAGGGCGCTGTCCTGGATGTCCGCCGGCCGGTGCCTCATGCGGCGCACGGTACGCGGCCGGGCGGGGCGCGGGCGACGGAATTCCGGGGCGGCCGCCGGGTCACTCGTACGACTGAAGCACCGCGGTCGCGCCGCCGGTACGCTGGGATCCGGCGAGAATCCCGGCCATGGGAGCAGCGATGAGTGTCGAGCCCGAGTACGAGTGGCCCGTCCCGCCCGTGGGTGGGTACACCCCCGAAGACCTGGACCGGCTCCCCAACCTTCCGCCCCACACGGAGCTGATCGACGGGAGCCTCGTCTTCGTGAGTCCGCAAGCCTACTTTCATATGCTCGCGATCAATCTGCTGATGCGGCACCTGACCCAGCAGGCGCCGTCCAGTCTCCTGGTGATGCGCGAGATGACGGTCACGATGGACCGGGGCAACCGCCCCGAGCCCGACCTCATGCTGGTCAAGGAGGAGGCGCTCACCAGCATGACGCAGACCACGTACGGCCCGGAGGATGTCGTCCTCGTCATCGAGGTCGTCTCCCCCGACTCCGTGTTCCGCGACCGCGGCACCAAGCCCTGCAAGTACGCGGCAGCGGGGATCCCGCACTTCTGGCGGGTGGAGAACGAGGACGACAAGGCCGTGGTCTATGTCTTCGAGCTGGAGCCCGCCACGAAGACCTACGTTCCCACCGGCATCCACTACGACCAGCTCAAGCTCTTGAAGCCGTTCCCGGTCGACATCGATCTGGGAGAGATCACCCTCAGGCACCGGCCGTAGCCGTGTCCGGCTCACACTGCGCACCCTGGTCACCCCGCACCGCCCGTCCCCGGCGTCCCGCGGCCAGGTCCGGGGTCAGGGACAGGATGCCGAGCACCGCCAGGCCCACGCCGAGCCACACCGGGGCGCGCAGCCCGAAGGGGCCGATGGCGGCGCCGCCCACCGCGGAGCCGATGATGATGCCGGACGTGATGAAGGACGAGTGGACGGTGTTGACCAGCGGCCCGGCGTTTCCGGCGCGCTGCACCCGGGTGATCATCGCCGGGTTCATGGTGACGCCGACGAGGCCGATGCCGAGCATGCACAGCACGGCCGGCACCGGCAGCTGGGCCAGCAGCGCGAAGCCCGCGAGGAAGAGGGCGTTCAGCGCCAGGCCGACCAGCAGTACGGGGAGGGTGTAGCGGTCCGCGAGGCGGCCGACGACGATGTTGCCGACCAGCGTGGCGGCGCCGTACGCGACCAGCAGCAGCGGCACGGAGCCGGTGGCGAAGCCGGTGATCTCGGTCAGGATCGGGTTGAAGTAGGAGAACGCGGAGAAGGTCGCCCCGATGACCAGCGTGCTGGTCGACAGCACCAGCCACAGCCGCGGCCTGCGGAAGACGTCCAGCTCGCCCCGTATCCCGCCGCTCTGCTCGGCGCGCTCCAGCCGGGGCACGCCCACGGCGGTGACCAGCGCGGCGCCGACGGTCAGTGCGCTGATCGTCCAGAACGCCGCCCGCCAGCCGAAGCGCTCCCCGATGAACGTGGACAGCGGCAGCCCGAGCAGGGTGCCCATCATCAGCCCGTTGAGCGCGACGGACGCGGCGCGCCCGCGCAGCCCCGGGTCCACCAGCCGCATGCTCAGCGAGACGGCCAGGCCCAGGAACGCGGCGGAGGCGGTGCCGGTGACCAGCCGCGCCGTGAACATCACCCCGTAGGTGGGCGCCGTGGCGGCCAGGACGTTGCCGGCGAGGAAGACCGCGAACAGCACGGCCAGCGCGCGCCTGGGCGGCAGCCGCAGCAGCGCCGCCGTCAGGAACGGCCCGCCCAGCGCCATGGCCGCGGCGAACGCGGTGATCAGATAGCCGACCTGCGGAATGCTCACATCGAGGCCGTCCGCGATCTGCGGCATGAGTCCGGCGACGACGAATTCTGAGGTGACCATGGAGAAGATCCCCAGGGCCAGGACGTAGATGGCAGCAGGCACGGTGGCCGCACTCCTCGTGTTGTTCTGGTTCTGAAACGTTCGGTTCAAAATTTGGGCAGCATGGGGCCCGGGGGCCCGCGCCGTGGTGTCCGCGGCTCAGGCCAGCAGCGCCGCCAGGGCCGTCTCGGCGATCGACTCCAGGGTCGCCCGGTCCGCGCCGCCCTGCGCGGTGACCCGCATACCGCCGATCACGGCGTTCACAAAGCGGGCCAGCGCCTCGGCGCCGCGGTCCGCGGTGAACTCGCCGTCCCGCTGACCGGCCTCGATCGCCGCCCGCAGCGCGGTCAGCCGCACCGCGGCATCCCGGTCGATCATCCGTGCGAACTCCGGGTCACGGCCGGCGAGTTCCACGGTGGTGTTGACGGTCAGACAGCCGATGCTGCGCCCGTCCACGCCCCGGTACTCGTCCTCCGATTCGAGGATCCGGGCGAACAGCGCGCGCACCCGGTCCCCCGGCGTCCGCCGCTCGTCCTGAAGGATCTCCAGCTGGATGCCGGTCATGGTGTCGATATAGCGGGACAGTGCGCGGCTGAAGAGGTCGTGCTTGCTGGAGAAGGTGTTGTAGATGCTGCTGCGGCCCAGTCCGGTGGCCTCGCACAGGTCCTGGGTCGAGGTGGCTTCGTATCCCTTCTCCCAGAACGCGCGCATCGCCGCGTCCAGGGCCCGCTCCTCGTCGAACAGTCTCGGTCGGGCCATGCCCGTACCGTACCAGGTTTTGAACCGGTCGATTCAATACGGCGGGCGAACCGCGGGAAACAGCCCGGAAACACGGCTGTGCCTACAGTCGTTCATGGCTTCCCTCCGCGCCGCGACGCCTGACGACCTCAAGGCCGTCGCCGAGATATACGCGCACTATGTGACGCACACCGTCATCACCTTCGATGAGGAGCCGCCGGACGTCCCCGCCTGGCGGGACAAGCACGCGGGCATCACCGCGCACGGCCTCCCCTTCCTGGTGTCCTGCGCCCCCGGCGGCGAGATCACCGGCTACGCCTACGCCGCGCCCTGGCGCCCCAAGCCCGCCTACCGCCACACCGTCGAGGACACGGTCTACCTCGCCCCGGAGTGGACGGGCCGGGGCACCGGCAGCGCCCTGCTCACCGCGCTCGTCGAGGAGAGCGCCCGCGCCGGTGCCCGCCAGATGATCGCCGTCATCTCGGACACCGGCAGCGAGAGCTCACCGGCGCTGCACCGCCGGCACGGCTTCCGCGAGACGGGCCGGCTGAGCGCCGTCGGGCACAAGCACGACCAGTGGGTCGACACCCTGCTGATGCAGCGCGCCCTGGTCCCCTGAAGGGCCGGCCACGGCCTAGGTGGAGGCAGCCGGGACGGGGTCGGGACCGGGACCGGGGCCGGGGTCGGGGTCGGCCTCCGGGCGGGGCTCCGTTGCCGGCTGCGCTGCGGCGTCCGGCTCGGGCTCCGCGTTCAGCTCCCGCAGCATCTGCTTGCTGAAGCCGAAGAAGTACGTCGCCACGAAGCCCGCCACATAGCCGACGGCCAGGCCGAGGGCGTAGATCAGGGCGATGGCCCCGAGCGAGTGGTTCCCCTTGAGGAGGGGGAAGAGGGCCCAGCCGGACGGGCCGATGGCGGTGGAACCCACCGAGGTGCCCAACTGGTAGAAGAGCCCGACCACCCCGCCGCCGAACGCGCCGCCCAGGCACGCCGTGATGAACGGACGGCCCAGCGGGAGGGAGACGCCGTAGATCAGCGGCTCGCCCACGCCGAGGAAGCCCGCGGGCAGCGCGGACTTGATGGTGGTGCGGATCGAGGTGTTGCGGCGCAGCCGGAGGTAGATCGCCAGGGCCGCGCCCACCTGCCCCGCGCCCGCCATGGCCAGGATGGGCAGCAGCACCGTGTACCCGTCCTGCTCGATGAGCGTGGTGTGGATCGGGATCAGCGCCTGGTGCAGGCCCAGCATGACGAGCGGCAGGAAGAGCCCGCCCAGAATGAAGCCGGCGCCCGCGCCGCCGTGCTTGAGCAGCCAGTCCGCGGCGTGCCCGATGCCGGTGGACAGCTCCCCGCACACGTACATCAGCCCGAACAGCGTGACCAGCCCGGCGACCAGGACGGTGAGGGTGGGGGTGATCAGTACGTCGAGCGCCTGCGGGACGAAGCGGCGGCACGCCTTCTCCACATACACCGCCAGCAGCGCCGCGAAGAGCGCCCCGAGGACCCCGCCCTGACCCGGCGCCAGCTTCTCGCCGAACGCCGAGACGTCCGCGACCCCCGGGAAGACGATCACCGCGGCCGCCGCGCCGCCGAGGATCGGCGTACCGCCGAACTCGCGGGCCGTGTTGAAGCCGACGAACACCGCGATCAGCGACATGAAGCCGGAGGCGATGGCGGTGAGCGCCGGGGTGAGGGACGGCAGCCACTCCAGGTTGGTGAGCAGGCCGTTGAGGCCCGCGACGATGCCGCAGCCGATCAGGGCCGGGATGAGCGGCACGAAGATATTGGCGACGCGGCGCAGCATCAGCTTCAGCGGCGTCGCGTTCTTCTGCTTGCGCTCGGCGCGGATGGCGGCGCCGCGCTCGGCCAGCGCGGTGGCGGTGGCGGTGGCGGAGGGCGAGGGTGCGGGGGACGAGGG
>NZ_JAAKZZ010000506.1 GCF_011045075.1 Streptomyces boncukensis
ACGGCTGAACCGCTGCCCCGCCCCGGCCCGTACGCGGCGCGCTGCCCGGTGCTGCCCGGCGCCGGGCAGCGCGCCGCGTACGGGCCCCGGCACGGGCGCGTACCCCCGCCCGCGCCGGGGCCGCCCGCGCCGGGACCGGGCGCGCCGGGACCGGGCGCGCCGCCCGCAGCCGGTACCCGTCGACGTGCCCGGCTCAGCCGATGTCGGGCGGGTCGATACGGATATGGGCCGGGGGCCCCTCGCGCCGGGTGAGCCGGGCGACCAGCGCGGTCTTCAGCGCGGCGGCCAGCGCGGCACCCCCGCCCGTCGGGACGCGCACCAGGGCCCGCTCCCACCGCTCGCCCGGCGGCGGTGCGCCGGGCCTGCGCGGCTGTCCGTGCTCCGTGACCGGCAGCGGCACCGGGCCCAGGACCTCCGCGGACGCGGGCAGTTCGGCGGAGGCGAGCAGCGCGGCCACCGCCTCCGGCGGTCCGGTGACCGCCGCCATCCGGGAGACCGGGGGGAAGCCCAGCTCGGCCCGGTCCGCCAGCTCCCGGCGCGCGTGGCCCGCGGGGTCCCAGCGGACCAGCGCCTGGACGGGGCGCAGCGCCTCCTCGGCGACGACCACCACACTGCCGCCCTGCTCCTGGGGGCGTACCAGCGAGGCGGCCCCGAGCCAGCGGCGCAGCGCCTCCTCGCCCGCGCGCAGATCGGGGCGGCCCAGCAGCGCCCAGCCGTCCAGCAGCAGCGCCGCGGCGTAGCCGGGGCCCGCCTCGGGGACGGGCTCGGCGCCGGGCGTGGCCACGATCAGCGCGGGCCGCTCCGGCACCGTCGCCAGCACATGCTCGCCGCCGGAGGTGCGGACCGGCACCGCGGGAAAGGCGCGGCCCAGCTCCTCCGCCGTCCGCCGGGCGCCGAACGCCTGGCCGCGCAGCCGGACTCCGCCGCAGTGCGGGCAGTGCCAGTCCGGCGCGGCCCGCGCGCACCAGCCGCAGCGCAGCTCCGCGCCCCGGCCCGCGGCTTCGAGCGGGCCCGCGCAGTGCGCGCAGCGGGCGGGCTCGCGGCAGCGCTCGCAGGCGAGCCGGGGGACATAGCCCCGCCGGGGGACCTGGACCAGCACCGGGCCCCGGGCCAGTGCCTCGCGCGCCGTCTGCCAGGCGAGGCTCGGCAGCCGTGCGCTGCGGGCCGCGGAGTCCCTGGCCTCCTCCCACTCACCCACGGTGCGCACCAGCGGGGCGGTGGAGCGGACGACGGCGCGGTCGGCGGCGAGGGGGCGGGCGAAGCCGGACTCCACGAGCTGTGCGGCCTCGACGGTGCAGCCGTGCGCCCCGAGCAGAAAGCCCGCCTGCTCGGTGACGGCCCGCTGGAGCAGCACCTCGCGGGCGTGCGGCTGGGGGGCGCGGTCGTCGCTCTGGCTGGAGTCGCCGTCCTCCCAGATCGCGGCCAGCCCGAGGTTCCGCACGGGGGCGAACATCGCGGCCCGGGTGCCGACGACGGCGCGGACGGCGCCGCGGTTGACGGCGAGCCAGCGCGCGTAGCGGGCCTCGGGGCCGGCGTCGGCGGTGAGCAGCACATGTTGGCCTTCGCCGACGAGGGCGGTGAGCGCGGCGTCGACCTGTCCGGCGGAGCGGCCGTCCGGCAGCACGGCGAGCGCCCCGCGGCCCGCGGCGAGCGTGGCGGCGAGGGCGCGGGCCAGCTCGTCCGCCCAGCTCGCGGGGCCCGGCAGCGCGGTCCACACGGCGCGCGGACTCTCCCGCGCGGCCAGCGCGGCGAGAAAATCGGCGCCCCGCGCATACCGCGTCCAGCTGCCCGGCTCCGGCGGCTGCGGCCGGGCACGGCGCCGGGGGGACGGCCTGCGCTCGGCGCGGGCCATCCGGGGCGGGACGGCGAGCTGCACCACGTCGGCGAGCGAGCCCGCGTACCGGTCGGCCACGGCGCGGCACAGCTGGAGCAGCCCGGGGCCGAGCACGGGCTCGGGCGACAGCACCTGCGCGAGCGGGGCGAGCTTGCCGGAGAAGTCGGTGTCGGCACGCCGCTCCACGACGAACCCGTTGGTCAGCCGTCCGCCCTCCCTGCGGCCCTCCCGCTCCCCGGCGCCGAACCTGACCCGGACGCGGACGCCGGGCTGGGCCTCCTCGTCCATGGCGGCGGGCACGGCGTAGTCGAAGAGGCGATCGAGGTGGACCAGCCCCTTGTCGACCAGCACCCGCGCGACCGGCAGCCGGGGCGCCAGTTCGGCTCCGCGCCAGGTGCGGGGCCTGGCTTTGGGCGGCTGCCGGCGCTCCTTGTGCTCGCGCACCGTATCCCGGATGAGCGCGAGCTGCTCCGGCGGCTCAGCTTCCCGCGCCGCCGGCTCTTCCCGCTGCTCATCACCCCTGCTCACAGCCCCAGTATTAACAGACACCGCCGACACCTCCCGCTCGCCGACCCCACCGGACGCACCGGACCCGCCGACGCCCCGCCGCCGGGCCGGACGGCTACTCCCCTCCCGGCCGGGCGGGCGCCGAGCCGCGCGTGCCTCCGGCGCCCGTGGAGCCGAGCGCCTCGGCGGTCTCGGGGGCCCCTGGGCGCCGCCCGGTCAGGGACGGGGCACAGGCGAGCCCGCAGCCGAGCGAGCCGCCGAGGAATAACGCCGGCCCCGCGAGCAGCAGCCGTCTGCGCCCGTACAGGTCGGAGAACCGGCCGTACACCGGCACGCTCACCGACGACGTCAGCAGAGAGGCGGTGACCAGCCAGACGTACCACGCGTCCGAACCGCCGACCTGCTCGACGATGCGGGGCAGCGCCGTCCCGAGCACTGTGCCGTCCAGCATGGCGAGAAAGGCGCAGCCCAGCAGCGCGAACATCACCAGCCGCCGGCGGCGCCCGCTGAGCGCCGGGTACGGGTCCGCCCCGGTCACACCGCCGCCTCCCGGCCGGCCAGCGCGCCGTGCAGAAAGAGCTCCACCAGCTCCCGCGTGCTCAGCGGCTCGGGAGCACCCGGGCGCCCGGTCGACATGAGGAACATCTGGAACGCGTCCGCGAGCCGCTCCGGCGACAGCCGCAGCGCCTCCCGGTCCGGCTCGAACAGCGCCGCCAGCGCCGACCGGGGCGCCGCCAGCCCGGCCTCCCGGTCCGGAGCGGGCTCCTCCTCGCCCGGCGGCGTCCGCGACAGCTTCCCCACCGCCGCCAGCGCCCCGGCGACATCCCCTATCCGGTCCATATACCCCCGCACCACCTCGGCCGCCTCCGTCAGCCGGGCGGCCAGCGGCTGGTCCAGCGCTATCGAGGCCAGATGCGCGACGGTGTCATCGGGCCGCACCGCCTCGTCCATGCAGGCGCCCAGCAGCGCGTCCTTGTCCGGAAAGACGCGGAAGATCGTGCCCTCCCCGATCCCCGCGGCTCGGGCGATCTTCGCCGTGGTGACCGCCCCGCCGTACTCGATGACGAGCGGCAGCGCGGCCGTCACGATCATCGCCCGCCGCTGGTCAGGACTCATAGCCGGCGCCCTGCGCCGCGCGGAACTCTCAGCCATGCCTCCACGCTACGGAGTGAGCACTCACTCCGTCAAGGAGCCAGTCACCACCCGGACGGCTGATACCGGTGGGTCATGCCGGGTTCGCCCCCTCGACGCCGGGCCCGCCCTCCTGTTGCCTGCGAAAGGGGAAACGGGAAACACCCCCATTCGCCTTGTTGGTCCGGGCCGCCTGCCCCACGCTGACTTCCGGTGACCGGCTGCTGCCCGGAGTGAGAGACGGAGGTCGAAGTGGACCAGCAGCCGACCCGGTTCGGACCGGAACTGCGCAGACGGCGCCTCGAAGCGGGACTGACCCTCAGCGGCCTCGCCGCACTCGTGCACTACAGCAAGGGCCAGCTCAGCAAAGTCGAACGCGGCCTCAAGACACCCAGCCCGCAGCTGGCCCGCCTCTGCGACACCGCCCTGAGCGCGGACGGCGCCCTCGCGGACCTGATCCCGCTCCACCGCGCGCCCGAACCACCCGGAAACGGCGTACCCACCGCCCGGAAGCCCGAGGACGCAACCGAAGGCGAGGCATGGCTGATGCATCTCTCCGCCGAGGGGCCGAGCTGGTTCCAGCCAGTGGACCGGCGCACGCTGATGGCGGCCGGCGCGGCCGGCGCGGCCTCCGTCGTTCCGCTGGGCGCTGTCCGGCCGGTCGGCCCCGTCCCGCACCCGGACGACACCACGGTGCTGAGCGCCGCACGCTCCCTCTTCGACCAGTACCGCCGGCTCGGCCAGTCCACCGGTCCGCAACTCGTTCTCCCGCCCCTCATCGCGCAGACCCACAGCCTCCGCCAGCTCGCCTCCCGGTCGGGCCCGCGCACCCGGCACCGGCTCCTCGCGCTGGCCTCGCGATACGCCGAGTACATCGGCTGGCTCGTCCAGGAGAGCGGGGACGACCGGGGCGCGCTCCGGTGGACGGACCACGCGGTCCAGCTGGCGGAGGCAGGCGGGGACCGCGACCTCGCCGCCTACGCGCTGGTGCGCCGCGCGCTCGTGACGCTCTACCGCGACGACGCGGCGCAGACCGTGGAACTGGCCCGGCGCGCCCAGGAGACCGGACGCCCGCCCCGTATTCGCGGGCTCGCGGCCCAGCGCGAGGCGCAGGGACACGCCCTGGCAGCCGACTACGACGCGTGCATGCGCTGCCTGGACCGCGCCCGCGAACTCCTCACGCGCGAGAGCGACGAGGGGTCCGGCGCCCCTGTCATCGGTACCACCGCGCTGCCCGACCCGGTCGCGATGATCACCGGCTGGTGTCTGTACGACCTCGGCCGCCCCCGCGAAGCGGCCACCGTACTCGACCGCGAGACCGCCCGGCTCCCCGCCGACGCGCTGCGCTCCCAGGCGCGCTACGGCCTCCGCAGGGCGCTCGCGCACGCCGCGGCGGGCGAGACCGATCACGCGTGCACCCTCACCGAGGCCCTCGTCCCCGCCACGGACGCCGTCTCCTCCGCCACCGTCGCGGCCGATCTGCGCCGCCTGGCCCGCGCCTTCACCCGCCGTCCCTCCCCCGCGACCCGCGCCCTGGCCCCCTGGTTCGCCGGCCATCCGTGACCCCACGAGAGACATCTCACGTGCCTAAGAAGTCAAGCTGCGGCGGCTGGAGCTGCTGAGAAGGAGGTGAATGCGTGATGCTCGTCGAAGAGCTGCCGGTTGTGCAGGCAGTGGTAGAGCTGACCGAGCAAG
>NZ_JAAKZZ010000507.1 GCF_011045075.1 Streptomyces boncukensis
CGGGGGCGGCGTTTGCGGAGTTCGACCGGCAGGACGGGCTGGCGTCCGATGGCCGGTGCAAGGCGTTCGCGGCGTCGGCGGACGGTACGGGCTGGGGCGAGGGCGCCGGTCTGCTGCTGGTGGAACGTCTCTCGGACGCGCAGCGCAACGGGCATCAGATCTTGGCGCTGGTGCGGGGCAGTGCGGTGAATCAGGATGGCGCGTCGAACGGTCTGACCGCGCCGAACGGTCCCTCCCAGCAGCGCGTGATCCGGCAGGCGCTGGCGAGCGCCCGCCTCACGGCTGCGGACGTGGATGCCGTGGAGGCGCACGGGACGGGGACCCGCCTGGGTGACCCGATCGAGGCGCAGGCGCTGCTGGCCACCTACGGCCGGGACCGTGGCGAAGGTGAGTCGCTGTGGCTCGGATCGATCAAGTCGAACATCGGTCACACGCAGGCGGCCGCGGGCGTGGCCGGTGTGATCAAGATGGTCATGGCCCTGCGGCACGGTGTGCTTCCGTCGACGCTGCACGTGGATGAGCCCTCGCCGCAGGTGGACTGGTCGACTGGCGCGGTGGAGCTGCTGACCGAGGCACGGTCGTGGCCCGAGGTGGACCGGCCGCGCCGCGCGGGCGTCTCGTCCTTCGGGATCAGCGGCACCAACGCGCACGTCATCCTGGAGCAGGCGCCCCCACAGGCTGAACCGGCAGCGGCCGATGTGTCGTCGAAGGTGCCGGATGCCGTGCCGTGGCCGGTGTCGGCACAGTCCGAAGCCGCGTTGCGGACGCAGATCGCGCGGCTGCTGGACATCGCAGCCGACGGCGTCCCGGACGCGGTGGATGTCGGCTGGTCGCTGGCGACGACGCGGGCCGGGCTGGATCACCGCGTGGTCCTTGCTGACGGGGACGTGCTCGCGACTGGTGTCGCCGGGGAGGGCCGGTTGGCGTTCCTGTTCACGGGGCAGGGCGCGCAGCGTGCCGGGATGGGGCTGGAGCTGTATGAGGCGTTCCCGGTGTTTGCCGAGGCGTTCGATGCGGTGTGTGCGCGGTTGGATGTGCGGTTGGAGCGTCCGTTGCGTGAGGTGCTGGCCGGGGGTATCGGTCTGGAGGGCACGCTGTGGGCGCAGGCGGGGTTGTTCGCGCTCGAAGTGGCCCTGTACCGGCTGGTGGAGGCGTGGGGTGTGGTCCCGGATGTGCTGCTGGGTCATTCGCTGGGCGAGATCACCGCCGCGCACGTCTCCGGGATCCTTGATCTGGATGATGCGTGCACGCTGGTCGCGGAGCGTGGGCGTCTGATGCAGGGGCTGCCGTCCGGTGGCGGGATGGTGGCGGTGCAGGCGACGGAAGCTGAGGTCGCCGATTCCGCCGGTTCCGGGCTGGATGTGGCGGCGGTCAACGGCCCGCGCTCGGTGGTGCTCTCCGGCGCCCTCGACGTCATCAACAGCTATGCGGCCGAGTGTGCGGCGCGGGGCTGGCGGGTCAACGTCCTGACGGTCTCGCACGCGTTCCACTCGGCGCTTATGGAGCCGGTGCTGGACGAATTCGCGACCGTCCTGGCCGGGCTGACGTTCAACCCCGGACGTATCCCGATCGTGTCGAACCTGACCGGCGCGGTGGCCGAGCCGGGGTTGATGCAAGAGCCGGAGTACTGGCTGAAGCAGGTGCGTCAGCCCGTCCGCTTCGCCGACGGCATCACGGCAACGGCTGAGCTCGGAGCCAACCGGTACCTGGAACTCGGCCCGGACGGAGTGCTGTCCGGCATGGCCCAGGACACCGTCAGCAACGCTCAGTTCACACCGGTACTGCGCAAGGATCGGGACGAGACCGACACCGTCCTCACCGCGATCAGCCGTCTGTGGACGTCCGGTGTCGAGGTCGACTGGTCGAAGGTGTTCGCGGGCTGGGGCGGCCGGGTGGTCGACCTCCCCACCTACGCCTTCCAACGTGAGCAGTACTGGCCGCAACTGCCGGCGCAGGAGGTCCAGGACTCGTGGCGTTACCAGGTCACCTGGAAGCCGCTGGTCGGCCTGTCCCCGGCGGCGTTGTCCGGTACCTGGGTGGTCGTGGGGCGTGAGGATGTGGATGTGTCCGCGGCGCTGTCTGCGGCGGGTGCGACGGTGGTGTGCATTCCGGTGGGCGAGGTAGCGCAGCTGTCTGAGATGGCTGATGTGTCTGGTGTGGTGTTGCTGGCTGGTGATGTGGCCGAGGTGTTGGCTGGGGTGCAGGGGTTGGGTGACGCTGGTATTGATGCGCCGTTGTGGGTGCTCACGCGGGGTGCGGTGTCGGTGGGCGACTCGGATCGGCTGGAGGATCCGGACTTGGCGGCGGTGTGGGGTCTGGGCCGGGTCGCTGCCCTGGAGCTCCCGCAGCGTTGGGGCGGTCTGATTGATCTCCCGGTCGAGCTGGATGCTCGGGCCGGGGCCCGGCTTGCGGGTGTTTTGGCTGGTGGTGGTGAGGATCAGGTCGCGGTGCGGGAGGCTGGGGTGTACGGGCGCCGCCTGACCCGAGCGCTGCCGGTAGCCGTGACCGGTTCCGGCTGGGAGCCCTCGGGCACGGTGCTGGTCACCGGTGGTACTGGTGCTCTGGGGGTGCATGTGGCCCGGTGGTTGGCGGGGCGTGGGGTGCCGCATCTGGTGCTGACCAGCCGGAGCGGGGTGGCGCCGGATGGTCTGGTTGAGGAGCTGGCAGAGCTGGGTGCGCAGGTGACGGTGGTTGCGTGTGATGTTTCTGATCGGGGTGCGCTTGAGGGTGTTGTGGCGGGTGTTCCTCGGCAGTGGCCGTTGACTGGTGTGGTGCATGCGGCGGGTGTGCTGGATGACGGGACGGTCGGGTCGCTCACTCCGGAGCGGGTGGATGCGGTTTTGCGGCCGAAGGTGGATGCGGCGTGGTATCTGCATGAGCTGACGGCGGGGATGGATCTGTCGGCGTTTGTGCTGTTCTCGTCGGCTGGTGGGGTGATGGGTGCGCCGGGGCAGGGCAACTATGCCGCCGCGAACGCCTATCTCGATGCGCTGGCCGCGCACCGCCGCGAGCAGGGTCTGCCCGCCCACTCCCTCGCCTGGGGCCTGTGGGACCAGGCCAGCGACATGACGGGCACCATGGGCGACGAGGACCGCTCCCGCCTCGCACGCGGCGGCGTCCGCCCACTGTCCGTCGAGGACGGGCTCGCCCTCTTCGATCTCGCGTGCGCCGCGGACCGCCCGGACCTCGTGCCGATCCGTCTCGACCTGCGCGCCCTGGCCGCGAGCGGGCCCGTACCGGAGCTGTTCCGCGGCCTGGTGCGGGGCCCTGCCCGGCGTACGGCTGATCAAGGGGACGGTCGGGAGAACGCGGCGTCGTCGCTGCGGGAGCGGCTGGCCGCGCTGCCGCCGGAGGAGCGGCCCGGCACCCTGCTGACGGTCGTACGGACCCAGGCGGCCGCCACCCTGGGATACGGCGGGCCGGAGGCGATCGGGCCCGACCGGGCCTTCGGCGAGCTGGGCTTCGACTCACTGAGCGCGGTGGAGTTCCGCAACGCCCTGGAGACGGCCACCGGGCTGCGGCTGCCCGCCACGCTGATCTTCGACTACCCCACCCCCCAGGTGCTGGCCGAGCACCTCGTCGCCGGGCTGGTCCCGGAGGACGCGGCGGAGGCCGAGGGCGCCTCCGGGTCCGCCGAGGAGCAGGTCCGGCGTCTGCTCACCGCCATTCCGTTCGCTCGTCTCCGCGACGCGGGGCTGATGGACGGGCTGCTGGAGCTGGCCGGTGTCAGCGGGGCGGAGACCGGGCTCGACGAACCGGCCGACGAGGCGGAGTCCATCGACGCCATGGACACCGAGAGCCTGATCAGCATGGCGCTCAGCGATGTTGACGGCCTTGACGACGCGATCCAGGAAAGGTGATCTCGCAGATGGCCACTTCTGACGAGAAGCTCGTTGCCGCGCTCCGCGCGTCGCTCAAGGACGCCGAGCGGCTGCGCGCACGCAACCGTGAGCTGACGGCCGCACTCCGGGAGCCGATTGCGATCGTCGGTATGGCCTGCCGCTACCCGGGCGGGGTGAACTCGCCCGAGGAGCTGTGGCGGCTGGTGGCCGAGGGGCGGGACGCTCTCACACCGTTCCCCGCCGACCGCGGCTGGGACGTGGACCGCCTCTACGACCCGGAGGGGTTGCGCCCCGGTACGAGCTATGTGAACGAGGGCGGGTTCCTGCACGAGGCGGGCGAGTTCGACGCGGGGTTCTTCGGGATCAGCCCGAACGAGGCGCTGGTGATGGACCCGCAGCAGCGGCTGCTGCTGGAGACCTCCTGGGAGGCGCTGGAGCATGCGGGCATCGACCCGGCGACGCTGCGCGGAAGCCGTACCGGCGTCTTCGCCGGGATGATGTACCACGACTATCCGGACAACAACAACGCGGGCGCCATCGCCTCGGGGCGGGTGGCCTACACCCTCGGGTTCGAAGGCCCGGCGGTGACGCTGGACACGGCGTGCTCGTCGTCGCTGGTGGCGCTGCACTGGGCGATCCAGGCGCTGCGGTCGGGGGAGTGCACCCTGGCCCTGGTCGGCGGTGTGACCGTGATGGCGACGCCGGACACGTTCATCGAGTTCAGCCGCCAGCGCGGAATGGCCCCCGACGGACGCTGCAAGCCGTTCGCGGCGGCCGGCGACGGCACGGGCTGGGGTGAGGGTGTCGGCATGCTGGCGGTGGAGCGGCTGTCGGACGCGGAGCGGTTGGGGCATCCGGTGCTGGCGGTGGTGCGCGGTACCGCTGTCAACCAGGACGGTGCCTCCAACGGTCTGACCGCCCCCAACGGCCCGGCGCAGCAGCGTGTCATCCGGCAGGCGCTGGCCGACGCGCAGATCTCCGCGGACCAGGTGGACCTGGTCGAGGCTCACGGTACGGGCACGACGCTGGGTGATCCGATTGAGGCGCAGGCGTTGTTGGCGACGTATGGGCAGGGGCGGTTGGAGGGTCGGCCGTTGTGGCTGGGTTCGGTCAAGTCGAATATCGGGCATACGCAGGCGGCTGCGGGGGTTGCGGGTGTGATCAAGGTGGTGGAGGCGATGCGGCGGGGGGTGTTGCCGAAGTCGTTGCATGTGGATGAGCCGACGGGGCAGGTGGATTGGTCGGCGGGTGCGGTGGAGTTGTTGGTGGAGGCGCGGGAGTGGCCGGTGGTGGGGGAGGGTGTGCGGCGTGCGGGGGTG
>NZ_JAAKZZ010000508.1 GCF_011045075.1 Streptomyces boncukensis
CGCTGGTCCTGTTCCTGCTGGCCCCGTTCACCGGGGAGTTCCTGCTGGGCAACCTCGCCCTCGCCGAGCTCCCGCTCGGCGTGCTGCTGGCGCCGATGTACGGATGCGGGGCGCTGCTGGTGCGGGAGGTGGGGCGGCGCACCGGCGGCGGCTGGCCGGCCATGGTGCTGCTGGCCGCCGCGTATGCGCTGGTCGAGGAGGGCCCGGTCGACCAGCTGCTGTGGAACGACGGCTACGCGGGCGAGGACCTGCTGCACGGCCCTTCGTATGTGCCCGCGCTGGGCATGAGCGTCGAGCTGACGCAGACCGTGCTGGCCCTGCACGCGGTGTGGAGCATATGCGTCCCCATCGCCCTCGCCGAAACCCTGGCCCGCGGCCGCGGCCGCGGCAGCACGCCCTGGCTCAGCCGTGCCGGGCTCGGCTGGGTGGCCTGCGGCTACACGGCGGGTGCCGCGCTGGTCTTCGCCGGCAACTACGCGGAGGAGCACTTCCTCGCCTCCCCCGCCCAGCTCGCGGGTATCGCGGCGGTCATCGCGGGGCTCGTCGCCGCCGCGTTCCGGATCCGGGGCCGCCGGCTCCCGGCCCTGCCCGGCACGGCCCCGGCCCCCCGTCGTGTGGCCCTGGCAGCGCTGGCGGTGACCAGCGCGTACTGGGGCCCGCTCAACCTGATCACGGCCGACTGGTTCGAGTGGCCCGGCGTGCTGATCTGGTGTGCCGCCACGGCCCTGGGGGTGCGGTGCGTGAGCCGCTGGTCGCGCCGGGACGGCTGGGACGCGCGGCACCGCTTCGCGCTCGCGGCGGGCGCCGTCCTCACCTACGCGTGGGTCTCCTTCCCCGTGCGCCCCGAGTCCGGCGGGAGCCTGGTGTCCGACCTGAGCAGCAACGCCGTGTTCGCCGCGGTCGCCGGCGCGCTGCTGCTCGTGGCCGCCCGTGCGAGTCGCGAGGGGAGTCGGGAAGAGGGCCGGGAGGATTTTTCCCCGGGAGCTGTCGATTCCGGCCCGTCCCGTTCGACGCACAGATGAGAGGCGGGGACAGCCCCCGACCGCAGCCCCCGACCGCAGGACCGAGGAGTCACCATGCCGCGCTTCATGACGCTGCTCAGCTTCGAGGAGAAGAGCATGCCCGCCGAGAACCCGCCCGAGTTCGAGCAGCGCGCCGCGGCGCTGTTCGAGGAAATCACCAAGGCGGGGGTCATGCTCGACACGGCCGCGCTGACGCCGACCGCCGAGGCCACCCGGATGGTCTGGTCCGGCGGCAAGCTCAGCTGCACCGACGGACCGTTCACCGAGACCAAGGAGGTCGTCGGCGGCTATTCGATCGTCCAGGCCAAGGACCGGGCCGAGGCGCTGGAGTGGGCCCGGCGGTTCATGGAGATCCACCCGGAGGAGTGGACCGTGACCGCCGAGATCCGCGAGATCGCCGAGGAAGGGGGGTGCTGACGGGCTCCGGTTGTCCGCCGCGCCTGCCGCTGGTCTGATGGGTGCCCGTGACAGCGACCAGCGCGGCCGAGACCGTCGAGGCGGTCTTCCGTATCGAGTCCCCCCGGATCATCGCGGGCCTCACCCGCATCGTGCGGGATGTGGGCATCGCCGAGGAACTGGCGCAGGATGCACTGGTGGCGGCGCTGGAGCAGTGGCCGGAGTCGGGCGTACCGGAGAAGCCGGGCGCCTGGCTGACGGCCACCGCCAAGCACCGCGCCATCGACCTGGTGCGCCGCAGGGAGACCTACGCCCGCAAGCTGGCCGAGGTCGGACGGACGCTGGAGGACCTTCCGCCGCCGGAGCCGCCGGACGAGGAGGAGATCGACGACGACCTGCTGCGGCTGATCTTCACCGCGTGCCACCCCGTGCTGTCGACGCAGGCCCGGATCGCCCTCACGCTGCGCCTGCTCGGCGGACTGACCACGGCGGAGATCGCCCGCGCGTT
Organism: Streptomyces boncukensis; assembly: GCF_011045075.1. GTDB lineage: Bacteria > Actinomycetota > Actinomycetes > Streptomycetales > Streptomycetaceae > Streptomyces > Streptomyces boncukensis. The sequence continues at coordinate 1,927 of NZ_JAAKZZ010000508.1, forward strand.
CCTCGCCACGGAGCCGGCGGTCGCCCAGCGGATCGTCCGTGCCAAGCGCACCCTCGCCGCCTCCGGCGTCCCCTTCGAGGTTCCCGGCCCGGAGGACCGCGCGGCCCGGCTCTCCTCGGTCCTGGAGGTGATCTACCTCATCTTCAACGAGGGCTACTCGGCCACGGCGGGCGACGACCTGGTGCGTCCGGCGCTGTGCGAGGACGCGCTGCGGCTCGCCCGCGTGCTGGCGGGCCTGATGCCGGGGGAGTCCGAGGTCCACGGGCTGGTGGCGCTGCTGGAGTTCCAGGCGTCCCGGATTCCCGCCCGCACCGGCCCGGACGGCGCCCCGGTGCTCCTCGCGGAGCAGCACCGGGCCAGATGGGACCGCCTGCTGATGCACCGGGGCATCGAGGCCCTGCACCGCGCGGGCGGCGAGCTGGCGGGGCCGTACTCCGTACAGGCCGCCATCGCCGCCTGCCACGCGCGCGCGGCGCGGTACGAGGACACCGACTGGGCCACCATCGCCGCGCTGTACGGCCGGCTGATGGCGCTGGCCCCGTCACCGGTCGTGGAGCTGAACCGGGCGGTCGCCGTCTCCATGGCCGACGGCCCCCAGGCGGGTCTGGACCTGGTGGACGCGCTGGCGGAGGAGCCCGCGCTGCAGGACTACCACCTGCTGCCGAGCGCGCGCGGCGACCTGCTCGAACGGCTGGGCCGGAACGCGGAGGCCCGTGCCGAGTTCGAGCGGGCCGCCGCGCTGACCCGGAACGCCCGCGAGCGGGACCTGCTGCTGGCGCGGGCCGGGCGGCAGGCCAGGTAGCCCGGCGGCCCGGTGAGCCGGCGGCCCGGCGCTCGGCACGTTCTCCGGGGCGGCGCCGGGCCCGCCCCCTCCGGTCACCGCTTCCGCTCGGGCCACCGGGCCGGAGGCCGCAGATGCTACAGGGGCCGTGCCGGGCGGAAGCCGTGCAGATGGATCAGTACGTCGTGGCCCCGCCCGAGCACGTACGGACGGTAGGGGTCGCCGGGCGGGCCGATGTCGCGGGTGGGGCGGGATCCGTGCAGCCAGGCGCGGGCCGCGTGCGGCGCGGTGCGCATGTCCAGCAGGTAGTCCCGGGCCGGGAGCACGGTGCCCACCCTGTCGAGGACGGCCTCGCTGCTGCCCGCGCGCGGCGGACCGTGGGTCTCCGTGTGCCAGTCGCCCGTCTCGTCGTCGAGCACGGCCTCGCTGCCGTGCCCGAAGGTGGTGCCCACGGCGAGGTAGTCGCGGCCCAGGAGGCGCCGCAGATAGGCGCCCTGGCTCACCGGGTAGTGCTCCGGGTCGTAGGTCTCGTAGGCGGTGTGCCCGTTGTGCGCGGAGAGCAGCACGCGGTGACCGGTGTGCCGGTGCCACCAGGCGGTGTTGCGGGCCATCAGCTCGTCGCGGTAGCGCATGGCCCGGCGGGTCTGCTCCGGGTCCTTGAGGTCGTACGCGAACACGGTGGCGGTCTGGGCGATGACCCGCGCGTGCTGGACCGCCCAGGCGTGCGCGTCCGGCGCGTCCGGCGCGTCCGACGGGCGGCGGGGCGCCAGCAGCCGGACGGCGTGCCGCGCGCGGGCGGCCAGACGGCGGCGCTCACGCTGCGGCAGCGCGCCGAGGTCGGCGGTCCGGGCGTAGCGGCGCAGCTCCCCGTACGTTCTGCCGAACTCCCGGCGCAGGGAGGGGTGATGGCGTGCGACGTAGCGCTGTACGTGGTCGAAGAGCGCCGTGTCGATCCGCGGGTGGGCCAGGTCGTTCCCCATGAAGCGGACGGGGGTGCGCGGATGGCGCTCGTTGTGGGCGCGCATCCAGGTGATCAGGTCCAGATACTCCGCCACGTGCCATGGCCAGGCACCGCCGCCGAACTCCTGTTCCATCAGGTCCCGGGGGTCGCCCTCACCGGTGCGGACGTAGGCGTCCAGCCGCAGTCCGGCGCCCCAGCCCGCCTCCAGCGCGAATGTGGTGAAGCCCTTCTCCTCCACCAGGTAGCGGAAGACCCGGTGCTTGAGGGTGAACATCTCGTGCGCGCCGTGCACCGCCTCGCCGAGCGCCACGACCGGAACGCGGCCGATCGCGGCGCCCAGCGGACGTAGATCGCCGAGCGGTCCACGGGGCGACGTGGTCCGCAGCGGCTCCGCGGCCCGTGCCAGCGCCGCCACGACACCGCCCGCACCGCCACCCGCACCATCTGCGGCGTCCGCGCCCTGCCCGGGGCGGCCGGCCGCGGGCGCGGCGGCCCGCGCGGGCGCGGCCGCTGCGGCTGTTGCGGCGGCCGCGGTGGCGGGCAGGGCGAGCAGGGGCAGTGCGCCGAGCAGTGTGCGCCGTGCGAGAGGAGCCATCGGGTGCTCTCCCTTCCGCGGGGAATCCGGTCGGGCTCCAGCCTCGGCCGCCCGCGCCGTGCCCGCGATCCCGCCAGCCCCCGTACCGGGGTGGGGCCTGCCACCGGAAGCGGTCGGGTAAATCCTTGGCGGGCCGCGCCTTCCTGCGGTGATACTCCCCCGCATGCTGGACTTCACCGATTTCGACACCCGCAACTACCGCACCGTCGATGTCGCCACCGGATACGGGCAGTGGGTCGACACCTACGAGGACACCGTGCAAGACGCGATGGACATCGCGCTGCTGGACGAACTCACCGCCCCCGCCTGGCGCTCCGTACGCCGCGCCGCCGACCTGGGGTGCGGCACCGGCCGCACCGGCGCCTGGCTGCGGCGGCACGGGGTGCCCGGGATCGACGGCGTGGACCTCACCCCCGGGATGCTGGAGCGGGCACGGGAGCGCGGTGCCCACGACCACCTCGTCGAGGGCGACGTGCGCACCTCCGGCCTCCCGGGCGGCTCCTACGACCTGGTCATCTCCTCGCTGATCGACGAGCACCTGCCCGACCTGCGGCCCTACTACGACGAGGCGTGGCGGCTCGCGGCGCCCGAGGCGCTGTGCGTCGTGGTCGCCTTCCACCCGCACTTCATCATGACCTCAGGGATGCCCACCCACTTCACCAGCGCGTCCGGCGAACCGGTCGCCATCGCCACCCATGTCCACCTGCTCAGCGACCACATCGCGGCGGGGCTGGGCGCAGGCTGGCGGCTGGCCGAGATGCGGGAGGGGCTCGTGGACGAGCGCTGGCTCGCGGTGAAGCCGAAGTGGGAGCGGTTCCGGAACCATCCCGTCTCGGCCGCACTGGTGTGGCGCAAGGACGGCTGAGCCCTCCGGGA
>NZ_JAAKZZ010000509.1 GCF_011045075.1 Streptomyces boncukensis
CGCGGAGCCGGGCCAGGGCGCCCTCGGGGACGATCTCGGTCTCCTCGCCGTCCACCTCGGCCGTGCCGGTCAGCGCCATCGCGAGCGCGTCCCCGGGGGACAGCAGGCCGAGGTCGCGCTTGCGCGCCTTGCGGACGAGCGCGGGGTCCACCAGCACCCACTGGTCGCGCAGCCGTACGAGGGGGCGGTGGGTCTCGGCGAGCTCGGCCATCTCGCTCTCGGTGAGCGGCTCTCCGTCCAGCGCGAGCTGCCAGCGGAACTCCAGCAGCCGCCCCTCCTGGAAGAAGCCGAAGCTGTCGGCCGCGGAGCCGGGCGCCTGCGCGCCGCGCGCCCGTACGGTCGCCGCGGCGGTCAGCTCGCGGGCGAGGGTGCGCGGCCAGTGCACGGCGACGTCGGCGGCGGCGAGCCGCTGCCCGGCGCGGCCCAGCAGCGCGTCGGTCTCCTCCTCGCTGAGCGGCAGCACATCGGGGGCCGGGCGGTCGAGCAGCCGCCCCAGCGGGGGCCACACCCGGGCGGCCCGCCGGACGGCGAGCACCGCGCCGGACCGGGCCCGCGGGCCGAGGTACTCCGCCTCGCCGCGCCACAGGTCCGCCGCATCCGCCACCAGCGTGGGGTCGGCGACGCTGTGCACCTGCACCAGCGCCGCGGCGACGGCGCCCCGCTCCTCCGCGTCCCCCGCGCTGTCGAACAGCCTGTTCGCGGCGAGGTCCACACGGAGCGAGATCCGCACGCCCGCGTCCAGCTCGGCGGCGACCTCGGACGCCCACTCCCGCGCGGCCGGAAACCGCTCCCCCAGCCGCTGCGGGCGCCGCCCGGCGAACGCCTCCCCGGCGGCGAGCGGCGCGGCTGCCGTGCGCGGCAGCACGTCGGCGACCGCGTCGAGGAACGCGCGCACCAGCGCCTCGGGCTCCGGCAGCAGCGGCTCCTCGGGTGACCCGCCGCCGACGGGCACGGCGTGCCCCTCGAACGGGAGGGCCGCGGCGATCCCGCGCACCTGGGCCGCGTCCTCGGCGCCCAGCGGTCCGGCCCGCCACACGTCGACGTCCCCCTCACCGACCGCGGCGACCAGCCGGCCCATGGCCACCATCCGCAGCGCGTGCAGCGCGGCGGCGCCCCAGCAGGCGGCGGCCGGGTGGGCCCCGTCCGCCGTGCGCGCCCGCGTCAGCACGGGCAGCGCCTCGCCGACGGACAGCACCCGCGCCGGCACGGGCCCCAGCCCGGCGACGACGAGATGCTCGTCCGCCCCCGCGGGCGGCGCGCCGCCCGCACCCGCCGGGCCCGCCGGGGGCGGTGCCGCGTCCGGCCACCAGAACGCCACCCGCCCCTCGCGCGGGACCGCGGCCGGCAGGAAGACAGCGGCGCGGCGGACGAGGTCCGCCGCTTCCGGCTCCGCTCGTGCCACGCGCCCCGCCTCCGCTCCGCTGCCGATCTGCCGATCCCTGGTGTCCCCGACTCCTCACACGCTACGGGGCACCACTGACAACGGAGGGGCGCGTCACTCGGCCGGCGCGGGCCAGCGGATCCGCAGGGCGCACAGGGAGACGAGGGAGGCGGAGACGGCGACGGCGGCCATCCCCCACACCAGGCTGCTGGCGCTCGCGATGAAGCCGATCAGCGGGGGCCCGGCGAGCAGGCCGGTCGTGCCCATGGCGGCGACCAGCGCGAGCGCGTCCGAGCCCTGGCGGGCGGCGGCCACATAGACGCACGGAGTGACGGCCGCGATACCCAGGCCCATGCAGGCGAAGCCGATCAGGGCCGGGGCCACGCCTCCGGAGACGAGCGCGAACGCCAGCCCCGCGCCCGCCAGGACGCTGCCGACGCGGACCACCCGGCCGTCGCCCCACCGGCTGCGCCAGCCGTCGGCGAACAGCCGGGCGAGCACCATCATGACCGAGACGACGGCGATCCCCAGGGGGGCGACGCCCGAGGACGCGTGGGCGACGTCCTTGAGATAGAGCGCCGACCAGTCGTTCATCGCTCCCTCCGCCACGGTGCCGAACACCATGCCGCAGCCCATCCAGACGGTGACGCGGGTGGGCAGCGGCATCCTGCGGCGGGTCGTCCCGCCGGGCCGCCCGTCCGTACCGTCCGGCGTCCGCTCGGCCGCCTCCTGTTCCCCGGGCCGCGCGTCGGACTGCTCCTCGGGCTGCTCCTCGGGCAGCAGCCCGGTGCGGGAGCAGGCGGTGAGCAGCAGCACCAGCGCGGTGGCGACCCCGAAGTGCGCGGCCAGCGACGAGGTCAGCGCGGTCATGCCGGAGGCGAGGAGCGCGGCACCGAGCGAGCCCGCGCTGAAGGTGGCGTGCAGCCGGGACATCGCGGTGCGCCGGTAGCGGGATTCGAGAGCGGCTCCCTGCGCGTTCATGGCGACGTTCAGACACCCGACGCCGATGCCGTCGGCGCAGATGACGGCCAGGGCGACGGGGTAGTTCGGCGCGGCGGCCAGCGCGAGCAGCAGCAGCCCGAGGAACAGGGCGGACAGCAGGGCCAGGCGCCGCGATCCCAGCCGGCGGGTGAGCACGGCGACGAGCGGGAACGAGATCGCCGCGCCGGTGCCGCAGGCCATCAGCAGCAGGCCCAGCTCGGCCTCGGTCAGGTCCAGCCGGGACTTGAGAGCGGGGAGCCGGGCCGCCCACGTCGCGTACTGGAAGCCCAGTGCGCAGAACAGCGCCGCGATGGCCAGCAGCGCCCGGCGGAAGTCGCGGGCGTCCGGGGCGTCCGGGGCGTCAGCGCGGGAGGGCAGTGTGTGCATCAGTCTTGTCCGCCTTCTCGTCGTGTGCCATCGCCATGGACATGTAGACGGCATCCGCGCCGTAGCTGTCCGGGACGGCGATGCCCCGCTCGGTGTGGAATCCGCGTGCCGCCCAGAAGGGCGCGCTGCCCGCGACGGCGACCAGGGACATCCGCTCGTACCGCCGCGCCCGCGCCGTCGCGGTCAGGTGGCGCAGCAGGCGCCGGGCCAGGCCGCGGCCCCGGAGGTCCTCGGCGACGACCAGGTCGTGCAGATGCAGGTTGCGGCTGTGGCGGACGGCGTCCCCCACGGACTGCCCGGACTGCACGGACTGCACGGACCGCGCGGACTGCGACGCGGACCGCGCGGGCTCCGTGGCGCACTCCTCCACGTGCTCGAGGTCGGGGCACTGGAACGGCGGGTAGGGCAGGGCCAGTACATAGCCCGCCACCCGCGCCCCCCGGTGCAGGACGAAGCAGGTGTCCGGCGACACCCGCCCGCGCGACTCCAGCGCGGCCCGGCCCTCGGACAGGCCCAGCGGACCGTAGACCCGGGCCTCCAGCGCGGCGACGCCGCTCCAGTCGGTGCCGCACCGCAGCGGGCGCAGCCGTATGTCGCCGCTCATCCGTCCGCCCCGCCCCGCGCGCTGTCGCGTATCCAGGTGTGCGGGAGCGGGCTGAAGCCGTTGAAGCCGCGGGTCGTGTAGCTGGTGGCGTAGGCGCCGCAGGAGAGGATCCAGACCGGGTCCCCCGAGGCGGCGTCCCGGGGGACGCGCACCAGGGCGCGCTCGTGTGCGTAGGCGTCGTCGCTGTCGCAGGTGGGGCCCGCGACGACGGCGGGGACGCGCTCCGTGTCGCCGCGCGCGCGGTGTGCCGGGAACTCCAGGGTGTACTGCAGGGCGTCCATCTCGTACAGGCCGTTGAACTTCCCGCAGCTCAGATAGAGCCAGTGCTGGCGCTCTCCGCCGGCCTGCCGGCGTGCGGACAGCCGGGAGACATGGGCGCGTATGGCGCCGTGGTCGGCGACCAGATGGCGGCCCGGTTCCATCCGGAAGTCCAGCGGGCTCTGTGCGACCGCTCTCAGCCGCCGCATGCCCTCGCGGATGACGGCGAACATCTTGTCCAGCGGGGGCTCCAGGGGCCTGCCGTACCGGTCGCGGTAGCCGAGGGCGGGGAGTCCGCCCCCGAGGTTGATGTGGTCGGGGTGGATGCCGCGCCGGCCGAGCGCCGCGAGGACGTCCGCGAGGCGGTCGAAGGCGGCCTGCCACGCCTCGGCCGTCATCTGCTGGGAGCCGACGTGCACGGACAGCCCGGCGGGGGTCAGGCCCGTGGCCCGCGCCGTCTCCAGCACGGTGAGCGCGTCGCCGGGCGCGCAGCCGAACTTCCGGCTGAGGCCCCACAGGGCGCCCTCCCCGTCGGTGGCCAGCCGGCAGAACACCCGCGCTCCGGGCGCGTGCGCGGCGATGGCGAGGACGTCCTCCACGCAGTCGGTCGCGTAGTCGCGGATGCCCAGGCGGTGCGCTTCCGCGATGTTCCGGTCGGACTTGATGGTGTTGCCGTAGTGGATCCGCTCGACGGGCGCGCCGGCGCCGAGGGCCTGTGCGATCTCCTGGGGGCTCGCCGCGTCGAAGCCAGCGCCGCAGCCGGCCAGCAGTGTGAGCACCTCGTCCAGCGGGCACGCCTTCATGGCGAACCGCAGGGAGACGCCGGGGAGTTCGCGGGTGAGCGCGGCGTAGCGCCCGGCGATGCCCGGCAGGTCGTAGACGATCTGGTCCTCGCTGGCGGCCGCCAGCGCCTCGCGCAGCGGTGTGGTGACGTACATGGTTCCTGCCCTGTCGTGGCCTGTGCGGGCTACCGCCGGGGAGCGGGAACGCCGACGGAGTCGCTCGCCCGCATCAGCGGTTCCCAGCTTTCGATCAGCCGTGCGAAGTCCGCCATGTCCTGCCGCGCCTCGTCCAGCAGTCGGGCGCGGCGCGGGGCGAGGGTCTCGGCGAAGGCGGCGTACCGGCCGCCGAGCTTCCGGTAGGAGCGGTCCAGGACCTCCAGCCGCTGAACGTTCTCCGCGGTGTCCAGCCCGGTGCTGTTCCGGACGAGTTCGGCGACGCGGTCGGCACGGAGGCCGTGTCCCTCGTCCAGGAGCGCCGGGCCCTCCTCGGCCATCCGCTGGTAGACGGCGTTCAGATAGAGCATGGAGAGGAAGAACTTCGCGAACCGCGTCTGGTACGCCAGGAACCCGGCGTCGGTCCTCCTAATTCGTGAGTAGGCGGTTCCAGGGCAGCCCCGTGAAGGGCTGCTGGACTGACTGATGTGGATGGGTTTCGCGGTGGCCGCGTGGGCGCCGGATGGACTCCTGTGTTCTCCCGGCCCGCTG